>PBLR01000039.1 GCA_002722385.1 SAR116 cluster bacterium | reverse complement strand
TCACCACCACCACCGACAGACCAAAACCGGCAAAATGAACCAGAACAGACACGCCAAGCTGTGCCATCACCGCCCCCAACAGGCCGGTGGCGAAAAACCCCAATGACCAGAACGCATGCGCGCGGTTCATAATCCGCTGTTTCAGGCCATATTCCACCCGGTCTGCTTCCAGATTCACCGCCACTTCAAGAATGCCGACAGACAAACCCATAACAAACAGCAGTGCAAAAAATAAAGCCGTTGAGCCAGCAACCGCCGTGGCCACATAAACAGCCATAATCACAGCCAGCCCCGTGATCATCACTTTTGCCAGGCTGAAGCGCGCAACAACATGATTGGCCACCAGCAAAGACAGCTGAACCCCTATGGGCGCGCCAACCAGAGACAGGCCAAGTTCGCCCTCGCTGAGGCCCATCTGAAGCTGCAGGTCACCCATCCGCGGAAACAGCGTTCCCAGCGCAAAAGAATATAAAAAGAAAGCCAGAAAGACCGGCCTGCTGGCATAAGGATAGGCAGAAATTGCACCGCTCTCCTGAACAAAGGCACGTGAAAGTATGACCAGCAGAGTTCATCACGGATCAAGAGCGTTGAAAAGCGAAATAGTGAGGGAAGGTGATCGGGCGGGCTGTCTGTCAGTCCTGCTTGTCATCTTTGAGATAGTCAGTGGTGATATGAACCTCATGACGCGGGTCTGAGAGGTCTTCGGGATGATCAGACTGTAGGATGGCGCGCAACCGCCAAATAGTCAGCTCCCAGGCCAGATAATAAATGGTAAAGGTGAACAGACCCGCAAACAGACCGCTGCCCATATAGACATGAGCTGAAATCACGATAAACACCGCCAGAATAGCAGTGATCAGGATAAAAAATGGTCTCATCTGCTGTTGCCTCTAGCGACGACAGTTCCCCTCAGGTTGCATACAGTGCGGTCTTTAAACCCAGTTCCAGCTATCCGGCCCTTTCAGGCCGTGTCAGCTGGTCACAAGGCTGTGCCCTCGACCAGCTTTTTCAGCGCGCTGACAATATCATCATACCCGTCCATAAAGGGGTGAATGGCCGCGGCCTGTTCATAGGCTTTCAGCGCGGCGTCATAATTGCCGATATGGGTTTCCACCAACCCCAGGCCGGACAAGGCCCCGAAATGCTGCGGCTCGCGCGCGATGGTCTGGGCAATATCCCGTTTGGACAGATCATAAGCCCCCATCAGAAAATATAAAGTTGCCCGCTTGTTCCAGGCTTCAGCAAAATCGGGATCAGCCTCTATCACTGAGGTAAACAGCCGTTCTGCTTCGCGCAGGCGGCCGGCATTCATCTGGGCCACCCCTTCATTAAGGGTTTGTGTGAGCAGCGCGTTATCCGGATTTTCAGACCAGATGCGCCAGATCCGGTCAGCTGTGGCCTGAGCAGCTGCAGCATTTGGTGCGGTGCGTAAGCTGTCAAACAGACCAGGCAGACGCGGGTCAGTCTGGTCAGCCCGTACCGGGCCCGAATGAAAGGAGATAATAAGGGCAAGCAGAAAGACAGTGAATGTGATCAAATGTCGATATGGTCTCATACCTTTGACATAGGGCGAAACAGGCCAGCGAAAAGTCCCTGTTTCCCCTCCGGCCCTTTGCAGGAGTTAAGAGCTGTCCTCAAGGCGGTGATTTTGAAGTTAGAACAAGCCTGTGTTATGGTTACCATCTGGTATAATATTATACCGGCATGATGAGGAAACCAAAACAAACCTCTGCAAAGACAAGTAGAGCAAAAGGGAGAGAAAAGATGAAATTCATAGCAATCGGCAGTTACACCACCCAAGGCCTGGCCGGGTTCATGAAAAACCCAGAAGAAGACCGCAAAGCAGCCGTTGGCGCGATGATGGCGAAAGCCGGCGGAACATTGGATGAGTTATATCTGACCAGAGGCAGTCATGATGTGGTCGCCATTGGTGAGGCCCCTGATTTTGAAACCATGGGCGCGATAAAAATGCTGGTCCTGGCGTCTGGGGCGTTTGCCAATATGGAAATTCTGGAAGTCACAGATTTCAACGCGATTGGTGCAAAAGCGGCAGCGATGGCCGGTGCCTATAAAGCCCCGGGCCAGGGGTAAGATGTAAGGGGCGTTCAGAGTACAGGGAGTTCAGATGATGGCAAAATATACCAATGTTGTGCGGTTTCTGGTGAAAGAGGGCTGTCAGGCCGTGCTGGAAGACAAATTCGCCGCTGCGGATAAGTGGGAGGGGCAGCTGTTGCATATTCTGGCCCGTACCGGTGAGCGGACTTATGTCGGCTATGGGTTGTGGGAAAGTGAGGCGGCTATGGCCGCGGCCAGACCACAGATGATCGCCCTGCTGGATACAGCAAGAGACCTGCTGGAAGAGATTTCGCCTGAACTGGGCGTCACCGACCCTGTTTCTGGGACAGTTGTGTTTGAGCGCGGAGGCTGAGGATATGGCAAAGGCGTATTTGATCGCGCGAATCCGCGTCCATGACAAAGATGGCTTTGAAACCTTCAAACAAATGTCCACACCTCTGATCAGTGAATATGGCGGGCGGTTGCTGGCCCGGAACCCTGATGTTGACATTCTGGAAGGCAATCAGCAGGGACTGGTTGTGTTGCTGGAGTTTGACAGTATGGATGAGGCGCGCCGGTTTTATTTTTCTGATGGCTATACAGCTGCAAAGCTGGTCAGGGAGCAGGCGTCTGAAACTGATCTTATCCTTGTTGAGGGCGTTTAGGCGCAGGCCGGTCAGGCTGGCAGACCTCGCCAGAGCAGCATTCCAGGATATTGGATTTGCAGACCGCACATTGTTCATGCCCGTGCACCACAATGGTCTGTAACGGGCTGTGACAGCGCGGGCAGGCGGGCTGATCTTGGGCAGCAGGGGACAGGTCAATCTGCATGGGTCTCATCCTTGGTCTGACCCCAGCCTAACAAAGTAAGGCCGGATGGGTAAAGCAGGCTGTCTGTCAGATCAGCTGTTTTTCAAAAAACACGCTGAGCGGGTCAAGCTGATAATCGCCAAATGGCGGGATCTGGTGATAGCCCAGAGACAAATACAGCGCATGAGAGGCTGGCTGGTGAATGCCTGTTTCCAGCTGCAGACAGCTGATCTGCAGGCGTTTTGCTTGTCTTTCCAGCTCTGTCATCAGCAGGCGGGCATAGCCGCGGCCACGGGCGTCATCACTGACAAACAGGCGTTTGACCTCTGCATAATGGGGCTTGTGCCCGGCCATCAGGGCCACACAGGCCAGACAGTCTGCACCGCAAAAGCCGCCCAAAAACACCAGTGCCTCCCGCCGGAGCTTGTCAGGGCTGACCAGATGATTGCTTTCGGCCGGATAAAGGCTGTCCATATAGGCGTCTGAGAGATGAAGCAGATGATCAGCTTCTGATGAGCGGACAGGCCGGATTTCAAACGCGGTGGTCATAAAGGGCGGGCCTGATCCCGGACAAGAATATCCCCGACCGGCTTTCCTGCCCAGTTGGTCAGTTCAGGCTGAAACGCCTCTGCCAGCGCGGCGGGCAGGTCAAATCCAAGCCTGAGCATGACATGAAGAAGGGCCTGTTCAGCCGCCCGTCTGGCCCCGTCACGGGCTTTCAGCATCAGCCCCAGCCCCAGTTCATGAAAGGCGGCAGCATAGACCCCTTCTGCCCCAACCTTGACCGTCACAGCCGCACCAAAGGCCTGATTGACTGTTGTGCAGAGCCTCCGGTCGCCAGCGATCAGATGCGGGGCATCAGCAATCGCCTGGGTTAAGGTCTGGCAGGCGGCCTGGCGTGGTTCGGGCAGCGGCCCTTCACCTGTAAACAGGGCAAAGCCGCGTGCCCAGTTGCCCAATGGTCCGGCCAGAGCCGGGGCCCCGCAGCCATCCACACCTGCACCGTAACCGGTCAGATCACATCCCACCATAGCTTCAAGACAGCCCAGAATGCGTTGCTGAACAGGATGGTCAAGCCGGTGATAGCCGTCAAATGGCGCGTTGATCAGCTGGGCCAGAACCAGCATGCCGGCATGTTTGCCGCTGCAGTTATTATGCAGACGGGTCGGGGCCCGGGCGGTGCGGACCTGGTCAATCAGGCTGTCCTGATCAAGTGACCAATGCGCCCCGCAGATCAGATGATCAGAACAGATATCAAATTGTTTGAGCAAGCCGCCTGCCGCGCGCAGATGTTCAGGCTGGCCATTATGGCTGGCACAGGTGACGCAGAGCTGTTCTGCTGAAAGGGTCTGGTCCAGGCCTGCCTGCTGAAGCTGTTCAACAAGAACAAGTGCCTGCAGCGGTTTCATTGCAGAGCGCGGAAATACAGGCCGTTCGGTCTCGCCATAGCCCAGAATGATGCGGCCGTCACTATCCACCACAGCGATATCGACAAGATGAGTGGATTCAACATACCCGCCACGGCGGATATCAACAGCCAGAGGGCAGTCATCAAAATAAGGCAGTTGTTTTGACATGAGCAGGAAGTATCCGGACACAGATGAGGAGACAGCCTGTCAAACTTAGGCTGAACAGGCGGTCTGGTGCAAGCCTGTCTGCTGGGGGCAGGGGCCAGAAGCCTTTACCGTCCGGACTGGCGGATATCAGAGATATGCAAAGACAAAGCTTCGGTTGAGCGGCTGATTTCGTACAAAAACAGCAAAATGGCAGATGACAGGCAGGCCAATGTGGCGATGAAAAACACGTAAGAGACTGTCTTTGCCCCCAGAACCAGAAGCCCGACAGCCAGCAGATTAAACAAAAATGACAAACCACCAAAAAACAGACTGAATTTCACACATGTGATCCGGGTCTGCAGCAGATGAACCTCACGCAGCAAAACAGCCGGCGGCCGGTCATGATCTGTTTGTTTCTGAGCCATGCCATGGATCTGGCGGATCAGACCTGCAAGAGCCGTATACCGGAAATTCACCGCCACCATATTTAATGGGATCGCAGGTAATAATAAGCTGAATAGAGCAATATCTTGCGGAATCATAACAGCCCCAAATAAACGAAAACGACAACTGAAATATGAGGAGTATCATCAGATGGCGCTGATCAGAAGTGCTGTAAATGACCATCTGCGCTGCAAAAATCGTATCAGGCAGGCAGTATCCGTCTTCAGGCGTGAATGAAAAACAGATGGGATCAACAGCTGTCATATTGGTGCTGCTGCTGAGGTGAACAGACAAGGCCAGCCGAAGCTGAAGCGCGCTTAGGGTAGTGACAGACGCCCGCCGACCGTTATATGCTGCAACATGTCTATGTTTGGGGTGAGAAGATTGTGCCATGATAAGTTTTGATGTGAAGATTTCAGATGATTCCTACTCGCTGTCGGTGAAGGCCATGGCCGAGCAGTTGTTAGAAGATTTTCTGGAAACATTGAAAGCAATTGATCCGTGTGAAGTGCAGATTGAATCTCTGCGCAAAATTGAATTTGAACAGGCCGGGAAAATGAAACGGATTCTGGATCTGTCGACCATTATCTATGATCCGGTGATTTCAACCACATCAATAAGAGTTGCGCTTAAAGAATTGAAAGACAGAGATCTTTTGATTCAGCAATTTCGCCTGGCCGGATATAAAAAAATGTCACCCGGCGCAGATGACATGAATTTTTTCATTGAACTGCCGAAACCATCAGCAGCGGATTTAGGCAGTTTTGAGAACCAGATCAATCTGGCCCAGAACAGCGCTTTGAGCCAGATGGGAAAGATTAATTATGATGCGGCCTCTCGTATGAAGGCTGCTGTGCAGGCTGAATTCATTGAAACACGGGTCACCCATCTGGCCCGCCGTCAGATCGCAAAAATTTCAGATGAATGTAACCGCCATATCAAAGTGTTTGCGATGATCCGCCGCAAGGCCCTGGTCGGCGGATCAATGAAAATTATTGAAGAAGATGAGATGACCAGCTATCGCCGTATGAAAGATGAGATCTACGGCTTTGTGCATGAGGCGCTGGGCAGCTAGGCAGAAGCGGCCTGTCAGGTTATCTGGCTGAGCGGTCAGGCTGCCAGCTGGAACCCGGCCGCCATACCCACACCAAACACACAATGATTGGCCAGAGCCAGCACACAGACCCGCACCGGGGCAGGCGTGTTTGTGCCCATGATGCCTTTGCCCATCACCGGCAGGAAAAACAGCCAGGGCACAATTACAGAAGCGATACCGAACATCAGCCCGTCAAACAGGCTGGCGGTCAGCAGGCCGGTCTGCATCAGGCCGGCATAAATCACCGCATACCCAACCCCGACAGCATAATGCACAAACCAGCCAAAGGGCAGCTCTCGCGGGGCAGGCGGGGCGGTGTCAATATCAGGCTGATACAGCCGGGCTGAGCGCAGCACGATAAAAGCCCAGCGGCCGACCACAGCCCAGTTTGAGGGCGGCTGGCCAATTGTCAGCCAGAGCAGACGCTGAAACCCATCCATCGCCAGACAGGCGATTATACCGGCGATCACAAGCTCCATCATCTTCCCCCTCTTTTACGTTCGCCTGCTGATCTTGGTCTCGTCAGTCTAGCTCTTCTCGCGCCGGGTGCAAGATGTTAGTCTGACAAGACCAAGACGTTGGCAACATAACAGGAGGTGCGGTTTCATGTCCCCGATTCTGAAACAACAAAGCGACAATGTGGCCACACTTACGCTTAACCGGCCAGAACAGATGAACGCCATTGATCTGGATATGGCAAAAGCCCTCTATGAGGCGGCCCGGCATTTGGCTGAAGAGGCGTCTGTGCGGGCGGTGATTCTGACCGGTGCAGGGGATAAGGCGTTTTGTGCAGGCGGCGATCTTAGCCGGTTTTATGAGCAAGGGGCGGCGATTGCCGAACATCTTAAAGAGGTCACAGATTATCTGCATGGGGCGGTCAGCTGTTTTGCCAGCATGAACGCGCCTGTTATCACAGCTGTGAACGGGGTGACAGCCGGAGGCGGGCTGGCCTTTATCGGCTTTCCGCAGCTGGTTCTGGCTGGCCGGTCAGCCCGGTTTGTGTCTGCCTATACAAAGGCCGGATTAAGCCCTGACGGGTCTTCAACCTGGTATCTGCCACGCCTGATCGGCATGCGGCGGGCAAATGAGTTTATCTTCACCAACCGTATGTTAAATGCAGACGAGGCAGCCGAATGGGGGCTAGTTTCACGCGTGGTTGAGGATGATCGTCTGATGGCCGAAGCGCATGAAGCCGCCGCGCAGCTTGCCAATGGCCCGCAACAGGCCTATGGGCGGATCAAACATCTGCTGAACAGCAGCCTGAGCGCGTCTCTGGAGGCGCAGATGCAGACTGAGGCCGGTTATCTTGCCCGCTCAGCTGAAGCCCCGGATGGCCAGGAGGGGATATCCGCCTTCCTGAATAAGCAACCCCCTCAGTTCACAGAATAAATCTGTCCTGATCTCAGCTGTTTTCCCATCATGCGGGCAAGCTTTTGGTAGTCCGGTCTTTTCTTTTTTGAGAATGATTATTATTTACAAAGACGGGCGATTACACAGATATCCCGCCCGTAAATTGTGGGAATATGCATGGTCAGCGCATCAATAAGACAATCTGGGTCTGCCAGCCTGATCCGGCTTTATGCCGGTCCTGTGCCTGTGGTCATGATTCTGGTCTGTGTGGTGATGATGGCCCCGTTGCTGGCCATTGCGGTCACCGCCACAGGGGATACAGCTGATCTGATGCCGCATCTGTTGCAGACGGTTCTGGCCCGTTATGTCGGCAACACCTTGTTGCTGATGGCCGGGGTCGGGGTTCTGGCGACCTTGTTCGGGGTGTCCAGCGCGTGGGTGGTCTCGCGCTATCATTTTCCCGGCCGGGATGTGTTTGACTGGCTGTTGGTTCTGCCTGCAGCGATGCCGGCCTATATTATCGCCTACAGCTATACTGATTTTCTGGAATATGCCGGGCCGGTGCAAACCGCATTGAGAGATATGTTCGGCTGGCAGAGTGTGCGTGATTATTGGTTCCCTGAGATCAGATCTGCCGGCGGGGCAAGTGTGATGATGGCGGCGGTGTTATATCCCTATATCTATCTTCTGGCCCGGACCGCGTTCAGGCAAACCTCTGCACAGATGTTTGAGGTGGCCGCGCTGGCCGGACGGCCGGTATTCTGGTCAATCGCGCTGCCGTTGGCCCGCCCGGCGATTGTGGCGGGGCTGGCGCTGGTGCTGATGGAGGTGGTGTCTGATTTCGGCACAGTTGATTATTTTGCGCTGGAAACACTGACCTTGGGGATTTTCAATGTCTGGCTGGGGATGAATAACATGCCTGCTGCTGCCCAGCTGGCCCTGATTGCGTTTATTCTGGTTGGGGCCTTGTTGATGATTGAAATTTTTGCCCGCTCCCGCCGGTCATTTCAGAACCATGGTGCTGGCCGGCTGGGTGTGCCGATGATCGCGCCCACACCGGGCGCGGCCGTGATCTGTATCTTTGTGTGTTTGTTGCCTGTTTCTATCGGGTTTTTTGGCCCGGTCGCGATCCTGCTGAATTTTGTGCTTACCGGCCAGAGCGGTGAGGCCAGCCTGTCGCTGGTTGCATTAACCCGGCAATCCTTTACCCTTGCGGTGTCGGCTGCTGCCGGAGTGATGGGTTTAAGCGTTCTGGTCGGGCTGCTGGCCGCCTACCGGTCAGGGCGGCTTGGCCGGATATTGGCGGGAATGGCAGCTTCAGGCTATGCGTTTCCGGGCACAATTCTGGCGATAGGTGTGCTGAGCTTCACTGGTTTTCTGGATGATATGCTGGGGCTGGTGTCAGATGATCTGGTTCTGGCGGGCAGCTTTTTTGTACTGTTATTTGGCCTTGTCATCCGATTTCAGGCGGTCGGCTATGGGTCGGTCACTTCTGGTCTGAAGCGGATGCCGCCGCATATGATGGAATCTGGCCGGATTCTGGGGCATGGGTTCGGGGTGACTGTGCGCCGCGTGATTCTGCCTATGCTGCAGAAATCAATCATTGCCGGCGGGCTGTTGGTGTTTGTTGATGTGATGAAAGAATTGCCGCTGACCTTGCTGTTAAGGCCGTTTTCCTTTGAGACATTCGCCACCTTCACCTATCAGTTTGCCAAAGATGAGATGATTGAGGTTGCCGCCGCCCCCGCCCTGATGATCGTCTGTGCTGGCCTGTTGCCGGTGTTTATTGCCAACCGGGCGCTGAAGACCTAGGCTTGCACAACGCAGCGGTCAAAACAGGGATAAGCAGATGACAGACAAAGGTGAGCCGTCAGGAATGAAAAAGGGGCTGACCCGATATGGTGATGATGAATTTGCTTTGTTCCTGCGCAAATCCTTTATCAAAGGGGCAGGTTACGGCGATGACGCGCTTGACCGGCTGGTTGTCGGGATTGTGGATACAGGCAGCGATTTCAACCCCTGTCATGGCAATTCTGAAGAGCTGATTGCCCAGGTCAAAGCTGGTGTTCTGGCAGCAGGCGGCCTGCCGATGGTGTTTCCGACCATCAGCCTGCATGAAAGCTTTGCTTATCCCACCTCGATGTATCTGCGCAATCTGATGGCGATGGATACAGAAGAAATGCTGAAATCTCTGCCTGTGGATGCGGTGGTTCTGATCGGTGGTTGTGATAAAACTGTGCCCGCACAGGTGATGGGCGCGTTAAGTGCGGATGTCCCGTTTGTGCAGCTGGTCACCGGCCCAATGAGCACAGGCAGCTTCCGCGGCCAGCGGGTCGGGGCCTGTACCGACTGCCGCCGTCTGTGGGCGGATTACCGGGCGGACAGATTGGATGCAGCAGCGATTGCTGAGGCAAATGATGCGCTTGTGCCCACGGTTGGGACCTGCGGTGTGATGGGCACAGCCAGCACAATGGCGCTTCTGGTTGAGGCGTTGGGGCTGGCCCCTCTGGGTAGTGCCAGTGCCCCGGCGGTATCAGCAGACAGGCGCAGAATCGCCGAGGAGACCGGCCAGCTGGCTGTGGATATGGCCCAGCGCAAAGCCCGCCCGGCCGCCTATCTGAGCAAAGCGTCTTTTGAAAATGCGATGCGGGTTCTGCTAGCTGTTGGCGGGTCAACAAATGCGATTATTCATCTGACTGCTATGGCCGGCCGGCTGGGGATAAAGCTGTCTTTAGACCGTCTTGATGAGCTGTCACGAGATACGCCGGTGATTGTTGATCTGAAACCGTCCGGGACAGGGTATATGGAAGATCTGCACGCAGCAGGTGGCGGTGTGAGGGTGCTGGCTGAACTGGCAGATTGTCTTGATCTGGGGGTGATGACCCTGACCGGCCGGACCTTGGCAGATGAGCTGGCCCAGACCGTTATACCGGACTGGCCGCAGGATATTGTCAAACCGGCCAGCAGACCTGTTTATGCAGAAGGGGGGCTGGCGGTGTTATATGGCAATCTGGCCCCGGATGGCGCGATTATCAAACAGGCCGCAGCAAGTGCGCATTTGTTATCTCATACCGGGCGGGCGATGGTGTTTGAGGATATGGCCGATTTGGCCGCCCGCATTGACAGCCCTGATCTGGATGTGGAAGAGGACGATATTCTGGTGTTGCGCCAGATCGGGCCGAAAGGGGCCCCCGGAATGCCGGAAGCCGGCTTGATCCCGATCCCGAAAAAGCTGGCCCAGGCCGGGGTTAAGGATATGGTGCGGATTTCAGATGGCCGGATGAGCGGTACCGCCGCCGGAACCATTGTGCTGCATGTGGCCCCGGAGGCAGCTGTGGGCGGGCCGCTGGCCCTGGTGCAGACAGGTGATCATATCTGTCTGGATGTGGAAGGGCGCACATTAAGCCTGCTGATTTCAGATCAAGAGATGCAGACCCGGCAGGCGGGCCGTCCTGAACCTGTTGCGGTAAGGCGGCGGGGATATGAAAAGCTGTTTCATGATCATGTTCTGCAGGCCCCGGATGGGGTGGATTTCGATTTTCTGCAGGCCGATAAAGTTGAACAATAGACGGGTTTTTCGTTGATTTGAGCACACTGTCGATTGTAGGGTGAAGTGCTGATCAGCGCAAAAAGATGCCGTTGCGGGAGTGAATTTTAGAATGTTTGAACGCCAGTCTATCGATCAGGCCGTCGCCGTGCTGAAACAAAAATTCGGTGACCGTCTTTCACAAAGCGAATCCGTGCGCAGCCATCACAGCCACACCACATCACGCATTCCCCAGCAGCTGCCGGACGCGGTTGTGTTTGCCCAGTCAGCAGAAGACGTATCAGAGATTATCTCTGTCTGTCATGAAACAAGATGCCCAGTGATTGCTTTTGGTGTGGGCTCTTCCCTGGAAGGGCATGTCAATGCGCCTTATGGCGGAATATGCATTGATATGAATGGGATGGATAAAATTCTTCAGGTTAATGCTGAAGACATGGATGTGGTGATTCAACCCGGTGTGACACGTGAGGCGCTGAATGAGCATCTGCGTGATACCGGTTTGTTTTTTCCCATTGACCCGGGCGCGAACGCATCTCTTGGCGGTATGGCGGCGACCCGTGCGTCAGGGACCAATGCGGTCCGGTACGGGACCATGAAGGATAATATTCTGGCGCTGGAGGCAGTTCTGCCAGATGGCCGGATCATCAGCACAGGCGGGCGCGCGCGCAAATCGTCAGCAGGATATGATCTGACCCGGCTTCTGATCGGATCTGAAGGCACATTAGGGGTGATCACTGAGCTGACAGTGAAGCTACAGGGGATACCAGAGATGATCGCCGGCGGGATTTGTTCTTTCCCGTCGATTAAAGCAGCCTGTCAGGCGGTGATACAGACCATTCAATATGGAATACCGGTGGCACGGATTGAATTGCTGGATGAGCTGCAGATCAAAGCCTGTAACGCCTATTCCGGTCTGTCTCTGCCATCAACGCCTTTGTTGCTGCTGGAATTTCACGGCACAGAGCAGTCTGTGGCTGAGCAGGCTGACCAGTTCAAGATGATTGCGTCTGACCACACGGATCAGGAGTTTATCTGGACCACGGATCCGGCAGAACGCAAGAAATTATGGAAAGCCCGGCATGACGCCTATTATGCGACCATGGCGATGATGCCCGGGGCTGTCGGCCAGTCAACAGATGTCTGTGTGCCGATATCCAGGCTGGCTGAATGTGTGGAAGAAACCCGGCTTGATATTGAACAGACCGGCCTGATTTCCACCATTATCGGTCATGTGGGAGATGGCAATTTCCATTGCCTGCCGATGTGTATGCCAGATGATCATGAAACCCAGGATAAAATCTCAGCCTTTACAAAACGGCTGTCTCAGCGTGCGCTTGATTTCGGCGGGACCTGTACAGGTGAGCATGGCATTGGCCAGGGCAAGCAGAGCTATCTGCGCGCAGAGCTGGGAGAAGCTGTGGGGGTGATGGAATCGATCAAGCAGACGATCGATCCCAAAGGGATTATGAACCCGGGCAAGATATTTTCAGCATAAAGCCGGAGGGTTGGTCAGGCCAGCTTGTCCAGCATCGCAGCGATATCTGTCCATAAATCAGGCCCATGTTCAATACCTGCATAGACACGGATGAGGTGGCCGGGTGTATGTTCAGGTGTGAACCGGCGCATTTTGCCGGTCAGATGGGCCTGTTTAATCAGGCTTTCATAGCCGCCCCAACTGTCGCCAATGGCAAAGATATCCATTTCTTCTACCGCCTTGTCCAGCTTGTCCTGGGCAATGGTGTCTGGCAGCACAAACGCAAACAGCCCGCAGGAGCCGGAAAAATCGCGGCAGTAAATCTGATGATCAGGTGAGCCGGGAAGGGCGGGGTGTATCACCTCGCTTACCAGCGGATGCCGGCTGAGCTGTTCAGCCAGAAGAATGCCGTTCGCGCCTGACTGTTCCAGCCGCAGCCGCATTGTGCGCAGCCCGCGCAGGCCCAGATAAAGATCTTCCGGCCCGGCACACATACCCAGCGTGCGCGCCACAGTTTTCAGCTTTTTGCCATGCTGGCCACTGGCTGCGGCAATGCCCAGATTTACATCTGAATGGCCGGCGATATATTTGGTTGCCGCCTCAACCACAATATCCACGCCTAATTTCAGGACCGGATAATGCAGGGCTGTGCCCCAGGTGTTGTCACATATGGTGGTGATGTTGTGCTGGCGGGCAAGGGCGGTCATCGCCGGTATGTCCTGAACCTCAAAGCTCAGCGAGCCGGGGGATTCAAGATATAACAGGCTGGTGTTGGCGTTGAATGCGCCGGCAATGTCCGCATTGGCCCGCGGGGCATAAAAGCTTACCTCTACCCCTAAATCAGATAACAGCGTGGTCACGAACCGGCGTGATGAGCCATAAAGCGAATCCGGAAACAGCGCATGGTCTCCTGATTTGACCACAGACAGGATCGCTGTGTTGATAGCAGACAGGCCAGATGGCGTGGAAATACAAGCCTCTGCTTCATAAATCGCGGCAACGGCCTGTTCGAAAGCCGCAGATGTCGGTGTGCCGATACGCCCGTAATCATAGGCTTTGGGCAGCTCGCCCCGATGCTGGGCCATGCTTGAGGAGAGAATCGTTGATGTACGGTAGATAGGCGGGTTCGGTATACCAAAATTGGTATCTGGTGACAGGCCAAGATGGCCCAATTTTGTGTCTATATGGTGGGTTTTGCGCGTCATCTTCAGTTCTTTTCGCTGATTTTGTGTGAATATGTGTGTTTTGTGACAATTATGAGGCCGGTTTTTATTAATTCAGTTCATTTTTTGCCGCTATGTGGTAATACTATTAGCGTCTCAGTGCAAACTGGGAGGAAAACAACAATAGATCAGGGAAGCTTAAAATGAAAAGATTTTCATTCCTCGTTGCTGGTGTAGCTGGTGTTCTGGCCGCTTCAGCAGCTACCGCTGGTACATTGGAAGATGTACGGGCTAAAGGTTTTATTCAGTGTGGCGTCAGCCAGGGCCTGCCAGGGTTCTCAAATGCTGACGATGATGGCAAATGGACCGGCCTTGACGTCGACATGTGCCGTGCAGTTGCCGCTGCCGTTTTTGGTGATGCAAATGCAGTGAAATTCTCACCTTTGTCAGCAAAGCAGCGTTTTACTGCTCTGTCTTCTGGCGAAGTTGACATCCTGTCACGCAACACAACTTGGACCATGACACGTGACACACAGCTGGGTCTTAACTTTGCTGGTGTAAACTATTATGACGGTCAAGGTATGATGGTACCAAAAGCTCTGGGTGTGAACTCAGCAACAGAGCTTGATGGCGCAAACATCTGTACAAACACTGGTACAACAACTGAACTGAACATCACTGACTATTTCCGTGCAAACGGCATGTCTTTCAACCTGGTTGCTTTCGAAAAGGCTGACGAGGTTGTTGCTGCATACGACGCTGGCCGTTGTGATGTATACACAACAGACCGTTCAGGTCTGGCTGCGCAGCGCGGCAAGTTGACTAACCCAGATGATCACGTGGTTCTGTCAGAAATCATCTCAAAAGAGCCTCTGGGCCCTGTCGTTCGTCAGGGTGATGACGTTTGGTTCAACATTGTTCGTTGGTCACTGAACGCCATGATCAACGCAGAAGAAATGGGCATTACTTCTGAGAATGTAAACGCTATGACTTACAACAAAATCTCACCTGCTGAGGCACGCTTCATCGGTAAAGAGGGCAAGTTCGGTGCTGAGCTGGGTCTGGCCGATGACTGGGCATACCAGATCATCCGTCAGGTTGGCAATTATGGCGAAAGCTATGAGCGCAACGTTGGTCCTGACACACCTCTGAAGCTGGCACGTGGTGTGAATGCTCTGTGGAGCCAGGGCGGCATCCTTTATGCTGCGCCAATTCGCTAAGCTAAATTGAACATTGCGCCTGACCCGGTTTCCGGGTCAGGCATTTTTTTGATTTTCACTAATCCCTTTTCAAAATTAAAATTTTTACAAGTAGGACCTCAGATGAGCAGTACCAGAACGTCAATGGCATTGATTAATGATGCACGCGTGAGGGCGTTAGTATTTCAGGCGAGCTTAATCCTTGCTCTGATATTCGGCGTTTGGTGGCTGGTGGATAATACGGTCTCAAATCTGTCTGAACAGGGTAAAACCCTTGGTTTTAACTTTCTTGTACAGACTGCCGGTTTTCAGATCAGCTCGACGCTGGGTACCTGGGTTATGGACTATAATGTCGGTGAATCCACTTACCTGGATGTGTATTTTATTGGCATAATCAACACATTTGTTGTTGCCGCGCTGGGGATATTGGCTGCAACTGTGCTGGGGTTTGGCATTGGCATCATGCGTTTGTCAAATAATCTCGTCCTCAAAGGGTTTGCCACTATCTACATCGAGATGCTGCGTAATCTGCCGTTGTTGCTGCAATTATTTTTCTGGTATTTCGCTGTGCTGCGGTCTTTGCCCGGTCGACGTGAACAGATAGAACTGATCCCCGGGTTTGCCGGGATTAATATCACTGGTCTTTATCTGCCTGCCCCACTTGCTGGTGACGGTTTCATTTATGTGTTTTCTGTTTTTGTCGCAGCGATCGTTGGGGCTGTGATGATTTCAAAATGGGCTACCAAAAGGCAATATGAAACCGGACAGACTTTTCCGGCGTTCTGGGCAGGACTGGGCTTGATTGTCGGTGCGACTATTGTGATGTTTCTGGCCATGGGCAGCCCACTGGACTGGGGGCTTCCGGAATTTAAAGATACAGGACCAGCCCTGCGGCGTGGCTTTCAGTCAGGCACAGGCATGGTGATTGTGCCTGAATTAATCGCAGTATGGCTTGCTTTATCTTTATATACCGCTGCCTTCATTGCTGAAATTGTGCGTGCGGGTATTCTGGCAGTAGCTAAAGGTCAGACAGAAGCGTCATATTCGCTGGGACTGCGCCCTGGTATAACTTTGCGCCTGATTATCATTCCTCAGGCTTTGCGGGTGATTATTCCGCCCCTGACCTCACAGTTTTTGAATCTGACGAAAAACTCATCTTTGGCGGTCGCAATCGCTTATCCAGAGCTAGTGTCGATTTTTGCCGGAACCGCGTTGAACCAGGTGGGTAAAGAAATCGAAATGATTGGCATGATGATGGCTGTTTACCTGACCTTCTCATTACTGACAGCCGCTTTTATGAATTGGTTCAATGCTCGTGTAAAATTGGTGGAGCGGTAGAATGGCCGAGAAGAAAAAGGCTGCAAAACAGCAGTCTGAACAGGCATTTGTTCGCACAACAGACGCCCCGTTATTACCACCTCCTGCAACAGAAGCAGGCATAACAGGTTGGTTGTGGCATAATGTGTTTGCCAGCATGGCGGATTACAGCTCTGTTGGGGCGATGATCCGTTCATTGAGTGTGGCAGCCCTGTCTGTTTTTTTATTGTATTTTGGGTTCACCCAGATTTACACCCTTCTTGATTTTTCGCTTTTTTCGGCGGTCTGGTCTGACCCAGATGGGCTCAAGCGGGAAGCCTGTTGGACGGTCGACCAGGGCGGCAGTCTTCCGTCTGGATGGCATGGGGCATGCTGGCCTTTCATTTATGCCAAGCACAAATTCATCATGTATGGCCCATATCCTTCGGAAGAATTGTGGCGGGTCAATCTGAGTGTGCTTATCGGTCTCATAGGGCTTTGCTATGTGCTGATTGAAAATATGCCATGGCGGCGCGAGGTTGGGGCAGGGATGCTTACCCTCTATCCTTTGGTGGCCTTTATTTTGTTAACAGGTGGGAATTCAGCTACGCCATTTGATTCTATCGGATTGTGGCTAATAATCGGGCTTGCAGTCATTTCTGTCGGGCGGCTGGCCAAGCAGGGCTATCTCGGCGCCAATGTGGGTGAGTTTCACGCGCTGATTGGCCTGACTGGCTGGGTGTTTGTGATTTACAATGCCGTAAGAGGGGTTGGGGCAGTTGATTTTGGTCTTGAGCCTGTCGATACACGCGATTGGGGTGGGTTGCTGATCACGTTGGTGGTTGCGGTGACAGGTATTGTTGCCTCTTTGCCACTGGGAATTATCCTTGCCCTCGGGCGGCGGTCTGAAATGCCCGTAGCTCGTCTTTTATGTACTATTTTCATCGAGTTCTGGCGCGGTGTGCCTCTGATCACAGTGCTGTTCATGGCCTCTGTAATGTTGCCGTTGTTCCTGCCAGAGGGTGTGAATTTTGATAATCTTCTGCGGGCCTTGATCGGGGTGATGCTGTTCTCTGCTGCGTATATGGCTGAGGTTATCCGCGGCGGTCTGCAGGCGATTGACAAAGGCCAGTATGAGGGTGCGCAGGCAATGGGGCTTTCGTACTGGCAGTCGATGCGGCTGATCATCCTGCCGCAGGCCCTGACCCATGTAATCCCGGGCATTGTGAATACCTTTATCGGGTTATTTAAAGATACGACACTGGTCTCAATCGTCGGCATTTTCGACTTGCTTGGGGCTGGTCAGTCAGCGATCGCAGATGCGGCCTGGTCATCACCTGTACAGGCCGTGACCATGTATCTGTACATTGCGGTTATTTTCTTCGTGTTCTGCTTTGGCATGTCACGCTATTCGATTTACATGGAAAACAAACTGAGTAAGTCCCGCCGTCATTAAGGCCGGATCAGTTAAACAGGAGCTCATTATGGCTGGAAAAACAGCATCAAAAATGAACGTCAGTGATGAGGTGATGATCTCAATGCAGGCTGTCAATAAATGGTATGGCAGTTTCCATGTGTTACGAGATATCAATCTGACGGTGCATAAAGGCGAGCGGATTGTGATTTGCGGCCCGTCCGGTTCCGGTAAATCAACCTTGATCCGGTGCCTGAACCGGCTGGAAGAACATCAGGACGGCCAGATCACCGTACAGGGCATCACTCTGAATAATGAT
>PBLR01000038.1 GCA_002722385.1 SAR116 cluster bacterium | reverse complement strand
TTATGTCAGCCCAGGTGAAAACAAAAACCCCGCCCGCAAAACAAAGTGACCTTGTTGAACAGGCGTTCGCTAACCTTCTTGATGTGCGTGCCGCTTATGACAGCGAAGCCGGACTGGATAAGCTGAAGCGGGCCTATCTGTTTGGCCGGTCGGCGCATGATGGCCAGTCCCGCGAAAGTGGTGAGCCTTATTTCACCCATCCTCTTCGGGTGGCGCATCTGCTGGCGGAAATGCGGCTGGACACAGATACATTGGTGACCGCCCTGTTGCATGACACAGTTGAAGACTGTGAAGTGACCTTAAAAGACATCGCCACTGAATTCGGAGAGAATGTGGCTATGCTGGTCGATGGGGTGACCAAGCTCAGCCGGCTGGAGCTGCAGTCTGTTGACACCAAGCAGGCCGAAAATTTCCGGAAATTCGTGCTTGCTGTGGGTAAAGATATTCGTGTTCTTCTGGTCAAGCTGGCAGACCGCACCCACAATATGCAGACACTCAAGGCGGTGAGCAGCCTTGAGAAACGGCGGCGCATTGCCACTGAAACAATGGAAATATACGCCCCTCTTGCGGAACGGATGGGGATCACCCGTTTCCAGACAGATCTGGAAGATCTCAGCTTTGAAATTCTGCAGCCGGAGATGCGGGATTCGATTATCAGCCGGTTGGAATTTCTGGCGATTGAAACCGAATCTGTGGTGCCCAAAATCTGTGCTGAACTGCAATCACTTCTTGCCGAGAAGGGCATCCTTTGCGAGGTGACAGGCCGCCGCAAAACACCCTATTCAATATCGCGCAAGATGCAGGTGAAAAACGTCACCATGGATCAGCTGTCGGACGTGATGGCCTTTCGGATCATCGTTCAGGATGTTGCCAGCTGTTATCAGACCTTGGGCTGTATTCATACCGCCTTTCCGGTGGTGATGGGCCGGTTCAAAGATTATATCTCAACGCCCAAGACCAACGGGTATCAGTCTCTTCATACCGGCGTTATCGGGCCAATGCGCCAGAAAATTGAAATTCAGATCCGCACAGAGGATATGGATGACACAGCAGAACGCGGCGTGGCGGCGCATTGGGATTATAAAGAAAGCTCTGCCCAGCCGGATACAAATCAGGAACGCCAGGCCAGGCTGGAGACGTTCAGATGGGCGCGCGAGCTGGTCAGCCTTCTTGAGCTGAATGAAGAAGCCACAGAATTTCTGGAAAACACCAAACTGGAAATGTATCAGGACAAGGTGTTCTGCTTCACCCCCAAGGGGGATTTGATCAGCCTGCCAAAGGGCGCGACCGCAATTGATTTTGCCTATGCTGTTCATACAGATGTCGGTGACAGATGTGTTGGCGTTCTGATCAATGATAAACGCCGCCAGCTGACCACAGAGCTGGTGAATGGGGACCAGGTCTCCATCATCACTGAAAAAGATGCCAGCCCGCGCAGTGACTGGGAAGATTTTGCCAAAACCGGCCGTGCCCGGTCTGCGATCAAACGCTTTATCCGGCTGCAGAAACAAGAAGAATTTGCCCGTGTTGGCAAGGTGCTTCTGGAACGCGAATACAGGTTCAGGAAAACAAAATTCAAAGAACAGCTGATTGATGAATTTTTGTCTGCCTTTAATGCCAGCACCCGGACTGAACTATACGCCCATATCGCCGAGGCCAAGCTGAAGGCAAAAGACGTGTTTGACCGGCTGCATCCTGATCTGGCCACCACCAGCAGTGCGGACAAGACCAGTCCGGTTGCGGATACACCGCCTGAACCGCTCTTTCATGTGGATAGGGCTCATGAAGGCCTGGCTGTGCATCTGGGCAAATGCTGTCATCCGCTTCCCGGTGATAAGATTGTCGGGATTGTGACCACAGGAAAAGGCGTAACGGTTCATACCAAAAACTGTAATACGCTTGCGAAATTCGTTGAAATTCCTGAATTATGGTTGAATGTGGACTGGCCGCGCGGGGCCGGGCGCCGTTATGCCGGGCGGATACAGGCTGTGGTGGTGAATGAACCGGGGGCCTTGGCCGCGCTCTGTACTGTGATTGGCCAGCAGGCCGGCAACATCACCCATATCCAGCTGACAGAACGGGATATGAATTTTTTCACCTTTATTTTAGATATTGATGTAAAAAATCTTGAACATATTCATTCTATTATTGCTGTTTTGCGGTCCAACAAATACATAGAATCCGTAGAGAGAAGAGGATTATAGACCTTGTCTGCGGGAAGAATGTGATGTTTCGACGGCGTGTACCGCTCAGCTTTTCAGCTAAAATCAGGGAAATCCTGTGGCCACGTAAGGGGTTTTCGCGCCTGTACAGCTATCTTGTGCAGCGGGTGTTGCGGATGCCGGGCTCTGCGTATTCACTGGCCAGCGGCTTTGCCTGTGGGGTGGCGGTGTCCTTCACCCCGTTGGTCGGGTTTCATTTGCTGCTGGCGTTTGGGGTGGCGTATTTTCTGCGCGGCAATATGGTGACCGCCTTTCTGGGCACGCTGGTCGGCAACCCCTGGACCTTCCCGCTGATTTTTGTCCTGCTTCAGGCGGTCGGTGATGGGCTGATCAATTATTTCGGGATTACCGCTTATTCGGGCCTGGCCGAAGCGCCAGATACTTACAGCCAGTTTCTGGCCTATTTTATGCCGATGGCGGTGGGCGGCATGTTAATGTTTGTTCTCTCCTGGATTGTCAGCTTTTCTGTATGCTATTGGGGGATTGTCAGCTGGCGCGAACACCGGCTGCGGAAAAAACAACAACGCGAACAAATGGAAAAAGCGACATGAAGGCACTTCGGCTTGGGGTCAATATTGATCACATCGCAACGGTCAGAAACGCGCGCGGCGGCAGCCACCCTGATCCTGTGTCTGCAGCCCTGCTGGCCCAGTCTGCAGGTGCAGATGGCATTACTGCCCATTTGCGCGAAGATCGCCGGCATATTCGTGATGCAGATATCTATGCCCTGAAGCAGGCGATTGCCCTGCCGCTGAATTTTGAAATGGCCGCCACGGATGAGATGGTGACCATTGCCTGTGATGTGCGCCCGCATGCGGCCTGTATCGTGCCGGAGAAAAGAGAAGAGCTGACAACCGAAGGCGGGCTGGCCGTGGCCCGCCAGAAAGACAGGCTGTCTGAACAGATTGATAAATTAAAGGCCGCCGGGATCAGGGTGTCTTTATTTGTTGATGCAGAACCTGAAGATTTGTCTGCTGCGGCAGAGATTGGCGCAGATATTGTTGAGCTGCATACAGGCCGCTATTGTGATTTGCCTGCCGGGGCTGAGCGTGAGGCTGAATATGACCGGATTATCTCGGCAGCCCGCTTTTCCAGCACTTGCGGTCTGGAAGTTCATGCCGGTCACGGGCTGTCGTTTGAGACCGCAGGCCAGGTCGCCCGGATCCCTGAAATTGTTGAGCTGAATATCGGCCATTTTCTGATGGGGGCGGCGCTGTTTACCGGATTGTCTGATGCGATTGCACAGATGCGCCAGATTATGGATGAGGGCAGGGCGGCTATATGATTATCGGCATTGGTCATGATATCTGTAACCAGCGGCGGATGTCCCGGCTTTTGGACCGGTTTGGCCAGCGGTTCCTTGACCGTATTTATACCGCTGATGAACAGGCTGAGCTGGCCGC
Source organism: SAR116 cluster bacterium (assembly GCA_002722385.1). The sequence goes on along the minus strand of PBLR01000038.1, from coordinate 18,629 downwards.
CCGCAAAAACAAAGCGGCCTATCTGGCGGGCCGTTTTGCGGTCAAAGAAGCGGTCTATAAGGCTCTGGCTTCTGCTGATCAGACAGGCATGCACTGGCAGCATGCTGAAACGCTGTCCTCTGCCTCAGGCGCGCCTGAACTGGTCTTGTCCGGGGCCTGTCTTGCCGGGCTGGGCAGCCTGTGCCCTCAAGGCTTCAGCCCGCATCTTCATCTGTCTATCAGTGACGAGCCGCCCTATTCCTCTGCCTTTGTGGTCCTCAGCGCATCGGCAAATGCAGGGGCTGGCAAACCGCCGCCCACTTGATGTCGGCCTTTAACTATGTTTAAAGCAACACGAACCAGCCTCGATAGCAAAATAGAGAAGCTTTATGTCATCTGAAAAACAGTCCTCCTCTTCGGGCATTGTGGATACGCTGAAAACCCTCCTGATCGCAGGCGCAATCGCGTTAGGGTTTCGCTCACTTGTGGCGGAACCGTTCAATATTCCGTCCGGGTCTATGATCCCGTCTCTTTTGGTCGGGGATTATCTGTTTGTGACCAAATACAGCTATGGCTATTCACGCTATTCCTTCCCGTTCAGGCTGGCACCGATTGATGGTCGTTTGTTTGGCGGTGACAGCACCCCACAGCGCGGTCAGGTGGCGGTGTTTCGCCTGCCGTCTGATACCTCAGTTGATTATATCAAGCGGGTCATTGGTGTGCCGGGTGACAGGATTCAGGTCAGGCAGGGTGTGCTGCATATAAATGGCCAGCCTGTGGAACGCCGTCTGGTCGGTAATGGCAGACAGGTCGCTTCAGGCGGCGGCCAGATGACAACCTTATATCAGGAAACACTGCCAGGCGGGCTGACCCATCTTATTCAGGAAATCAGCGACCGCCAGACCTTTGACAACACACCTGAATATGTGGTGCCGGCCGGGCATTATTTTATGATGGGGGATAACCGCGATAATTCTCGGGACAGCCGGTCTTCATCTGTGGGCTTTGTGCCGCTTGAAAATTTCATTGGTGAAGCCCGCTTTCTGTTTTTCAGCCATGACAGCTCTGCTTATATCTGGGAGTTGTGGAAATGGCCCTCAGCGATCCGTTTTGAACGGCTCGGGAACACGATTGAATGACCAGGACCCCGCTGTCAGATCGCTCTGAAGCCCAACAGCTGGCAGCAGCAGAACAGGTGCTTGGCCACAATTTCACTGACAGGTTTGTTTTACGCACGGCCTTTACACATACCAGCTGGACCGGTTGGACAGAGAATTACGAACGGCTTGAATTTCTTGGTGACCGGGTGTTGGGGCTGGTGCTGACTGGTCATCTGTTCAGCCGTTTCCCTGAGGCAGATCAGGGCGAGCTGACCAAACGTTATCATCATCTCTCAAATGAGGCGGCTCTAGCTGCGATTTGTCAGGCTTTGAAGATACAGGACTTCATTATTTGTGATCCGGCGCAGACAGGGCTGGCCATGCGCGCATCTGTTCAGGCTGATGTGATAGAGGCGGTTATTGCCGCGCTGTATCTGGATGGCGGGCTGGAGGCGGCACGCCGGTTTATCCTGTCCAACTGGCCGATCCCTGACGAGCTGCCGAACGAGCTGGACAGCAACCCGAAATCAGAGCTTCAGGAATGGGCTGCATCAGCAAAATATGACCGGCCGGTTTACCAGCTTGTCGGCCAGACAGGCTCAGCCCATGAACCTGTGTTCAAGATGTCTGTTGAACTAAGCGGTCTGGGCATCTGTACAGGTGAAGGGCGGACCCGCAAACAGGCTGAACGCGATGCAGCGCGCCGGTTTTTATTGCAGTATGTTCATAAAACGCAAGGACAGCAAACATCATGACCTCGTCGACGCAGACAGGCCCTCGGGCAGGCTTTGTAACTCTTATCGGTGCACCGAATGCAGGCAAGTCAACCTTGATGAACGCCATGGTTGGCCAGAAGGTCTCTATTGTGACGCCAAAGGTCCAAACCACCCGAAGCCGGATCAGGGGCATCGCAATGCAGGATGAGGCCCAGATCATTTTTGTTGATACGCCGGGCATTTTCACGCCGAAACGACGCCTTGACAGGGCTATGGTGAACGCCGCCTGGCAGGGCGCGGCGGATAATGATGTTCTGTTGCTTCTGCATGATTGTGCACGCGCCCGTCTGGATGATGAAACCAAAATGATCATCACCAAGCTGGCTGAACAGAACCAGAGCGCGGCCCTGGTCCTGAATAAGATTGATCTTGCCAAGCCAGAACAATATCTGGCGCGCACAGCAGAGCTGTCTGACTTGTTTGCCTTTGAAAAAGTGTTCATGATCTCAGCCCAGACCGGAAACGGTATTGAAGATCTGAAATCCTGGCTGGCGGCCCGCATGCCGTCTGGGCCTTATCTGTTCGACCCGGATGATTTGTCTGACCTGCCTGTGCGTCTTCTGGCAGCCGAAATTATGCGTGAAAAGCTGTTTTTGAACCTGCATCAGGAACTCCCCTATCAGATGACGGTAGAAACCGAAAGCTGGGTTGAAAGAGAGGATGGCAGTGCAGAAGTGCGCTTATCTGTCTTTGTGGCCCGCGAAGGTCATCGCGGCATTGTTTTGGGCAAAGGCGGGCAGACCATTAAACGTATTGGTCAGGCGGCCCGGCGTGAACTGGAACAGGCACTGGAACGGCGCGTGCATTTAATAAGCCATGTCAAATATCGTAAGGACTGGATGGACGACAAAGACCGTTACACCGCCTGGGATCTGGATTTCGATGCCTGAATGGACTGACCAGGGGCTGATTCTGTCTATTCGCCCGCATGGTGAACGAAATGCCGTGGTCAGCCTGCTGACACTTGATAACGGGCGTCACGCCGGTCTTGTTCATGCTTATGATGCGTCTTCCAGGCGCGGTACAGTCCAGATCGGAAATCTGGTGCAGGCAGACTGGCGGGCGCGTCTGGCTGACCAGCTCGGCACATTCCAGCTGGAATTGTTAAAAAATCCGTCTGCTGTGTTTCTGGATAATCCGATCAAGCTGGCAGGGCTGTCCTCTTGCTGTGCCATTCTGGATGTGGGGCTTCCTGAACGAGAGGCAAATCTGTCTGTCTGGCAGGCCACCACCGCCTTGATAGAGATCATCAGCCTGGCTGACGAGCTTGAAGACTGGCTTGGGTTTTATGTGAAATGGGAGATGAATCTGCTGTCTCAGCTGGGATTCGCATTGAATCTGAACAGCTGTGCTGTATCCGGGCTGACCGATGCGCTGGTATATGTCAGCCCCCGTTCAGGGCGGGCGGTGCATAAAGATTATGCTGGCGATTATGCTGACCGTCTGCTGCGCCTGCCTGGCTTTCTGCGCCCTGAGGCCGCTGTTGCCGACCCCCCGCATGCGGCACTGACAGACGGGCTGACCTTGACCGGGCATTTCATCTCACGTCGTGTCTTCAGCTTGATTCATAAAGACTTACCACACGCACGTTTGAGGCTGGCACATTTGGTCTCTAAACGCTATAACATCACATGATATAGAGGCAATTTCAGTTGCCGCACACCAGATTTTGTTGATCTCAGCCATTTCAGGTCTTGATCCTGTCGGCTTTTGAGAGGGGGCATTATGTCAGAAGATATTCTGAGCCAGGAACAATCAGCAGAAACCGAATTTTCATCGGCCTTATCAGAGCGCTATCTTGCTTACGCGCTGTCTACCATTACATCGCGATCTTTGCCGGATGTTCGTGACGGTCTGAAACCGGTTCACAGGCGGCTGTTATTTGCCATGCGCCAGTTGAAACTGGACCCGGATCAGGGGTTTAAGAAATCTGCCCGTGTGGTGGGTGATGTGATGGGTAAGTTTCACCCGCATGGTGATGCGGCAATTTATGATGCGATGGTCAGGCTGGCCCAGGATTTTGCCATGCGCTACCAGCTTGTGGACGGGCAGGGGAATTTCGGCAATATCGATGGCGATAATGCTGCAGCAATGCGTTACACCGAAGCCCGCATGACAGATGTGGCCAGATTGCTGCTTGACGGGATTGATGAGGATGCCATTGATTTCCGGCCCACTTATGACGGCGAATCTGAAGAGCCGGTTTTGCTGCCTGCGGGCTTTCCGAATTTGCTGGCAAACGGGGCACAGGGGATCGCTGTGGGCATGGCAACGGCAATTCCGCCGCATAATGTCATTGAATTGGCAGATGCCGCCCTGCATCTGATAAAATATCCAAACGCGTCTGTGGATACGTTGCTGAATTATGTCAAAGGCCCGGATTTGCCAACGGGCGGGGTTTTGGTTGAACCGGCAGACCAAATCCGTCAGGCCTATACCACCGGGCGGGGCGGTTTTCGGCTTCGCGCACGCTGGGAGGTGGAAAAGCTGAAAGGCGGTGGCTGGCAGATTGTGGTCAGTGAAATTCCCTATCAGATTCAGAAGTCGCGCCTGATTGAAAAAATGGCTGAAATGCTGCAGGCCCGTAAATTGCCTGTTCTGGCTGATATTCGGGATGAATCAGCTGAAGATATTCGTATTGTCCTGGAACCGAAATCCCGCCGTCTTGATCCGGAAGCGGTGATGGAAAGCCTGTTCAAACTCACTGAGCTGGAAAGCCGCATTTCGCTTAATCTGAATGTGCTGGACAGCTCTGGCCGGCCTTCTGTGCTGTCCTTGAAAGACGCGCTGAAAGAATGGCTTGCCCACAGGCGAGAGGTTCTGGTTCGGCGCAGTCGTCACCAGTTGGGGAAAATTCAGCGTCGTCTGGAAATCCTTGATGGCTATCTGATTGTGTTCCTGAATCTGGATGAGGTGATCGCCATTATCCGGGAGTCAGATCACCCGCGTGATGATCTGATGGCCAGGTTCAGCCTGACTGAGGTTCAGGCTAATGCGATACTGGATATGCGCTTGCGCTCTCTCCGGCGTCTGGAAGAAGACGGGTTGCGCATGGAACGGGACTCATTACGGTCTGAACAGGAAAGCCTGAACAGCCTGCTGGGAGATGAGGCCCAGCAATGGCAGAACGTGTCTGGCCAGATCAAACAGATGCGCACAGATTTTGTGAAAACAGATCGGCGGCGGACCACACTGGCAGATGCCCCGACGGTTGATTTTGACGTCACTGAAATGCTGATTGAAAAAGAATCGATTACGGTAATCTGTTCTGAAAAAGGCTGGGTCAGAGCGATGAAAGGCCATCTCGATCTGAAATCAGAATTCAAGTTCAAAGACGGCGATGGCCCGCGCTTTTGTTTGCATGCCGAAACCACAGATAAGCTGCTTATTTTTGCTGAAAATGGGCGGTTTTACACCCTTGGCTGTGATAAATTGCCAAAAGGGCGCGGCTTTGGTGAGCCGCTGAGCCTGATGCTGGATATCCCGGCAGATGTGGCTTTGGTGAATATTCTGAAAGCCGTGAGCGGCAAGCTTCTTGTGGCCTCTGATAAAGGTCATGGTCTGGTGGTTGATATGGATAGTTCCATGGCCCAGACCCGGGGCGGCAAACAGGTTCTCAACCTGCCCTCAGGTGCGCGCGCGGTGGCCTGTTGTCCGGCAGACGGGGATCATGTGGCTGTTGTGGGCCAGAACAGGCGTCTGTTGGTGTTCCCGTTGAATGAGGTCCCGGAGATGAGCAGAGGTAAAGGCGTCATTCTGCAGCGTTATAAAGATGGTCTGCTGGCTGATGTGAAGGTGTTCACCCTTGACGCTGGTCTGTCCTGGCAGATGGGAGAGCGGACGAGGACAGAGACAGACCTGCTGGCCTGGCAGGGGCGGCGCGGCAGTGCCGGACGGATGCCGCCGACAGGGTTTCCGCGGCCGGCACGGTTCACTTAACAAGGCAGCAGTGCTTACTGGTCCTGCCAGACCCCGTCGCTAAAAATCTGATAAGGCTTGAAACGGGCTTTATAGGCCATCTTCCGGCTTTGCTCAATATAATAGCCCAGATAGACATAAGGCAGGCCTATCTCTTTGCATCTGTCGATCAGATCGACAATCATGAAGCTGCCTAATGACCGTTTGGTCTGGTCAGGCTGAAAAAAGCTGTAGACCGCGCTCAGCCCGTCTCGTTGTCTGTCGACCAGAATACAGCCCATCAGCCGGTCATCTGAATCTCTGTATTCAGTCAGGCGTGTTTCTATCGGGCTGTTCAGGATCATGGCTGAAAATTCTTCAAAGCTCATGCTGGCCATCTGGCCATCCTCATGGCGGAAGCCCAGATACCGCTGAAACATATCATAATGATCAAGGGTGAGCTGGCCATGCGAGTCAAACCGGCGCAAATCCCGGTTTGCCGCCCTTATCCGGGCGATATTGCGGGAACCGGCAAACTCATCTGCTTTCACCCGGATAGGAAGGCAGGCGTTACAGCCAGGACAAGCCGGCTTATAGACCCAGTTTTCCACCCGCCTGAAGCCGGTTTCTGCCAGCCGGTCATGGGTTTGCGGATGTTCAGATATATCTGTTGCCAGCCGCTGTTCAGTCTGATCAGGCAGATAAGCACATTTCTGACTGCGGGTGACGCGCAAACGTAACGGTAACTTTGTAAAAATCGTCTTTGCCTGGTCCATAGTCACACTGTCAGATAAATTCACCGCGATGACAAGTTATTAACGCTTGCCTTTTCAAGAGGTGGAGGGCGGACAGCCTTATGATGACTGCTCATCAATGACGGCCACACTGAACTGGCGTTCTGTTAAAGCCGCAATGATTTCCTGCACATGCGCTGTCCCTCTGGTGTCAACAACAGCGTCAATCTTGGCCAGTTTCGCCGGCACATCATAGAACATACGCTGATGATAAATTTCAACAATATTGCCGCCGCAGCCGCCAATCGCCGTTGAAATAGAAGCCAGCATGCCGGGCTCATCAGAAATATCTATGCGCAGCCTGACCAAACGCCCGTCAGACATCATATTTCTGTTTAGAATTGTGCCCAAAAGGCGCATATCAATATTCCCGCCACAGATCACCACCCCGACTTTTTTGCCGGCAAATCTGTCCTGATTGGCGTAAAGGGCGGCAATGCCCGCCGCACCGGCCCCTTCAGCAATAATGCGCTGTTGTTCAGCCAATGTGCCAACAGCCCATTCCAGTTGCTGTTCTGTGACCAGCAGAATATCATCCACATGGGCTTTTGCCAGTGGGACAGTCAGCGCGCCGGGAACCTTCACCGCAATCCCTTCTGCGATTGTCTCCCCGCCGACTGACGGGGTCTGTTCGGCCAGGGTCTGGGTCATAGAGGCATAGAGCTCAGCCTCTACCCCGATGATCTCAATATCAGGCCGCAGATGTTTGGCCATCACCGAAATGCCGCCGATCAGGCCGCCACCGCCAATCGGCACAATCAGGCAGTCCAGATCAGGCACGGCCTGTAAAATTTCAAGGCCGACTGTGCCCTGACCGCGGATGACCTGAAAATTATCATAAGGATGGATCAGCGCGTAGCCATGTTCGTCTTGCAGGGCGGCAACGGTCTGTTCACATTCATTCAAATTGCGCCCTTCCAGAACAATATCTGCACCATAGGCCCGGGTTCTCTCGACTTTGGCAAAAGGGGTTTGTTTCGGCATCACAATGGTGGCATGGATACCCAGATTCTGGGCATGGAAGGCTACGGCCTGGGCATGATTTCCCGCAGACATGGTGATCACGCCTTTTTTGCGCTGCTCTTCATTCAGCGCCATCATGGCCAGATACGCCCCGCGCGCCTTGAATGATGAGGTATATTGCAGCTGTTCATGCTTCAGATGGACCTCGCATCCCAGCAACCGAGACAAGGCAGGGGCAGGCAGGGTCGGGGTGGCGATAATCTGGCCGGACAATTCGTCTGCGGCAGCGCGGATATCATCTGCTGAGGGGCCGGTCATATCTCTCTCCTTCACGGTGCGGGATTACCTACAGACTACCGCGTCTGTATCCACCGGTATCAGGAAATCCGACCAGTTTTTGTTCAGATCAGAAGCATCAGTCAGCTTATTTGCGGCTCAGCTGTTCAGCAACATAAGGCGCGAAATAGGTTAAGATGCCGCTTGCCCCGGCCCGTTTAAAGGCGGTCAGGCTTTCAAAAATGACCGCCTCTTTATCCAGCCATCCGGCCTGTATCGCGGCCTGCATCATCACATATTCGCCTGACACCTGATAGGCAAAACAGGGCACCGAAAATTCATCACTGACCCGCCTGATGATATCCAGATAGGCAAGGCCCGGTTTGACCATCACCATATCTGCGCCTTCCTGGATATCGAGCGCCACTTCCCTTAACGCTTCATCTGCATTGGCCGGGTTCATCTGATAGGTCTTTTTACCCTCACCGCCCAGCTTGCGTCCTGCCCCGACAGCATCCCTGAACGGGCCATAAAAGGCAGAAGCATATTTGGCTGCATAAGACAGGATCATCATGTCATGATGGCCGCGCGCCTCCAGCATGGCCCGGATTGCGCCGATACGGCCGTCCATCATATCTGACGGGGCAAGGATATCACATCCCGCCTCAGCCAATAGCCGGGCCTGTTCGACCAACATCTCAACTGTTCTGTCATTTACAATCTTGCCGCTGTTATCAAGCACCCCGTCATGACCATGGTCGGTATACGGGTCAAGCGCCACATCACAGATAAGGCCCAGCTCCGGACAGGCTGACTTTACCGCCCGTACCGCCTGACAAACCAGATTACTGTCATTCAGGGCCTCGCTGCCCTCAGCATCTTTCAGCCTGTCAGGGGTTTTCGGAAACAGCGCTACAGCCGGTATGCCCAGCTGAACAGCTGTTTTTGCCTGTTCAACAATCCGGTCAACTGAATAGCGCTTCACCTCTGGCATGCTTGGGATATCTTCGCTCACCGCCTCTCCCTCACAGATGAATAAGGGCCAGATCAGATCAGAGCTGTTCAGGTGATGTTCCTGGACCATATCGCGGATGAACGCGGCCTGTCTCAGCCGTCTCATACGCAGGTGGGGATATGTTGATTCTGTCATCTGTGTGGTCTCGGTCTGGCTGGATTGGGGCTGGCTTTGGAAAGCGGGCAATTTTATCTATTACAGCTGTATCACAATTTTTCAGTAGAATACATATACAGCTCAGATAATCAGGTGAAATCCGCCCCAGATCGCGACTGAAGAACACTTGCATAGAAAGCGTAATTCCTCGTACAGTGTACCGGTTTTTACCAGCAGCTTAAGCCGTTGTGACGGGGGCTGCTGTTTTGTCTGTTAATCGTGTCATTTTTTGTTTCGGAGCTTCGGTTTTATGCGTCTCACCCAGTATTTTCTTCCGGTGTTAAAAGAAAACCCCAAAGAGGCGCAGATTGTCTCACATCGTCTGATGTTAAGGGCGGGCATGATCCAGCAATCCAGTGCTGGTATTTATTCCTGGCTGCCGCTTGGTCTGAAGGTGCTCGACAAGATAGAACAGATTGTGCGTGAAGAGCAGAATGCGGCCGGGGCGCATGAAATTAAAATGCCAACTATCCAGCCAGCTGAGCTGTGGCAGGAATCAGACCGGTATGATGATTACGGCCTTGAAATGCTGCGCATCAAAGACCGGCATGATCGCGACATGCTCTATGGCCCGACAAATGAAGAACAGGTGACAGATATTTGCCGCACGCATCTGAAAAGCTATAAATCTCTGCCGCTGAACCTGTATCATATTCAATGGAAATTCCGCGATGAGGTTCGCCCACGCTTCGGGGTGATGCGGGGCCGCGAATTCCTGATGAAAGATGCCTATTCATTTGATTTGACCAAACAGGATGCCCGCCAGGCCTATAACCGGATGTTTGTGGCCTATTTGAAAACCTTTTCCCGTCTGGGGCTGACCGCGATTCCGATGGAAGCAGATACAGGGCCCATTGGCGGCGACCTCAGCCATGAATTTATTATTCTGGCCGATACAGGGGAAAGCGGTGTGTTTTTCCATAAAGACTGGGAGCAGACCAATCTGGTGGCAGAGATTAACTATGATGAAGACCTCCAGCCTGTGGTTGACCGGTTTACCTCACTTTATGCCAAGACAGATGAAACGCATGACCCGGACACCTGCCCTGTGGCTGAAGGCGACCTGCTGACCCGGCGCGGGATTGAGGTTGGTCATATTTTCTATTTCGGCACCAAATATTCAGCAAAAATGGGCGCGACAGTCTCCAGCCCTGATGGTGAGATAACAGAGCTTCACATGGGCTCATATGGTGTTGGTGTATCTCGTCTGGTTGGCGCGATTATTGAGGCCAGCCATGATGAGAAGGGCATTATCTGGCCAGCCAGCATCAGCCCGTTTGACGCCGGGATCGTAAATCTGAAGCCAGGTCATGAAGGCACCGACAAAGTGACCGAAACCGTGTATGCTAAATGCCGTGAGGCCGGGTTTGATGTGCTTCTTGATGACAGTTCGGATTCAGCTGGTGCGAAGCTGGCCTCTATGGATTTAATCGGCCTGCCATGGCAAATTGTGGCTGGTCCCCGGTCTGTTGACCGCGGTGTGGTTGAACTGAAAAACAGGCAGACAGGCGAGACAGAAGAAGTAGGGCTTGATGAGGCCCCGGCACGTCTGATCGCTGCTTTATCTGGCTAAAGGGGGCGGCATGAACACAAACATGCAAAACCAAACCGGCGGGGGCGCTTTATGATCATCAGGCCTGTGGAAAGGTTTCTGGCGTTCCGTTATCTGCGGGCCAGACGGGCGGAAGGCTTTATTTCTGTGATTGCCTGGTTCTCTTTTTTGGGGATCACCCTTGGCGTGGCCACCCTGATCATTGTGATGAGCGTGATGAACGGGTTCCGGGCAGAACTGATTGACCGGATTTTGGGCCTGAACGGGCATATCGGCGTGTTCACTTCAGATGGCCGGCCCTTAGAAGATTACGATAAAGTCTCCTTCCGCTTGTCTGAAATCCCCACCATTGTTGCCGCCACGCCGCAGGTCCAGGGCCAGGTTATGGTTACCTCTCCGCGGAATGCGCTGGGCGGTGTGGCGCGCGGTGTGATCTGGTCTGATCTGGCTGCCCGGAAGCCGCTTTGGGACAACCTGTCCCAGCAAGCGATCTCAGCATTTCGGGATCAGGGCGGGCTTCTGATCGGTGAAACCATGGCCTTCCGTCTTGGGGTGAAACCAGGGGATAAAATCAGCCTGCTCTCTGCCAAAGGGCGCACAACCGCCTTTGGCTCTGTGCCCACCCGCCGGTCTTATACCATTGCCGGCCTGTTCAAGGTCGGTATGCATGAATATGACAGCAGCTTTATCTTTATGCCTCTATCCTCTGCTCAATTCTTTTTTGCCCTGCCTGACGCGGTAACAGGGATAGAGCTGTATTCCAGCAGCCCGTTGCAGATAGAGCGCGTTTCTGCTGCGGTCCGGGCCCAGCTTGGCCAGTCTTACCGCCTGTTTGACTGGCAGGAAAAAAACCGCACCTTCATCAATGCGCTTCAGGTGGAACGCAATGTGATGTTTGTGATTTTAACCCTGATTATTCTGGTGGCTGCGTTTAACATTGTCTCGTCTATGATTATGCTGGTCAGGTCAAAAAATGCGGATATTGCGGTGTTGCGCTCAATGGGGGCCAGCTCGGCCTCTGTGATGCGGATCTTCCTTGTTACCGGCGCCAGTATCGGCAGCATCGGCACTTTGTTCGGAACGGGCCTCGGGCTCATCATCTGCTGGAATATTGACAGCATCAAACAATTCATCGAATGGCTGGCAGACACCAGCCTGTTTCCGGCTGAAATTTACTATCTGTCAAAATTACCGGCAGTGGTGGATATATCAGAAGTGATGGCCGTGGTGGGCATGGCCCTTGTGCTCAGCTTTGTGGCCAGCCTGTATCCGGCCTGGCGCGCCGCCAGCATCTCTCCGGCTGAGGTGTTGCGCTATGAGTGAGGCCAATCCCATTCTGAAGCTTGAATCTGTCAGCCATGGATATGTCCAGGCAGGGCGGCGCATAGATGTGCTGACAGATGTCAATCTGGAACTGAAAGCAGGCCGGATCACGGCTCTGGTTGGCCCGTCCGGGGCAGGCAAGACCACCTTGCTGAATTTGGCCGGGCTGCTGGAACAGCCAGGCTCTGGCCAGATATGGGTGGCGGGCACAAAGGCCAGCAGCTTATCAGAAAGAAAGCGGACTCAGTTGCGCAGGCGGCATATCGGTATGGTGTTTCAGTTTCACCGGCTGTTTCCTGAATTTAACGCCACCGAAAACATTATGATCCCGCAGATGCTCAATGGTCTGGCCAAAACAGAGGCTGAAAAAAGAGCCCAGCTTCTGCTTGGTATGGTTGGCCTGTCAGATCGGGCCACGCACCGGCCTGGCCTGCTTTCCGGCGGGGAACAGCAACGTGTCGCTATTGCCCGGGCTGTGGCGAATGCCCCTGATATTCTGCTTGCTGATGAGCCAACAGGAAACCTTGATCCGGAAACGGGCGAGGTGGTGTTTCAGGCATTACAGAAAATTGTTCATGGCACACAGACAGCCGCCCTTATCGTTACACATAACCAGAAGCTGGCCGCGATGATGGATGAAGTCCTGGAACTTGAACATGGTCATATTGTCCAGAAGGTCAGGCCATGAATGAGCTGAGCCCTCATGCCTCATCTGCTGCACACGGGCACGCGGCTGGGTATGCGGGCTTTGTTCATCTGCGGGTTCATTCTGCCTATTCTTTGTCTGAAAGCACGTTGCGTCTGAATAGCCTGGCTGAACTGGCGGCAGCCGATCACCAGCCTGCTGTGGCCATCACAGACAGCTTTAATCTGTTCGGCGCGTTTGAATTTTCGCAGAAAATGATGAAAGCCGGTGTTCAGCCGATCATCGGCGCGGTGGTGACTTTGCGTGATGCTGAAGGCACAGGTGAGGTGGTTCTGCTGGCCCAGACCGAGGCAGGTTATGTTCACCTCAGCGATATGATCTCACAAGCCCTTTTGGCAACAGATCCGGCCCAGAAACCAGAAATTTCAACTGAAATGTTGGCACAGAATGAAACCGGCCTGCTGGTGCTGTCCGGCGGGTATCGGCACGGTTTTCTTGGCCTGCCTGCGGCTCAGGGCCAGCAGAAAACAGCCCTGCGACGGGCAGACTGGCTGAGCTCTGTGTTTGGGGATCGGGCCTTTATTGAACTGCAACGCCATGGCCATCCTGAAGAAGCAGCAGCAGAACAGATGTTGTTAGAGCTGGCAGACAAGACCGGTCTGCCGCTGGTGGCGACAAATGACTGTCATTTTGAAAATGAAAAGATGCATGTACCGCAGCGTGTGCTGCAATGTATCGCCAATTCTGAACGTCTGGCCAGTATGGCTGAGTCAGGTATAACGCCTCAGCATTATTTTAAAACCGCTGAACAGATGATCCAGCTGTTCGCTGACCTGCCTGAAGCGGTCCAGAACACCATGCTGATTGCCAAACGCTGTTCCTTTGTTGTCGGCCAGCGCCAGCCCATCTTGCCGTCAACTGAGGCTGAGGACGAAAGGGCGCAGCTGCGTCGGCTGGCTGAGGCCGGTTTGCGAGATCGGCTTGAAGCGCTGAAAACCTTGCCCAACAGCTATTTTGACGGCAGCCCGGAGCAAGAAAAAATCTACACAGACAGGCTGAAAATAGAGCTGGATATCATCATTGATATGGGCTTTCCGGGCTATTTTCTGATCGTGTCTGACTTTATCCGCTGGGCAAAACAAAAATCCATACCTGTTGGCCCGGGCCGGGGGTCCGGGGCGGGTTCAGTGGTGGCCTGGGCCTTGCTGATCACAGATCTTGATCCCATCCGCTGGGGTTTGTTGTTTGAACGGTTTTTGAATCCTGAACGTGTGTCCATGCCTGATTTCGATATCGATTTCTGTCAGGAACGGCGTGAAGAAGTCATCCGCTATGTGCAGGAAAAATACGGCCGTGACCGGGTTGCCCAGATCATCACCTTCGGAACGCTTCAGGCGCGTGCGGCCTTACGTGATGTGGGCCGGGTTCTGGATATGCCTTATGGTCAGGTTGACCGGATTGCCAAGCTGGTGCCGAACAATCCGGCCAAGCCAACCACCATCCAGCAGGCACTCGCCTCAGAAGATGAATTGCGCGCCCTGCATGATACAGAAGAACAGGTCGCTCATCTGATCTCAACAGCGATTAAGCTTGAAGGTCTGTACCGTCATGCCTCAACGCATGCCGCTGGCCTTGTGATCGCTGACCGCTATCTGCCTGAACTGGTTCCTGTCTATCGTGATCCGCGTTCTGATATGCCGGTAACACAGTTTAATATGAAGGCAGTTGAACAGGTTGGGCTGGTTAAATTTGACTTTCTGGGGCTGAAAACCCTCACCGTGATTGACAAGGCGGTGGCGCTGATTCAACAGCGCGGCATTGATCTGGATATCAACAGCATTCCGCTGGATGACGCCAAAACCTTCCAGATGCTGACCAACGGCGATACGGTCGGGGTGTTTCAGCTGGAATCAAGTGGCATGCGTGATGTATTGCGCGGCCTGAAGCCTGACCGGTTTGAAGATATCATCGCGGTGGTTGCTTTGTACCGTCCGGGGCCGATGGAAAATATCCCGACCTATATCAGCCGTAAACATGGCCGCGAAGATGTGGTGTATATGCATGACCTGCTGGAACCCATCCTGTCAGAAACCTACGGGATTATGATTTACCAGGAACAGGTTCAGCAGGCCGCGCGTGATCTGGCAGGCTATACGCTGGGCGGGGCGGATTTGCTGCGCCGCGCGATGGGCAAGAAAATCAAAGAAGAAATGGACCAGCAGCGGGACATTTTTGTTAAAGGCTCTGGGCAGAACGGCATTGATGCTCAGCTGGCGTCTGATATTTTTGACCAGATTGCCTCATTTGCGGGATATGGATTTAATAAATCACATGCCGCTGCTTATGCTCTTGTCTGTTATCAGACCGCCTGGCTGAAAGCCAACTTCCCGGTTGAGTTCATGGCCGCGTCTATGACCCTTGATTATGGCAACACAGACAAGCTGGCCATTTTCAGACAGGATTGCCGCTATAAACAGATAGAGGTTCTGCCACCAGATCTGAATCAATCCAGCCCGGCCTTTACCGTAGAGCAGGGCGAGGATGACAAACTGGCACTGCGTTACGCGCTTGGGGCGGTGCGGAATGTTGGCGCAGACGCGATGGACAAGCTGACCATAGAGCGTGACCAGAACGGGCCGTTCACCTCTCTTGTGGATCTGGCCAAACGCATGCCGCGCGATGCCTGTAACAAGCGCCAGCTTGAAAATCTGGTCAAATCCGGGGCTCTGGACTCTGTGCATAACAACCGGCGGCAGACCTTTGAGGCGATAGAACAGCTCTTGTCTCAGGCAGAATTTTTCCGGCGTGAGGCTGAATCAGATCAGAACAGCCTGTTTGGCGGGGATGCGCCTGACGCTGTGCCTGCTTTTCGGTTTACTGAAGGGGCTGACTGGACACAGACAGACAAGCTGAGGCAGGAATTTGAAGCTCTGGGGCTGTATCTCTCCTCTCATCCCATGGATGAATATGAAGCGCATCTGGACAGGCTGTCGATTATCCGCTCTGACCGGCTGGAAGAAGCGATGACCGGACAGGCCACAGCCCGTTTGCGCCTGGCTGGCCAGATCTCCTCAGTTCAGGAACGTGTATCAGGCAAAGGCAACCGTTTTGCGTTTGTGCAGCTGACAGACAAAGCCGGCCTGTTTGAGGTGACGCTGTTCTCAGAAACCTTGCAACAGCATCGTGATGTGCTGAAAAGCGAGGCCGCACTGTTGGTGACCGCAGATGCGCGGGTTGAAAATGACACAGTTCGGTTGCTTGGTGTGCGTCTGCAGCCTCTTGAAGATGTAATTGCCCAACAACATACAGGCCTTGGCTTGTGGATTGATGATGTCCGCTGTCTGGGAGACATCAGGGCGGTGTTGCGTGAAGATGGCGGTGGTCATGCGCCTCTGAAATTCTTTGTCGAGACAGGTGCAGAGCTTGTCGAAATTTCATTGGCCTATAAATTCCGGCTTAGCGGGGCTTTGCGTGAAAAGCTGAAATCGATCAGAGGGATCAGCCGGATTCAGGATATCTGATTTCTTCCCCTTTGCCATCTGCTGGCTCACTTCTCAGCTTGCTTTTTCCTCTGCCTTGGGCTATAAAGCCCCAAACGTCACACATGAGAGCGGCCTGTTCAGCAAATTCTGTTCAGACCATCCGGTGAGAGATTATCTCTTTATCAACTCTCATGGAGGTTCAACCGGAAAAGGAGTTATCTAATGGCTGCGCCCACTTTTACCATGCGCCAACTGCTTGAAGCAGGGGTTCATTTCGGACATCACACCAGACGCTGGAACCCAAAAATGGAACCGTTCATTTTTGGTGAGCGTAACGGCATTCACATTCTTGACCTGCAACAGACTGTGCCACTTCTTGGCCGGGCGCTGACCGCTATGCGCGATACCGCGGCAAAAGGCGGCCGGATTCTGTTTGTTGGTACCAAGCGGGCCGCGTCAGACAAAATCGCTGAAACCGCAAAAGCTTGTGGTCAGTATTATGTGAATCACAGATGGCTCGGCGGGATGCTGACCAACTGGGCAACCGTGTCTCAGTCCATTAAGCGTCTGCGTGACCTGGAAGCCCGTCTGTCCAGTGATGAGGTGAACCAGCTGGGCAAAAAAGAAATCCTGCAGCTGACCCGCGAGCGGGACAAGCTGGAGCTGACCCTTGGCGGGATTAAGGAAATGGGCGGTCTGCCAGACATGCTGTTCATTCTGGACACCAACAAAGAAGATATCGCGGTATTGGAAGCCAACAAGCTGAATATCCCTGTGGTTGCTGTGATCGACAGTAACGCCAGCCCGGCTGGTGTGGATTTCCCGATTCCGGGCAATGATGACGCGATGCGCGCGATCACGCTGTATTGCGAGCTGGCTCAGGCGACTGTTCTGGACGGGCTGCAGGCCGAAATGATGGCCAGCGGGTCTGATGTTGGCGCGGCTGAAGTTGCTCCTCAGGAACCAGCTGTTGTTGAAGCTGCTGCTGAAGCTGAACAGCCAGCGGCAACCCCTGAAGTAGCTGCCGAAGACGCCGCTGCTGAAGGCGCATCTGAACAGGCGTCTGCCTAACAGCTACTTTCGCCCGCAAGGTGAACAAGGTTGAGAACGGCCATATCTGCGTGAGATGGCCTTCTCTTCTGTCTTCTGGATTAATAAGGAATTAGGAAAATGAGCGTAACTGCTGCACAAGTAAAAGAACTTCGCGAGAAATCCGGCGCTGGCATGATGGACTGCAAAAAGGCGCTGAATGAAACCAACGGCGATATGGACGCCGCGGTAGATTGGCTGCGGACCAAGGGTCTGGCCGCAGCGGCCAAGAAATCTGGCCGTGTGGCCTCAGAAGGTCTGGTTGCAGCCAGCGTGGCCGGTACGGTCGGCGCGTTGGTTGAGCTGAACTCAGAAACAGATTTTGTGTCCCGCAATGATGAATTCCAGAGCTTTGCCAAAGCTCTGTCAGAATTAGCCCTGGGGGTAGATGATCTGGACGCGCTGAAGGCTGCTGACTTTCCAGGTACAGGCCGCACTGTTGAAGAAGAGCTGACCCAGAAGATCGCCACTATTGGCGAGAATATGACACTTCGCCGGATGGTCAAAGTCTCTGTGGATGCCGGTCTTGTTGTACCTTACATGCATAATGCTGTGGCAGATGGTCTGGGCCGTATCGGTGTTTTGGTTGGCCTGTCTTCATCTGCGGATGAAGCGGCGCTGACAGCTCTTGGCAAACAACTTGCCATGCATATCGCGGCGACATCTCCAGCCTCTTTGTCTGTTGATGATCTGGACCCGGCAATGGTTCAGCGTGAACGTGACGTTCTGATTGAACAGGCCAAAGCCTCTGGCAAGCCTCAGGAAATTGCTGAGAAGATGGTTGAAGGGCGGATGCGCAAATATTACGAAGAAGTCGTGCTGCTTGAGCAGACCTTTGTGATTGACGGCGAAAGCAAGGTAAAGGCGGTTGTTGAAAAAGCAGCAAAAGACGCTGGTTCAGACATCGCCATGTCAGCCTTTGGCCAGTTCAGCCTTGGTGAAGGTGTGGAAAAAGAAGAAACAGATTTCGCTGCTGAGGTTGCTGCCCAGCTTGGCGGTTAACACAGCCTGTTTTTGATGAAAAACAACATTGCCCTCAGGCCGGTTTCGGTTTGGGGGCAAATTCTATCCGCAGCCCTTTTCTACGGGCAGCTTTAATGTCATGATAGGCGAGACTGGCTGCACAGCCCCGGCCACACTCTTGTCAGGAACAGACCCGAAATGACCAGTTTTAAGTACAAACGCGTATTGCTGAAAATATCCGGTGAATCTTTGATGGGCAAACAGGCCTATGGGATCGATACGGATATGGTGTCGCGTGTCGCTGATGAGATTAAAGGCGTTGTTGACCAAGGGATTCAGGTCAGTCTGGTTATTGGCGGCGGTAATATTTTCCGCGGTGTATCCGGGGCGGCCGCCGGCATGGAGCGGGCGACGGGTGATTATATGGGCATGCTGGCGACGGTGATGAACGCGCTGGCGATGCAAAGTGCGCTTGAACAAAAAGATGTCCCGGTCAGGGTGATGTCTGCTCTGCCTATCAGCGCGGTGTGTGAGCCTTATATCCGGCGCCGGGCTATGCGGCATATGGAAAAGGGCCGTATTGTCATTTTTGCTGCGGGTACAGGCAACCCGTTTTTC
>PBLR01000037.1 GCA_002722385.1 SAR116 cluster bacterium | reverse complement strand
GCGATGACGGTGACCCTGATTGCGCCGATTGCGATGGATGAAGGCCTGCGCTTTGCTATTCGTGAAGGTGGCCGTACCGTTGGCGCCGGCGTCGTCGCCTCTATCGTCGAATAAAGATAACAACTTATTGAGGAGAGGCCATGTGCCTCTCCTTTTGCTGATTGAAAAAGGAATAGAGTCATGGAAAACCAGAATATTCGTATTCGGTTAAAGGCATTCGATCACCGCATTCTCGACCAGTCTACAAACGAGATCGTGAATACCGCTAAGCGTACCGGGGCAAATGTCCGTGGCCCGATTCCTCTGCCTACAAATATCAGCAGATTTACTGTATTGCGCTCTCCGCACATTGATAAAAAGAGCCGCGAGCAGTTTGAAATGCGGACACATAAGCGGTTGCTGGACATTATCGATCCGACACCACAGACCGTTGATGCGCTTATGAAGCTTGATTTGGCTGCTGGCGTTGATGTGGAAATTAAACTGTAGACACGAATTGAATTAAGTGAAGGAACAGCGTTATGCGTAGCGGTGTGATTGCAAGAAAAATCGGGATGACGCGTGTATTTAATGACGCAGGCGAACATATTCCGGTAACCGTCCTGAAACTGGATGATGTTCAGGTGGTCTCTCAGAAGACGACCGAACGTGATGGCTATACAGCGCTTCAGTTGGGGGCCGGTACAGCCAAGGTCAAAAATGTATCAAAGGCCCTTCGCGGCCATTATGGCAAAGCCTCTGTGCTGCCAAAGCGCAAGCTAGCTGAGTTTCGCGTCAGTGATGATGCAATGGTTGATGTCGGGGCCACATTCGGGGTTTCACATTTCGTTGCCGGACAAAAGGTTGACGCTGTTGGCATCTCTCAGGGTAAGGGTTTTGCAGGTGCGATGAAGCGGCATAATTTTGGCGGTCTGCGGGCGTCACACGGTGTGTCTATCTCTCACCGCTCACATGGCTCAACAGGTCAGTGTCAGGACCCGGGCAAGGTGTTCAAGGGCAAGAAGATGGCCGGTCACATGGGGGCTGTGCGGGTCACCACACAAAACCTTGAGGTTGTTTCAACAGATGATGAACATGGCCTGATTCTTATTCATGGCGCGGTTCCCGGGGCAAAGAATGGCTGGGTGCTGTTGTCAGATGCGGTCAAGAAGGCCCGTCCAGAGGACGCACCATTCCCGGCTGGTCTGGTGACAGACAGTGCTGATGCGGCGGCCGTTCCTGCTGCTGATGAGCCAGCTGTTGAGGCGCAGGCAGATGATGCACAAGTCGCAGACGCGCCAGAAGCAGCTGCAACGCAAGATGAGAAGGGCACGACAGATGAAGGTTGATGTAAAGACCATCGATAATCGCAAGAAGGGCGATATTGAACTGGCGGATTCCGTTTTCGGTATTGAGCCGCGCGCAGATATTGTGGCCCGCGTTGTGAAGTGGCAGCTGGCCAAGCGCCGCGCCGGCACACATAAAGTCAAAGGCCGCAGTGAAGTGGCAAAGACAGGAGCAAAAATGTTCCGTCAAAAAGGGACTGGCCGGGCGCGTGCGGGTAACGGCTCAGTGTCTCAGTTCCGTGGTGGTGGTGTCGTCCATGGTCCAGTTGTTCGTGGGTATGAGCACAGCCTGCCGAAGAAAATTCGCCAGCTGGGCATGCGCTCTGTTCTGTCTGCAAAAATGGCTGCGGGGCAGCTGATTATCATTGATGATATGAAAGCAGACGCCAAGACATCTGCGCTGAAGGACAGGCTGGAAAAGCTGGGCGCAACCAACGCGCTTATCCTGGGCGGGGAGAATGTGGACGCTGATTTCAGCCGTGCCGCGTCAAACCTGCCATTTGTTGATGTTCTGCCTCAGCAGGGGGCAAATGTTTATGACATGGTCCGCCGTGATGTGCTTGTGCTGTCACGTGATGCGGCCGCTTATCTTGAGGAGCGCCTAAAATGAGCATTCGCCCACGCAAGCGCGTAGAAACAAAGCTGAGCCAAATCCAGGCCTATGACACGATCATCCGTCCTCTGGTGACTGAAAAGTCAACCATGGGCGGTGAGCATGGTCAGGTGTCATTCGTTGTGGCGATGACCGCAACCAAGCCAGAGATTAAAGCAGCTGTTGAAATGTTGTTCAATGTCAAGGTTACCGCGGTCAACACATCTGTGCTGAAGGGCAAGACAAAGATGTTCAAAGGCCGTAACGGGCGCCGGAGCGACATAAAAAAGGCAATCGTCACTTTGGCCGATGGCCAGGCGATTGACATGATGGGAGCTTAAGACAGATGCCGTTGAAGACGTTTAATCCCACAACACCAAGCCAGCGGAACCTGGTTCTGGTGGACAAATCAGCCCTGCATAAGGGCGGGCCGGTCAAGAAGCTGACTGAAGGTCTGACCAAATCTGGCGGCCGCAATAATTCAGGTCACATCACCTCTTGGCAGCGTGGTGGCGGCCATAAGCGCCGTTACCGTCTGGTTGATTTCAAGCGGACCAAGCAGGGTATTCCGGCTGTGGTTGAGCGGATCGAATATGATCCGAACCGGACAGCCTTTATTGCGCTGATCACTTATGAAGATGGCGAGCAGTCATACATCATTGCACCACAGCGTCTGGCTGTTGGTGACAAGGTTGAAGCTGGCCCGTCTGCTGATATCAAGCCAGGTAATGCTCTGCCGCTGAACAATATTCCAGTCGGCACATTGATCCATAATGTTGAACTGAAGCCAGGCAAGGGCGGCCAGCTGGCCCGTTCCGCCGGGACCTATGTCCAGCTTGTCGGTCGTGACCGGGGCCATGCCATTCTGCGCCTTGCTTCTGGTGAGGTTCGTCTAGTGCGCTCTGAATGTATGGCGTCAATCGGTGCGGTCTCTAATTCAGACCAGCAGAACATTAAGATTGGTAAGGCCGGCCGCAGCCGCTGGCTGGGCAAGCGTCCGCATGTTCGCGGCGTTGTCATGAACCCAATTGATCACCCGCATGGTGGTGGTGAAGGGCGCACATCAGGTGGCCGTCATCCTGTCACCCCATGGGGTAAGCCAACCAAAGGCAAGCGCACACGCAATAACAAGAAGACAGATCGTCTGATTGTGCGCCGTCGCAAGCCTTAAAAGGAGTAGAGTAAGACTATGGCTCGTTCAGTTTGGAAAGGCCCGTTTGTAGACGGTTATCTGCTGAAAAAAGCAGAAAAGGCTGCTGCGTCTGGGCGCAATGATGTCATCAAGATCTGGTCACGCCGGTCTACGATTCTGCCACAGTTCGTGGGGTTGACCTTTGGTGTTTATAATGGCCGCAAACATGTGCCCGTTGCTGTGTCAGAAGATATGGTGGGCCACAAGTTTGGTGAATTTGCGCCGACCCGTACCTATTACGGTCACGCCGCAGATAAGAAATCAAAGCGATAGGTAGGGTAAGATGGGTAAACAATCTTCACCACGCAGGGTTGCAGATAACGAAGCACAGGCCGTGCTGCGGAATTTGCGTGTTAGCCCGCAGAAACTGAACCTTGTTGCGGCGATGATCCGCGGCATGGATGCCAATAAGGCCATTGCGACCTTGTCTTTTTCACGCCGCCGCATCGCTGGTGATGTGAAAAAGGTCCTGCAGTCAGCGATTGCCAACGCAGAAAACAATCATTCACTAGATGTTGATCGTCTGGTGGTTAAAGAGGCCCATGTCGGTAAGGGGCTGGTCATGAAACGCTTTAAGGCACGTGCCCGCGGTCGCGGTGCACGGATTTTGAAGCCGTTTTCACATCTTACCATTGTTGTTGCCGAAAAAGAGGAGCAGGCATAGATGGGTCAGAAAGTAAAACCAATCGGCCTGCGGGTCGGGATCAACAGAACCTGGGATTCGCGCTGGTTTGCCGATCGCAACTATGGTGATCTGTTGCATAAAGATATTGAACTGCGCAACCATCTGATGGAACGCCTCAAGCCAGCCGGGATTAGCCGTGTGGTTATTGAACGTCCTGCCGGCCGGGCCCGTGTGACCATTTATGCCGGTCGCCCAGGTCTGATTATCGGTAAAAAAGGCCAGGATATCGAAAAGCTGCGTGCTGATTTGACCAAGCGTGTCGGCACAGAGGTCAGCCTGAATATTGTTGAGGTTCGCAAGCCTGAGATTGATGCCAAGCTGATTGGTGAGAATATTGCCCAGCAGCTGGAACGCCGGGTGGGGTTCCGCCGCGCGATGAAGCGGGCGGTTCAGTCAGCGATGCGTCTTGGCGCACAAGGTGTGCGGATTAATTGTGCCGGTCGTTTGGGCGGGGCAGAAATTGCCCGGACCGAATGGTACCGCGAAGGCCGTGTGCCGCTTCACACATTGCGTGCTGAAGTTGATTACGGTGAAGCCACTGCACAGACCACTTATGGGGCTATCGGCATCAAGGTGTGGGTCTTTAAAGGTGAGGTTATCGGTCATGATCCAATGGCTCAGGACAAGCGCCTTGCTGAACAGCAGTCTGGTCCGTCAATGCGGCAAAACGGCTAAGCGAAAGAGGATAAGTTACGATGCTATCGCCAAAACGTACTAAATTCCGTAAAGCGCATAAGGGCCGTATCCACGGTATGGCCAAGGGGGGCACCAGCCTCAATTTCGGCGCTTATGGTCTGAAAGCCACATCTCCTGAGCGGATTACCGCTCGTCAGATTGAGGCCGCCCGTCGGGCAATCACACGCCATCTGCGTCGTGCCGGCCGGCTCTGGATCCGGGTGTTTCCTGATGTGCCTGTATCATCAAAGCCTGCTGAGGTCAGAATGGGTAAAGGTAAGGGCTCACCTGAATATTGGGTTGCCAGAGTTGCCCCTGGACGGATTATGTTTGAGCTGGACGGGGTTTCATGGGAAATGGCCCAGGAGGCGTTCAAACTGGCCGCTGCAAAGCTGCCGATTGAAACCAAGATTGTTCGCCGCCTTGGCGAAGGCGAATAGGCTGATAAGGAGTATTTCGAGCGATGTCGATTGTGAAAGCAGAAACATTCCGCAGCCAGTCAGCCGACGAATTGAAGGCCAAGCTGGTTGAGTTGAAAAAAGAGCAGTTCAATCTGCGGTTCAAGGTGGCGTCTGGTGAGATGGAAAACCCATCACGGGTGCGCATTGTCCGTCGTGAAATTGCGCGGATTAAGACGGTGCTTGGCGAAATGTCAGCCGCAAACAGCGAAGCTTAAGAGGTAGTAGTTATGCCAAAGCGTATTATGCAGGGCACTGTTGTCAGCGATAAGGCGGATAAAACCGTTATCGTGCGTGTTGAACGCCGGATCATGCATCCTGTCTATAAAAAGTTCATCAACACGTCTAAGAAATTCGCTGCTCACGATGCTGAGAATAAGGCGAAGAAAGGGGATACAGTGAATATTCGCGAATGTGCCCCGATTTCGAAGAACAAATCCTTTGAGGTCGTCTATGACGACGCCGCGAAATAACCGGCCTAGAGGAGAGCTGTTATGATTCAAATGCAGACAAATCTTGAGGTGGCTGATAACTCTGGTGCGCGCCGCGTACAGTGTATCAAGGTCCTCGGGGGTACAGGCCGTAAGATTGCCGGTGTTGGTGACATCATCGTCGTTTCTGTAAAAGAAGCTATCCCGCGCGGCAAAGTGAAAAAGGGTGATGTCTATCGTGCGGTTATCGTACGGACCGCCAAAGAAATCAGACGCAATGACGGGACCGCTATCCGGTTCGATAAAAATGCGGCTGTTTTGCTGAACAAACAGAATGAGCCTATCGGCACACGGATTTTTGGTCCTGTGACCCGTGAATTGCGGTCTCGCAATTTCATGAAGATCGTGTCTCTGGCTCCGGAGGTGCTGTAACATGGCAAAGCTGAAGATTAAAAAAGGCGACCAGGTCATTGTGCGGACCGGCAAAGATAAAGGCCGCACAGGTGAAGTGATTGAAGTGCGCCCTGCTGACAGCCGGGTCAAGGTACAAGGCATCAATATGGTGACCCGTCACCGCCGTCCGACTCAGACCAACTCTGGTGGGATTGAGCAGATGGAAGCGCCTATTCATGTATCAAACATTGCGCTGATTGATCCTGAAACAAATACAGCCACCAGAGTCGGTTACGACACAGCTGATGGCAAAAAAGTGCGCATTGCCCGCAAGTCGGGTAAGGCGATTGATTAACCGAGAAGGAAGCTGAGATGAAAACGCGTCTTGAAGAACATTATCTGACGGCTGTTCGCCCGGCTCTTATTGAAAAGTTCGGATATGGCAACATGTTCGAAGTCCCGCGCCTGGAAAAGGTTGTGATCAATATGGGTGTCGGCAGTGCCGTCCGTGATTCCAAGAAGATTGAGCATGCTGTCAGTGACATGACAGCGATTTCTGGCCAGAAGCCAGTTGTCACACGGGCGAAGAAGGCGAATGCAGCCTTTAAGCTGCGTGAAGGCATGGCGATTGGCTGTAAGGTGACTTTGCGGTCGGACAGAATGTATGAATTTCTGGATCGTCTGGTTACGATTGCTCTGCCTCGTGTTCGTGACTTCCGTGGTCTGAACGGCAAGAGCTTTGATGGCTCAGGCAATTATGCCCTGGGGATCAAAGAGCAGATCGTGTTCCCGGAAATTGAATATGACAAGGTCGATGAAGTCCGCGGCATGGATATCATCGTTGTGACCAGTGCAAAATCGGATGACGAAGCACGCGAACTTCTTCGCGGCTTTCAGTTTCCCTTTGCAAACGCTTAAAACAGCCGACACAGAAAAGGGTATAGAACATGGCCAAGAAAAGTGCTGTTGAAAAAAATAACCGCCGTGCGCGCAAGGTTGCTGCCAAAAGCGCCCGTCGTGATGCGTTGCGCGCGGTAATGCGTGATAAATCCATTTCCATGGAAGAACGGTTCGCTGCGTCCTGCAAGCTGGCTCAGGAGCCACGTGACAGCTCACGCATCCGCGTTCGTAACCGGTGCCTGGTGACCGGTCGTCCACGCGGCTATTACCGTAAACTGAAAATGTCTCGGATCGCGCTTCGTGATCTGGCCTCATTTGGTCAGGTCCCGGGTGTTGTGAAGTCAAGCTGGTAAGAAGGAGAGATTGCAATGTCTATGAGTGATCCTCTTGGAGATATGATTACACGGATCAGGAATGGTCAGTCAGCCCGTAAGGCTGTCGTGTCCAGTCCGGCGTCACGCCTGCGCGCAAATGTGCTGGAAGTGCTGAAGCGTGAAGGCTATATCCGTGACTATTCATCTGTTGAAGTGCGCAACGGTATTTCCGAGCTGAAGATTGAGCTGAAATATCATGAAGGTCTGCCTGTGATCTCTGAGATCAAGCGGGTCTCCACACCGGGCAGACGCGTATATAGCGGTATTAAGGACTTAACCCGCGTGTATAACGGTCTGGGTATTGCGGTTCTGTCTACACCTCAGGGTGTGTTGTCTGACAATGAAGCACGTGTTGCCAATGTTGGCGGCGAAGTGCTCTGCCAGGTATTTTAAAGGAGAGGTTCGATGTCTCGTGTTGGAAATTCTCCGATTAAACTTCCTGATGGTGTTAACCTGACAACTGAAGGCGCGCGTCTTGTGGCCAAGGGCAGCAAGGGCGAGCTGGCGATGGCTTTGCCGTCAAATGTTGACGTTGCCGTGAATGATGGTGTGGTCACCGTCACCCCGCGTGAAAAGAACATTCAGGGCCGCTCTATCTGGGGTACAGTCCGGGCAAACATCAACAATATGGTTGTCGGCGTATCCACAGGCTTTACCCGTAATCTTGAGATTAACGGGGTTGGTTACCGGGCCGCGATGCAGGGAAACAAGCTGCAGCTGAACCTGGGCTTCAGCCATCCTGTTGTAATGGATATTCCTGCCGGTCTGACAGTCAAGGTGGAAAACAACACCAAGATTGAGATTACTGGTGCAGATAAACAACTGCTGGGTCAGTTTGCCTCAGAAGTGCGTGCCAAGCGTCCGCCTGAGCCATTCAAGGGCAAGGGTGTGAAATATGCTGAAGAGCATATTGTCCGCAAAGAAGGCAAGAAGAAATAAGGATTAGGTCAGATGTTGAGCTCAAGACAAATGTTTGAACGGCGTCGTGTCCGTAACCGCACAAGCCTGAAGAAAAATGCAAATGGTCAGCCGCGTCTGTCTGTGCACAGATCATCAAAGCATATTTATGCCCAGGTGATTGATGACGCGACAGGCGCAACTCTGGCGGCTGCCTCATCTCTGGAAGCAGACTTCAAAAAGGTCGGTAAGACCGGTGCGGATATGGCCGCTGCTGCTGCGATTGGCAAAGCCATTGGTGAGCGGGCTGTTGGCAAAGGGGTCAAGGCGGTTGTGTTTGACCGTGGTGGGTATATGTATCACGGCCGGGTGAAAGCCCTTGCCGATGCCGCGCGCGAAGCCGGCCTTGAATTTTAAAGGAGCGAGCGATGGCACGCAATAATGACAGAGCAGAACAGGGCAACCTCAGAGATGAGCCTGAACTGATTGAAAAGCTGGTTGGCATCAACCGCGTTGCTAAAGTGGTCAAAGGGGGCCGCCGGTTCGGTTTCGCCGCTCTGGTGGTCGTTGGTGACGGCAAAGGCCGGGTTGGCTTTGGTACAGGCAAAGCCAAGGAAGTGCCAGAAGCTATTCGCAAGGCAACCGAAAACGCCAAGCGCGATATGGTTCGCATTCCGCTTCGTGATGGCCGGACGCTGCATCATGACATCCTGGGCCGTTATGGCGCAGGCCGGGTTCAGCTTCGCTCTGCACCATCTGGCACAGGTATCATTGCCGGTGGCCCGATGCGTGCTGTTTTTGAAGCTCTTGGTGTGCAGGATGTGGTGGCGAAATCTATCGGTACCTCGAACCCGCATAACATGATTAAAGCAACCTTTAACGCGCTGAAGTCCATTCAGGCACCACGGTCTGTCGCTGCCAAGCGCGGCCGCAAAGTGGCTGAAGTTCTGGGTAAGGCCGCTGACCAGGCTGAAGCCTCCTGATCTGGGCTGAAAGGAAAGTGAACATGGCAAAGTCAACAGTGAAAGTTGTTCAGGTCCGCAGTGCTATCGGCCGTGAAGCCTCTCAGCGCAAGACATTAATCGGTCTGGGGCTGAACAAAATTGGGCGTGCGCGTGAGCTGGAAGATACCCCGGCGGTGCGCGGCATGATCAATAAGGTAAAACATCTGGTGCGCGTCGAATCCGCGTCCTGAAGTCATAAAGAACGTCTGGTCATGCCCGTGACGGGCATCGCCTTGCAGGCAGGAGTGTCAAGACAATGAAATTGAACACGATTAAAGAACAGGACGGGGCAACCCGGAACCGTAAGCGGGTTGGCCGCGGCATCGGCTCTGGCCGGGGCAAGACTTCCGGCTCTGGCCATAAAGGTCAGAAAGCTCGTTCAGGTGTGTCTATTAACGGGTTTGAAGGCGGCCAGATGCCGATTCACCGCCGTCTGCCAAAGCGCGGCTTTAACAATATTTTCCGCAAAAACTATGTGGAAGTGAATTTGGATCGGATTCAGACCGCGTTGGATGCTGGCAATCTGGATAAAAAACAACCTGTTGATGCGGCTGCTCTGGTGGCTGCTGGGGTTATCTCGAAAGCCCGTGACGGTGTGCGTGTTCTGGCGAATGGCGCGATTAAGGACAAGGTTGAAATTCATGCCGCTGGCGCGTCTAAAGCTGCGGTGGCCGCGATTGAAAAGGCGGGGGGCAAGATTGTGATTGCCGCTGCTCAGCCTTCGGCCGAACAGGAATAAGGTAAGTCACGACGATGGCGCAGTCGACACAGGCAAATACGGGCTTCGGCCTCGGGGCACTGGCAAAAGCAGACGATCTGAAAAAGCGTCTGCTGTTCACTGTTGGTGCGCTGATTGTCTATCGTCTGGGTACATTTATTCCGCTGCCGGGGATTGATCCGGTTGCACTTTCTGAAATCTTCGGCCAGCAGACGACCGGTATTCTGGGCATGTTTGACATGTTCTCAGGCGGCGCGCTGGGGCGGATGACCATCTTTGCGCTGAACATCATGCCGTATATTACGGCATCGATTATCATGCAGCTGATGACGGCTGTTGTGCCCACCTTGGAAGCCTTGAAAAAGGATGGTGAGGCTGGCCGCAAGCAGATTAACCAGTACACCCGCTATCTGACTGTGTTGCTGGCCACTGTTCAGGGCTATGGTATTGCTGTTGCTCTTGAAGCTGCCGGAACTGTGGTGACAGACCCTGGCGTGTTCTTCCGTCTGACAACAGTTGTAACTTTGGTCGGCGGTACCTTGTTCCTGATGTGGCTGGGTGAACAGATTACAGCCCGCGGTGTGGGTAACGGGATTTCCCTGATTATCTTCTCTGGCATTATTGCTGAGGTTCCGGGCGCTCTTGTCGGCACACTTGAACTTGGCCGGACTGGCGCATTATCAGCCTTTTTGATTGTGTCTGTGTTCTTCATGGCGATTGCTGTGATTGCCTTTATTGTGTTTATTGAACGGTCTTTGCGCAAAATTCTGGTGCAATATCCAAAGCGTCAGCATGGCAATAAGGTGTTTGGTGGTGAAGCCCAGCATCTGCCGCTGAAGATCAATGTGCCTGGTGTGATCCCGCCTATCTTCGCTTCATCTTTATTGTTGATGCCGGTATCGATTATCAATCTGACTGGCGGTCAGGCAGGCGGCGCAGACTGGCTGGTGGCGCTGAACGCGATGCTTGGTCGTGGCCAGCCGCTTTATCTGGCGATCTATATCGGTCTGATTGTCTTCTTTGCGTTCTTCTATACAGCGATTGTCTTTAATCCTGAAGACACAGCAGAAAACCTGCGCCGGAATGGTGGCTATATCCCGGGCATCCGCCCTGGCCAGCCGACAGCTGATTATCTGGATTATATCCTGACCCGGCTGACTGTTCTTGGCGCGGCCTATCTGTCTGCTGTCTGTATCCTGCCAGAGATTTTGATCAGCAGTTACGCGATACCGTTCTATTTCGGCGGGACGTCACTTTTGATTGTGGTCACGGTCACGCTGGATACAGTCTCTCAGATCCAGTCTCATCTTCTGGCACACCAGTATGAGGGTCTGATTAAGAAAACACGGCTGAAGGGGCGGAACAGATGAATATCATTCTTTTCGGCCCTCCGGGTGCGGGCAAAGGCACACAGGCAGAAGTTCTGGTCCGTGAACGCGGAATGGTTCAGCTGTCTACCGGGGATATGCTGCGCTCAGCGATTGCCGCAGGAACAGAACTTGGTTTGAAGGCAAAAGAAATCATGGATGCCGGCCAGCTGGTTTCTGATGATATTATGATCGGCATGATCCGTGAACGTATGGCAGCTGATGATTGTGCCGGCGGTGTAATCCTGGACGGGTTTCCGCGCACAGTTGCTCAGGCAGAAGCGCTGGACGCGATGCTGGCAGACCAGAGCATTGTTCTGGATCATGTGATCGAAATTCAGGTTGATGAACAGGCCCTGTTTGCCCGGATTGAAAGGCGGGCTGCTGAAACAGGCGGGGCAAGAAGTGATGATAATGCTGAGGTACTGGCGCAACGGCTGAAAGTCTATCATGACAATACAGCTCCTGTGCTGCCGTACTATAAGAACAAGGGCCAGCTGGTGACCGTAGATGGTATGCGGTCTGTGGATGAGGTAAGCGACGCCATCAGTAGCTGTTTGGATGGCTGACAAACTATAACCGAGGATAATGCGGACGGGCAGCAAGGCTGGCTTGTTCACAGATAAAGATTTGGGATTTAGCTGCGGCAGAGCGCCGCAAAACGACGAAGGAGAGGCCAGTGGCACGAATAGCTGGTATTAATATACCGACCAAGAAACGTGTGGAGATCGCGCTGACATATATCCATGGTATTGGCACAACCAGTGCCCGGGCCATTTGTGATAAAGCAGGCATTACTCAGGAACGCCGGATTAACGACCTGACTGAAGATGAGCTGACCAAGCTGCGTGATATCATTGATGCCGATTATCTGGTGGAAGGCGATCTGCGCCGGAAGACATCAATGGATATCAAACGTTATCTGGATCTGGGGTGCTTGCGGGGCCTGCGTCACCGCCGCAACCTGCCGGTCCGTGGCCAGCGCACGCATACCAATGCCCGGACACGTAAAGGTCCGGCCAAGGCAATCGCCGGTAAAAAGAAATAAGCAACGGTAAAGAGCAAGAGATATGGCAAAGCAACCAACACAAGCACGGGTCCGTCGCCGCGAGCGCAAGAATATCACAAATGGTATTGCGCATGTGAATTCGACATTCAACAACACCATGATCACCATCTCAGATGTGCAGGGCAACACCATTGCCTGGTCATCTTCAGGCGCGCTCGGGTTTAAAGGGTCTCGTAAATCAACTCCTTTCGCCGCCCAGATGGCAGCTGAAGATGCCGGCAAGAAGGCAGCAGAACATGGCATGAAGAGCATTGATGTTGAAGTGCGCGGTCCGGGTTCAGGCCGGGAATCAGCGCTGCGTGCGCTTCAGGCCGTTGGCTTTTCGGTAACGTCAATTCGTGACGTCACACCGATCCCCCATAACGGATGCCGCCCCAGAAAACGCCGTAGAGTGTGACCCTGCTCTGACTTTGGTGGGGGTTCATTCACCGGAGCGGTGCTGATATCGGCCCGCCTCATGCTCGGGAATAAAAAGGAAATCTGTCTATGATTGAAAAAAATTGGCAAGAACTGCAAAAGCCGGACAAAGTTATTGTCAGCCCGTCTGAATATAATCCTCGTCAGGCTGTAGTCTCACTTGGCCCTCTTGAGCGGGGTTTCGGAACAACTTTGGGGAACGCGCTGCGCCGGATCCTGTTGTCATCACTGCAGGGGGCTGCGGTCACTGCTATTCAGGTCCAGGGCGTGGTTCACGAATTTTCTTCAGTCGCCGGTGTGCGTGAAGATGTGACTGACCTTGTGCTGAATGTAAAAGGCATTGCTGTGTCAATGTCTGTTGAAGGCGAAAAGCGGCTGCGTCTGCAGGTTGATGGTCCGGCGGTTGTGACTGCAGGGATGATTTCTGAAGCCGCTGGTGTTGAGATTATGAACCCTGACCATGTGCTGTGTCACGTGGATAAGGGCGGCTCATTGTCAATGGAACTGACTGTGGCTTCTGGTAAGGGGTATGTGCCGGCAAACCAGAATCGGTCAGAAGATGCGCCAATCGGTTTGATCCCTGTTGATTCGATTTTCAGCCCTATCCGTCAGGTCGCCTATAAGGTTGAAAATGAACGTGTGGGTCAGATAACAGACTATGACCGTTTGCTGCTGACGATTGAAACAGACGGGTCTATTACTCCTGAAGATGCGGTTGCCTATGCAGCGCGTATCCTGCAGGACCAGCTTCAGCCCTTCATCAACTTTGATGAACCAAAGGTCGACACAGCTGATCCGGCTGTTGATCCGTTCCCGTTCAACCGCAATCTGCTGCGTAAAGTTGACGAGCTGGAATTGTCAGTACGTTCTGCAAACTGCCTGAAGAACGACAATATTGTGTATATTGGCGATTTGGTGCAGAAGACAGAATCAGAAATGTTGCGCACACCGAATTTCGGGCGTAAATCACTGAACGAGATTAAAGAAGTGCTGAAGATCATGAATCTTGAACTGGGCATGGATATTGAAAGCTGGCCACCTGAGAACATTGAAGAGCTGGTCAAGCGTCTGGACGAACCATTTTAAGGATAACCGGGCCTCTGGCCTGATGTGAACGAAAAGAACAGCCTTTGCGATAAACGCATGGGCAACCATGGAGACAAAAATGCGGCACCGTACTTCTGGCAGAAAACTGAACCGGACGTCACAGCACCGGAACATGTTGTTCCGGAACATGGCACAGGCTCTGATCAAGCACGAACAGATTGTCACAACACTGCCAAAAGCAAAAGAGCTGAGAGGCGTTGTGGACCGTCTGATCACTTTGGCCAAGCGTGGTGATTTGCATGCCCGCCGCCAGGCACATGCCCGGCTGCGTGATGATGCAATGACAGCCAAGCTGTTTGATGTTCTGGGCGCACGTTATGCGGAACGTACTGGCGGTTATACCCGTGTTCTGAAAGCGGGCTTCCGTTATGGTGATGCCGCGCCTATGGCCGTGATTGAACTGGTTGACCGTGATGAAGATGCCCGTGGTCAGGATTCAGGTCCGGTGATGTCAGATGACACACCTGTTGAAGAACAGGCCGCCGCAACAGCGTAACATCGCTGAGAAAACAGCGATAAACAGATTTATAAAAAGGCTGCCTTATCCGGGCGGCCTTTTTTTCTATCCAGGGGCCGTCAAACAGGGATTAGGCTTTATATCCTGTGGCAAACAAGGCAGAATAGCAGGCGATATGTCAGACAGCCTGTTTTCAAAATCACCTCTTGCTGAAGCTTTGCGGCCGCGGACCCTTGCCGATGTTGTCGGCCAGCCGGATGTGACCGCGGCAATGGCGGCCCGGCAGGGTGGCTCAGGTTCTGTGGTGTTATGGGGCCCGCCCGGTACAGGCAAAACCACGCTTGCCCGTATCTTGGGTGAAGAGGCAGGGCAGAGATTTGTTGCTATGTCTGCTGTGTTTGACGGCGTTGCGGAATTACGGCGCGTGTTTGCATCTGCTGAAAAGGACTTTCAGGCCGGCCAGCAGACCTTGTTATTCATTGACGAGATTCACCGCTTTAACAAAGCCCAGCAGGATGCGCTGTTGCCTGTCCTTGAAAAGGGGATCATTCGTCTGGTTGGGGCGACTACAGAAAACCCGTCTTTTTCGCTGAACGGGGCGTTGTTATCCCGGCTGCAGGTGCTTGTGCTTCAGCCTCTTGATACAGATTCTTTGCTGGCCATACTCAACCGTGCAGAGGAATATTTGAAGCTCAGCCTGCCGCTTAATGAAGATGCCCGCAACGCTCTGGTGGTGATGGCGGACGGTGATGGCCGCTATCTTTTGAATCTGGTGGAATCGTTGCATGAATTCGCACTCCCGCCAGAGCCGCTTCTTGGCCCGGAGGAATTGGCTGTTCATCTGGCGGGGCGGCCGTTGAATTATGACCGGGCAGGGGATGAACATTATAATCTCATCTCTGCTTTGCATAAATCACTGCGGGCGTCTGATTGTGATGCCGCCTTATACTGGCTGGCCCGCATGGTTCTGGCTGGCGAGGATCAGCGTTATATTCTGCGGCGGCTGACCCGCTTTGCTTCTGAAGATATCGGCCTTGCCGCCCCCGAAGCGGTAGGCAAGGCGATAGCGGCCTGGCAGTCATTTGAACGGCTTGGCGCACCAGAAGGCGATCTGGCGCTTGCAGAACTTGTTATATTTCTGGCCACCGCCCCAAAATCAAATGCCGCTTATGTGGCCTGGAAGGCGGCGCTGAAAACCGCCAGAACCAAAGGCACATTGATGCCGCCAAAACATATTCTGAACGCGCCGACCGCTCTGATGAAAGAGCTGGATTATGGTGCGGGCTACAGATATGACCATGATGATCCTGACGGGTTTTCAGCCCAGAATTGTTTTCCGGACAGCCTGACCAGACAGTCCTTTTATCAGCCTGCAGAACGCGGGTTTGAACGTGAAATTGCCAAACGTCTGGCCTATTGGGACAGATTGCGCAAGGTCAAATCTTCTGACCACCCTGGCGAGCCTGACTGATGGCACATCTTTCTTCTGCAGACTTTGATCTGTTTGTGGGCATTGACTGGTCAGGGGCGAAAGGCCCGCACCAGCCGGGTCTGTCTGTTTTTGCTGCCGGTCGCGGGGGGCATGTTCCTGAACGGATATCCCCGCCTGATGGCCGGTACTGGTCACGCCCCGCTATTCTTGACTATCTGCGGCTTCAGGCCAGCGATAAACGTGTCTTGGCAGGGATAGACTTCGCCTTTGCCTATCCGGTAACAGATGGGAAGGCGTCTATATGCGGTTATTTCCCGGATTTTGAGGACAGCCCTGACACTGCGCATGATCTGTGGGCGTTGATAGAGGGCGTGAATGCAGAGCAACAGAACTTATATGGGG
>PBLR01000036.1 GCA_002722385.1 SAR116 cluster bacterium | reverse complement strand
TGGATATCCAGACTGACCAGAAGCGGCTGACCTCTGAGAAAATGCTGGAGGCCCTGACAGCTTTTCAGACCCGCGTACCGGAAATGACTCTAGCCGATTTCAGGTTGTTTTTGTCTGTCTGTGCCGGGCTGCCTGCCGATATAGAACAGGTGAGCGCTCTAGAAAACGCCCGGATTGTTGAGGTAGACGGCGGTCAGGTAGAGCTATCAGCAGCAGGCCGCAGCTTGCAAGACGATATGAAAATCCAGCCCAAACCCCTGAACCGCATCAAACTGTCTGGCACAAATGCAAGTGAGGTTCTGGAGACGATGCTTTCTGAATTGAACTGACTGTTATGTATGCAAAAGTCTATAATCTGAAATTCCCTTCAATGGCAGAAGCGAAAATCGCCGCGTCCTATATCTCAGACGGATTTGGCAAGCTGATTGTTGAGTGCAATCTGAAAGCGCTGAATATGTCCTTAGGCCAGTGCGGCAGTGTCACGATTCAGACGAAATTCAGCAGCAGTGAAGATTTGCGCAAATTTGAGACACGCGCCAGCCAGACCCTGTCTGAGCTGCGCAATTCACTGGCTTACACAGAAAAGCATTATGCCGGGGTGTATATCTATGCCTATGAGGCTGAAGCCTCTGACACCAGCCTTTCGCTTGGCTGAGGCAGCGCTTTAGTCTTCATCTGCCATCAGCTGTTCGCGCAGTGCGGAGACCGAATTGGCATGGGCATCAAAACCTTCATACCGCGCGAATATTTCCGTCTTAGGGGCCATTTCAGCAAAGCCGGCGGCTGAGACACGGCCCACAGAGGCGGTGCGCACAAAATCGCGCACCCCCAGAGGAGAATGAGTCCGGGCTGCGCCTGATGTCGGCAACACACAGTTCGGGCCCATCATATAATTGGCAAGCGATCCAGCAGCATATTCGCCCAGCAGAATTTCAGAGGCGGTGGTGATATGCGGCAAATGCCGGTCCGGGTCTTTGGACAATATCTGGCAATGTTCAGGGGCATAATCATTGATAAATCGATAAGCCTGTTCAGGGCTGTCCGCCAGCACAATGCCGCCATTTGTGCCTGACAAAACAGTCAGCGCATATTCCTGTCTGAGCGGTGACATCTTCGCCAGATAGCGCGGCAGAGAGGCCAGAACCTGATCTGCCAGCTGTTCTGACCAGGTCACCAGAAACCCAGAAGAATCCGGCCCATGTTCAGTTTCGATAAGAATATCCAGCGCCGCCAGTTCCGGATTTGCGGTGTCATCTGCCAGCACGATCACCTCGCTGGGGCCAGCAGGCAGGCGTGAGTCAATCTTGTCAGCCAGCAGACGTTTTGCCGCCACAAACCACGGGCTGCCCGGGCCTTCTATCTTCTGACATTTCGGGATAGAGGCTGTACCAAAGGCCGCAGCCGCAACAGCCTGTGCCCCGCCTGCCTTGCCGACTCTTTCGACCCCGGCCAGACGGGCAGCGACCAAAGTGGCCGGGTCAATATTGCCGTCTTCCCCGGGAGGGGTCAGAATAATTGGTTCCGGTACACCAGCAACAACAGCCGGTATCGCCGTCATCAATGTAACAGACGGGAAGCTGCCTTTACCGCGCGGTGAATATAAGGCCACACGTTCAATCGGAAAGGCCCGTTCCCCCACATCTATGCCCGGGCGGATTTCAACAGACCAGTCATCTTCAGGCTTCTGGCATTCATGAAACCGCCGGATATTGTCAGCCGCATAGCCAAGCGCGTCAATCAGGGCCGGGTCAAGCTGGTCAAAGGCTGCGTCAATTTCTGCCTTGGTCGCCAAAAGCGCCTTGCCGGTCATATCCGCCTTGTCAAACCGTTCGGCCAGCGCCACAAGAGCGGCATCCCCGTCACGGCGGACCTGGTCAATCACTGGCTGAACCTGCGCCATATAGGGGCTTAAATCATCTTCCACACGCAGAAGCAAAGTGGCGATTTGTTCTGCTGAATAGTCCACCAGCCTGTGCAGTGCGGCTTTTTTCTGTGTCATTGTCTCAACAGGTCCTTTTCATCAGCGTTCAGTCTGCCCGGTGTGGCCTCATTATCCTGAAACCTCATCAAGTGTAAATATATTCCGGCCTTTCGGGTCCTGGACACAAATCACCCAGCAATCCGGATCCCGCGAAGCTTCTTTTTCCAGACGTTCAGCAACCACAGCAGAGGCCACCGGGTCTTCACCAGTCAGACAGACCCATTCATAATCACCATCAAAACTGACTTGCCGGCCATACAGATGTGAGCTGGAAAAGCTGACTTCCACCTCGACAAAAATGGTGCCTGCGCGGTCATCACCCTGTCTGAGCACAGAAGCAAAAATGCCGCTGGCCTGTGCATTTCGCAGCGCAGAGGACACAAGAATGGTGGTGGTCACTCTACTCATAACGTAACAAGACAGGCGGCAGAGATCTTAAAAATCGGTGCAGCGGCCATTATTTTCCCAATCGCCATAGCGGGTCGGCTCAGGTCCTTTTGGCCCGCCGCGT
Organism: SAR116 cluster bacterium; assembly: GCA_002722385.1. The sequence goes on along the minus strand of PBLR01000036.1, from coordinate 12,776 downwards.
TCTTGTTGCGGGGCGGACGGAGCAGGCTGTGCGGCCTTATCTGGCGGTGTTTTTGTATCTGTCTGTTCAGATGGCTGTGGTTTATCAGATGTCATCACTGCCCCCTTTAGCGATAAAATGGCTGTTATGTTCGTCCAATCAACAACACTCTTCAGCTAATATGGGCAAGTGATGAGGTCTGGACAAGATGCGGATTTCTGGTCTATTGGCTATGGCATGGTCGAGATGCCCAAAAAGACGCTGAAGCTGAAACAGCTCCTGCCCCCCGCCAAAGCAAAACGAGGCGGTCGAGGCAAGCGCCCCGCCGCCAAGGCCCGGCCTGAAGTCAAGGCAGATGGTTCTGCCCGTCTGGCCGCCTTTACGGTCTTAAAAGATATCCTTGTCAACAATATGGTGAGCGATGCGGCGCTGGCGCGGAACAAGATGTTTGCTTGCTTAGAACGGCGTGACCGCGCCTTTGCCCGGCTTTTGGTGACAAGCTGTCTACGCCGGTATGGACAGACACAGAAAATCATTGACCATTGTTTGTCAAAACCAGCTTCAGATGACATCACGCTTATCCTGCATCTGGGCCTGGTACAGCTGTTATTTCTGGACACCAGCCCGCATGCAGCAACAAACACATCTGTTGAGCTGGCCAGAACCTTGAAACAGGACCGGGCAACCGGGCTGGTCAATGCGGTGATGCGGCGCGCCATTCGTGAGCAAGACAGCCTGCTGGGGCTGACATCTATGCTGGATAATCTGCCTGCGACGTTGAAGTCAAGCTGGGCAGCCGCCTATGGGCCTGAGCAAACAGCCGCAATCGCGGAACTGGCGATGACCACGCCGCCGCTTGATCTGACGCTGAAGCCAGATGCTGATCAGACCAAGCTGGCTGAGGCTCTGGCCGGGGTGCATCTGCAGGACCACACCCTACGCTGCCATTTTGATGGTGATATCCGGCAAATGCCGTCTTATGAAGACGGGCTGTGGTGGGTACAAGATGCCGCCGCTGCGCTGTGCGGTACGCTGGCCAAGGCCGGCCCTGGCAAGATTATCTGGGATTTATGTGCTGCCCCGGGCGGCAAAACCGCCCAGCTGGCCGCCGCCGGAGCAGAGGTCACAGCTGTTGATGCTGATGCCCGCCGCCTGGACAGGCTGAAGGCAAATATGAACAGGCTGGGGCTGGCGGCGGAAGTGATTGAGGCAGATATCCTGTCAGCTGAGTTTGACAGGATGGCCACAAAGGCCAGACCAGATGTGATCTTGCTGGATGCGCCCTGTTCAGCCACCGGCACAATCAGGCGGCGACCAGATATTCTGGTGCGCAGCAAAGAGCTTGAGCTGGCTGAGCTGAAAAGCAGACAAACAGAGATGCTGGCCGCGGCCTTGCGATGGGTGAAATCAGACGGGTTTGTTTTATATGCCACCTGCTCGCTGCAGCAAGAAGAAGGTGAGCAGGTGGTCACTGAGGTTATCAGCAAGGGTCTGGCGATGCTCGACAGCTTCGGTTCAGAAGAGCTGGGGCTGTTTTCGCCCGCTCTGAGCACAGAAGGCTGGGTTCGTATTCTGCCGACCTGCCTGAGTGGTGAGCGCCTGCCCCCGGCCAAAGCCAGAACATATAGTGAAACCGGAAATGATGGTTTTTTTATTGCGCGGCTGAGACCGGTGACGGCATAATTTGGCAGAGGCGTTCTGTAGCTGTGTGCAAGATGTCTTTCAGCAGCGATTTTTGAATAATCTTTATCGTGGTCATGGCAAAAAAAAGAACATCTAAATCCCCTTCGCCGCCTGACCACATGATGACACGGTGGAAGCTGACCAAGCTTGAAATTCTCTATCGTCAGTCCTGGTTGTTTGGCTGGCAGCTGAACGGGCCACAACCGGCATCACCTCTGCCAATTTTTGTTGACCCCTGGAAAGGCAACCCCCAGAACGGCGCGCTGATTGCGCAAGGCACCCTGCCTTTTCCGCTGTCTTCTGAACCGTTCGCGCGATTTAACTGGATCCGTGATTTGCGTGATTATGGCGGCAGCCGGGCCAGAATGACCGCCCGCACGCTGATCCTGCGTTGGCTGGCTGAACATAAAGACTGGTCGCCGGTGGCCTGGCGGCCAGATATTATCGCCACACGGCTGACCAATTTATGCCTGACCTATGGCTGGTTCGGGGAGTCTGCTGATGAAGACTTCCAGCATCAGTTAAAACAGATGATGGCGGTACAGTTCCGCTGTCTGTCCTTAGACTGGCAGCGGCTGACCTCTCCTTTTGACCAGCTTGTGGCCTTGACCGGACTGGTCACAGGCCAGGTGGCGTTGAACATACCGCTGCAAGCTGTGAAAGGGGCAAAAGATATCAATGCGCTGCTTGACCTGATCATCCCCAAGGTCAAAGGCCAGTTAAACCCTGATGGCGGGCATAAATCACGGCGGCCCGAAACCCATCTGGATTTGCTTCGTCTGTTGCTGGAATGCCGGGTCGCGATGGCCCAGATCGGTCTTGCAGACAGGCCGGGCCTGGAAGAGCTTATCTTGAAGATGGCGGCGATTGCAAAAATGTGGCGTCATGCTTCAGGTGATTTTGCCCATTTCCATTTTGCCGGCGCCCTCCCCGCAGCAGAGATTGAACAGATCATCAGCAGATGTGCGGTAAAGGGCCGCGTTATTTCGATTGCGGAAGATACCGGATTTGTGCGGCTGTCTGCGGCGCGTAGCCTGGTGATCATGGATACCGGCGTCAGCGGCCCTGTAAGCCCTGTTGCCAGAACACAAGCTGATTCCGGCACACCGGCAAGTGTGTTTGCGTTTGAATTTTCTGTTTCTAATCATCAGTTTATCGTCAATTCAGGCCAGACCAGCCCAGAGCCGCGCCTGAACAGAGCTTTGTGTCAGACAGCCGCTCATTCCTGTCTGACTCTTGACGGGCTGGATAACCACCGGCCCCTGGCCGGCCTGCCCGCCTCCGTTCAGAGCCTTGATGTGACCACCGCAGATGACGGCTTTTTGATTGAAGGGCTTCATGATGGGTATGGTAAAAGCCATGGCATTATCCATAAGCGCCAGCTGTTTCTGGCAAAATCAGGAAACAGCCTGCGCGGAAAAGACACGCTCAGCTATACAGGTGCGCCTGGCGAAATCCCGACTGAAGCGATCACCCGCTTTCATCTTCATCCCCTTGTCAGTGCTGCCAAAATCAAGCAGAACCAGGTGTTGCTGAAGATTCATAATCAGAAAACGGGCTGGGTGTTTAAATGCCGCGGTGGCGAGGTGTTTCTGGATCAGTCTGTCTATATGGACGGCACATCCCGTCTGTCCTGTCAGCAGATTGTGATCCGCACCCCCGCCCATCATATCCAGGTCAACGGCACAGCCGATATAAGCTGGGCCTTTAACCGCCACAGCCCGTCTGCCCCGCGGGCCACACGCTAGCCGGTCTTGTGTTTTCAGCCTCCATTAGGCATAAACACACCGCAACCCCGCTTCATCTTTATGCCGCACCAACAAAGGACGACGCTGATGTTCGATACCGGCCCGCAACAGATCAAAACAGCCCTTTTGTCTGTTTCTGATAAAACAGGTCTGATCGCTTTTGCCAGATGCCTTGCTGAGCTGAATATAAATTTACTGTCAACTGGCGGAACAGCAACCGCGCTGCGCGAGGCCGGGCTCGAGGTTACGGATGTATCCTCAGTGACAGGGTTTCCGGAAATTATGGACGGGCGGGTCAAAACCCTGCATCCGCATATTCATGGCGGCATTCTGGCCAGACGCGATAAGCAAGCCCATATGGCCGCGCTGGATGAACACGCCATTGGCCCTATTGATATGATTGTTGCCAATCTGTACCCGTTTGCCCAGACCATCGCTGCTGGTGCGGATTTTGAAACATCGGTTGAGAATATCGATATTGGCGGGCCAGCCATGATCCGCGCGGCGGCAAAAAACCATCCTTTTGTTACTGTGGTCACCGATCCTGACGATTATGACAAGCTGGCCACCGCGCTGAGGCAGAACGGCGCGGTTGATGCCGCAACAAGACGGCAACTGGCCAAAAAAGCCTTTGCCAAAACCGCTGCCTATGACCAGATGATCGCCAGCTGGCTGACCCAGCATTGTGCTGAAGATGAAGCTGATCAGGCGGCAGAGGCTCTGGCGATATCAGCCAGTAAGACGCTTGATTTGCGCTATGGGGAAAACCCGCATCAGAGCGCGGGCCTGTATGCCAGTTCTGCTGATGAGCCGTCTGTGGTGAGCGCCCGCCAGATACAAGGCAAGGCGCTGTCTTATAACAACATCAATGACACAGATGCCGCGCTTCGTCTGGTCAGTGAGTTTTCAGACCCCGCAATCGCGATTATCAAACATGCTAACCCCTGCGGGGTGGCTGTTGCCGCCAGCCTGAGTGAGGCCTGGGATAACGCACTGGCCGCTGATCCGGTCAGCGCATTTGGCGGCATTGTCGCCTGTAACCGCGGCCTGGACCGGCAGGCGGCAGAAGCGGTGTCGTCTATCTTTACAGAAGTTGTGATTGCCCCTGATGCGGATGAAGAGGCGTTGGCCGTGCTGCAGGCAAAGCGCAATCTGCGGGTGCTGCTGACTGGCCAGATGCCTGATCCGGCGCATCCCGGTTTGCAGATTAAATCAGTGTTGGGCGGGTATCTGGTGCAGAGCCGTGATAACGGGCAGATCACAAAAGAGGATCTGAATATTGTCACCAAAGTGCAGCCAACAGATGCCCAGATTGAAGATATGCTGACCGCCTGGAAAATTGCCAAACATGTGAAATCAAATGCGATTGTCTATGTAAAAGATGGCATTTCCGCCGGTATCGGGGCGGGCCAGATGAGCCGTGTTGACAGCTGCCGTCTGGCGGCACAAAAAGCCAAAGATATGGCCACGCATCACGGCTGGGCGACACCACGCACCAGCGGTTCTGTGGTGGCTTCTGATGCTTTTTTCCCCTTTGCAGACGGCCTGATGACCGCGGTAGAGGCCGGCGCGGTTGCGGTTATTCAGCCTGGCGGGTCAGTGCGTGATGATGAGGTGATCGCGGCGGCTGATGAGGCCGGTATCGCGATGGCCTTTACTGGCATGCGCCATTTCAATCACTAAACCCTTTAGAGGCGGCCGCAAGCTGCCACGCTTTTTTGAACAAAGACGGCCAGTCATCAGGGCATATCTCTGCCCAGAAATAGCCAGCCGGAACAGACCAGTTTTCATCTATCTGAACAAGGCTGATCTGAAGTTCTGCTGTGAAATGGGTGAAGGTGTGCTTCAGCTGGTCTGGCAGGTCAAGAAGCGGTTTGTCTGCAAGAGCAGCAGCAAGGGTCTGGTCGATAGCGGTTTTGTCCCAGCCGGAGGAGGGAAAGCCCAGCATCCCGCCCAGAAGGCCTGAGGGCGGGCGCTGCATCATCACCACCTGTTGATCCTGATTGGTGATCAGAAGCACTTTGCCCTGACGCACCGGCTTTGCTGATTTTACCGGTTTCACTGGCAAGACAGCCGGTTCCGGAAGATGGCGGCCAGCACAGCCCTTGGCAAGAGGACATAAGTCACATCTGGCCTGTTTTGGGGTACAGACCGTGGCACCTAAATCCATCACCGCCTGCGGAAAATCAGACAGGCGCATGCGCGGCAACACAGATGAATAGCCCTGTGCCAGCCTGTCTTTTACTTGTTTTTTGGGCCTGTCTATGGCCGCGAACCGGATCAGCACACGTTCAATATTGCCATCCAGAACCACCGCCGGCTGGTCAAAAGCGATAGCGGCGATGGCCCCGGCTGTATAGGGGCCGATGCCAGGCAGTTTGATCAGCTGATCTGCACGTTCAGGAAAGCGGCCATTATACTCTTCACAAACCGCTCTGGCCGCTTTAAGCATATTGCGGGCGCGAGCATAATACCCCAACCCGGCCCAGGCTTTCAGAATCTCATCTTCATCTGCTGCAGCCAGCGCCTGAATATCCGGCCATCTGCGGAGAAAAGCCTGAAAATAGGGGATGACTGTGGCCACCACCGTCTGTTGCAGCATCAGTTCAGACAAAAATACATGATAAGCCGGGGCCCGTTCAGGGCTGAAGGCCCGCCAGGGCAGATGACGAGCATGTTGATCATACCAGCTCAGCAGCGCATCAGTATCAAAGCCTGCAAAATCAGACATCTTGTGTTTATGGTCTGTCATGGGCCGGTGATACCAAACCACAGCCCGTCTGAACAGCATCGCGCAGAATTTAATCTGCAGGGTAAGAGGGCTGGTCCGCACTGGCCTTATCATGATATGCTCGGCGGTATGATACCCCCTGCCCGTCATCATCAGCGCAAGCGTTCAACCCGTCTCCGGCCTTTATCGTCTCTGGCGGAAAAGCTGGTCGGGCCTGGTTTGCAAAAACGAAGCCGGTTTCTGGCAAAGCTGATCGCAGACTGGCCTGTGATTGCCGGTGATGCGGCCGCGTTTTGCCTGCCTGTTGATGTGCAGTTTCAGAATAATAAGCGGGTTGACGGCACGTTGGTGCTATCTGTTGTCAGTGGCAGAGGCCCGCAATTACAGATGATGAGCCGGGATTTGATCATGCAGGTAAACAGAAGCCTGGGGTTTGCCGCGGTCGGCCGGGTCAGGTTGCGTCAGGATCTGGTGCGTCCGGTTGCTGGCCAGCCAGCATCCCGGCAACAGCCAAACCCGCCACCGGCAGCCTTGAGCCTGCATCAGCTGGAAGACGCAACCAGCCATATCCAGAGCCCTGAGCTGCGTGCCGCGCTGATCAGGCTTGGCCGCAACATTCACCGCTGAGCCTCACCTTTCCACCCTTTATGGTTTAGCAAAAGAATTTTTTTATCTCTTTTGGATTGTTCATAAAATCAGGTGATGATAGGATTGGGGCCTATACGGGCTGACACAGAGTGGTCCGTGGTCGTGTTGTTCAAATTTCGTTGGGTCAATCGCTCTGGTCTGCCCTTCACCTTGTAGAGGAGAAGAGGAGATGGAGCAAATCCAGTCATTTATCAGTCTGATAAACAGTTATGCATGGGGTGTGCCCATGCTGGTTCTGATTTTGGGAACAGGGCTGTTTTTTATCTGTTGGGCTGAAATTCATGTCAATTGCGCGGATTCCGTTTGGGTTCAGGCTGTTATGGAAAGGCCGGATCCCAGTTGAAGATGCTGGTGAAATATCACCGTTCAATGCGCTGATGGCTGTGCCGAATCTGATTGCCCAGATTGTGCTCAGCCCGATTGTGTTCAAAATCACCAAGGAGTTTTTTGACAGTCGCGGCGAATCAGAACAGAACCCGTTCTAGTCTCAAACGGGATGTAAGATTGTACCTGTTCAGGCCGTCCGGCTTTACCAGAGCCAGACGGCCTGTCTTGTGCAAGCTAAGGGCTGTTCAGGCATTAGTGGCGGAATTTGATGGCTTTCGGCATCTCTGCTGAGAGCCGTTTACCTCTGTTGATTTCACAAGCATGAAAAAACGCTGTACAGATGGAGGTGAAAACTTGATAAGATGTGAGCCCAATTGCCTTAATTGTGTGAAAAAGTCGCTTTATAGCTGCACACATATCCGATTTTTTGACACATAGGACATATGAAGAGCCATGATGAACAACGCCAAAACACCTTTATTTCATCCCGCCCCTAACGCTGTACAGACACGGCGCCGGTTTCTGGCACAAGGGGCAGCAACCAGCCTGCTGATCGCCGGTTTGCCCGTGATTGCCCAAGCCCGGGTTGAGGCCTCAGCAGAACGCGCCGCCGAAATCCGCTTTTTGGGCAAGGCAGATGCAGCGGTCACAGTTGCGGAATATTTCTCTATGACCTGTGGCCATTGTGGCCGCTTTCACCGAAACACCTTCCCGCAGGTAAAGACAGATTTAATTGACACCGGCCTGATCCGGTTTGAAATGCACCCGTTCCCGCTAGATGGCCTGGCGTTGCGCGCGCATGCTTTGTGCAGGGCTTTGCCTACAGACAGCTATTTCAAGATGGTCGATGTTTTGCTGGATAAGCAGGAAAGCTGGATCGGAGCAGCTGATCCCGTGGCAGAGCTGAAGAAATTTGCGAAATTTGCCGGAATATCATCAGGGGCGTTTGATGAGATTATGCTGAACCGCTCTTATCTGGAGGCGATTGTGCAGATCCGGCAGGATGCGGTCAGCCAGCATCAGATCAGCTCCACACCCAGTTTTGTTGTGAATGGCGATAAAACCTTCAGCGGGGCCCTGTCTTTTGATGAATTTCTGGCTGAGTTGAACGCGTTTGGCATTTAGCGTTTATTATTCGGGGTACAAGGCTAAGCGTTCATGATTTTCCGTAACCTGACTATGGCTGGTTTCAAATCCTTTGCCGAAAAGGCAGATATGGATATTGAAGAAGGGCTGACCGGCATTGTGGGTCCAAATGGCTGTGGTAAATCAAATATCGTTGAAGGCCTGCGCTGGATCATGGGGGAAAGTTCTGCGCGTCAGATGCGCGGCACAGAATTAGATGACATCATCTTTTCCGGCACAGACAACCGCCCTGCCCGTAATTTTGCTGAAATCTCTCTGCGTCTGGATAATCAGGACAAGCGTGCCCCGGTTGAGTTCAACGAACATGATGATCTGGAAATCACCCGCCGTGTGGAACGGGGCAAAGGTACCCAGTTCCAGATTAATGGTAAACCGGCGCGGGCAAAAGACGTCCAGTTGCTATTTGCTGACAGTGCCACAGGGGCGCGGTCAGCCGGTATCGTCAGCCAGGGGCGGATTGGGGCAATTGTCGGGGCAAAACCAGAAGACCGGCGCAGTCTGATTGAAGAGGCCGCGAATATCAAAGGCCTGCATCAACGCAAACATGAAGCTGAGCTGAGGCTGCGGAACACAGAAACCAATCTGGCCAGGCTAGAGGATTTGATCGGCCAGCTGGCCGAGCAGAAAACACAATTGGCCAAACAAGCCCGTCAGGCAGCCCGTTACCGGTCTGTAGCTGACCGGATAAGAAAGGCCGAGGCCCGCTTGTTCCACGCCCGCTGGCGCGCATCAGAACAGGCCTTAAGCAAAGCCAAGACCGATTATAAGGCGAGTGCAGAGCTGGTTGAAACAGCGTCTGCTGATGTGGCCCGCCTGTCTGCCCAGCAGGCCCGCCTGACCGCCGATGTCCCGCCGCTAAGAGATGCTGAAGCTGAACAGGGGGCGCTGGTGCAGACCTTGCGTATCCGTGTTGATGATTGCGGGCGTGAACAAGAACGGGTGACGCAGGCACTGGACCGGCTGACCAAGCTGCTGAAGCAGATTGACCGCGACGCCACACGTGAGACAACCCTGAAAGAAGATGCACAACAAGCCATTGCTGGCTTGCAGGCAGAACAGCAAAAACAGCAAGACAGCCTGTCTGAAAATGCCCCGCAGCTGAAGCAGGCCAGAGCAAATCTGAGCGCGGCACAGACCAGCAGCCGGGATGCAGACGAGTTAGCCGCAAAAAGTCAGGCCCGTCTGGCGGCGGCGCAACAGAACCGTGACCAGCTCACCGCCCGCCTTGATGAGCTGAACCGCCGCATCGACACGCTTACACAATCGCTGGCACAGCTCAATCTGGATAAGCTGCAAGAGACCGTCACATCCTCAGCACAGGATCTGGCGGTGTGTGAGGCCAGCCTGGCCACAGGCATAACAGATCATGACGCTGTTGAAGCCAAGCTGGCCGCGGCCAGAGATGTAAAAGACAAATGTGCAGAAGATAAGCGCGATACAGATACCCAGCTGGCCCGTCTGGTCGCGGAAATTGACGCGCTGAGCTATCTGCTGGCTGAGCCGGTCAACCCGTCAGGCACACCTGTTGCTGATCAGATTTCTGTTGAAGAGGGTATGGAGGTTGCGCTGGCGGCTTGTCTGGGCAGTGACTTATCGCTGCCCTATGACAGTGGCGAAACCGGCTATTGGCGCCAGGATATCACCGGTGCACCAGCTGACGCACCAGATGTGGGCACCCCTTTTGCGCGTTTTATTTCGCATTCAGATGTGCTGAAACAGGCTTTGAGCGGTGTCAGCCTGATTGAGGACAGCACCGCCGCCGAACAGGCCCAGAACCAGCTGTCACCTGGTCAAGCGCTGGTGTCAAAAGACGGCACCTTATGGCGGTGGGACGGCCTGGTGCGCAAAGGGCCAGTCAGTAATGAAGCTGAACGGATCCGCCAGCGCCAGAGGCTGGACGCGTTGCAGGCGGAAGCAGATGAGGTCAAAACCTTTGCTGAAGCCCAGGGCGGCAAGCTGGCACAGGCCAATGCTGACCTAGACAACCTTCAGGCCGAACGACAGACCACACAACAGGCCCTGCAGGCCGCCCGGCGGGCCCGTGACCAGGCTAAACAGACAGCAGATGATGCCCAGATTGCGCTGAAATCTGCGGCCGCCCGGTCAGAAGAACTGACCCACGCGCTTGAGCTGGCCACAGGAGACAGGCAGAGCTTGCTCAATGATGAGGGGTTTGAAGCTGACCTTGAAACCCTTGCCCAACAGGCCAATGAGCTGAGCACAGCCGCTGAGGCCGCCCGGACAAGACTGAATCAGGCCGTGCAGCAGGAGGCTGAGCTGGCGATGCAGTTAAAATCAGCCGAACAGCAGCAGCAGAGCTCTGTCCGGCAAATCGCTGACTGGCAGAACCGGCTGGGCCAGACAGACCGGCGCCTGACTGAAATGGACCAGCGCAGGAAAACAGCGCTGACAGAAAAAGAACAGCTGGAAAGCCAGCCAGAGGATATCAGCAGACGCCAGCACCAGCTGATGGATCAGCTGGAGAGTGCTGAGGCCGAGCGTCAGAAAAGAAGTGATCATCTGCGTGAGGCAGAAGAAGCCTTGCGGCAGGCTGATCTGGCGTTGCGCGAATCTGATCGCGAGCTCAGCAGCAAACGTGAAGCGCTTATCCGCACAGAAGCGTTGAGCGAACGTTATCAGACAGAACAAGAAGGGCTGAGCCAGCGAATCAGGGAAAAGCTGGATTGCGGCCCAGCTGATCTGGCTGAACTGGCCCAGCTGGCCGACCCAGATGAGCCGCATGACACGCTGGAAAAACTTGAGCTGAGTGTGAACCGCCTGCTGAATGAGCGTGACCAGATCGGACCAGTCAATCTGCGCGCTGAAGTGGAAATGGAAGAAATTGACCGGCGCGTCACTTCGCTGACAGAAGAACATGATGACCTGGTTGAAGCGATTGCCAAACTGCGCAGCGCAATCGCTGCCCTAAACCGGGAAGGCCGCGCCAGGCTGATGGACAGCTTTGCGGCTGTCAATAAACATTTCACCGAGCTGTTCACCACTCTGTTTGGGGGCGGACATGCCGAATTGCGTCTGACCAATTCAGATGACCCGCTACAGGCCGGCATTGATATTCTGGCCAGCCCGCCAGGCAAAAAAATGCAGTCTCTGTCGTTGTTATCAGGTGGTGAGCAGGCCTTGACCGCGCTGGCCATTATCTTTGCTGTGTTTCTGACGAATCCGGCCCCGATTTGTGTGCTGGATGAGGTTGATGCCCCGCTTGATGATTCCAACGTGTCCCGATTCTGTGATCTGCTGAAAGAAATTGCTGAACGGACAAACACACGCTTCTTGGTGGTTACACATCACCGCATGACAATGGCCAGAATGGACCGCCTGTTTGGTGTCACAATGGAGCAAAAGGGCGTGAGTCGGCTGGTCACAGTTGACTTACAAACAGCTGAGACAATGCGTGATCCGCTGACCGCCTGACACCGGCCAGCCGGGCTGCTGAAATCAGCATATGCGACTCGGTGACACACCCTGCACACAGGCTTTGATTTTCACCACCTTTTGACTTGACAAAAACCCCTGTCTGACCTTAGGTTGTGCGCGATCTCTGGGCGGTGTTTGAACAGTCGTTTCTGACCTGTCCTGGAACACAAACGTTCAGGCGGAACTTGCGTGGCAGATAAGGACAGATCAGCAAAACAGACTTCTGATGCCGAATTGTCCGAGCGGATACGTGAGTTTGAAAGTCGCCAGAAGGAAGTCAGACGGCCGAACCGGGCCCAGCTTCCAAGCGGCGGCATGGCCATGGCGGGACGTGTGACAACTGAACTGGTTGCCGGGGTAGTTGTCGGTGCATTTATCGGCTGGGCCTTGGATAGCTGGCTTGGCACAACACCTACCTTTATGGTGGTGTTCTTTTTTATCGGGTCAGCCGCAGGCATGATGAATGTGTGGCGGGCGCTTACCGGACGCGGAATGGCAGCCGGTTTTGTTGACGAGAAAAGCTCAGAAGATGGCGAGAATGCCGCTGATGAGCAGAAAGACAGGAGAGATTAGGTGCATTCACCTGTTGAACAATTTGCGATTAAGGTTCTGTTTGCGCTGAACCTGTTTGGGTTTGATATTCAGTTCACAAACTCTGCTCTGTTTATGGTTCTTGCCGTTCTGGTCAGCAGTGTATTTTTATATATGGCGATGAAGCCTGCAGCGGTCATTCCCGGCCGGATGCAAGGGCTGGCAGAAATGCTGTATGAATTTGTTGCTGATATGGTGCGCAGCAATGTAGGCAATGAGGGCAAGCCTTATTTCCCGTTCATCTTCACCCTGTTTATTTTCGTGCTGTTTTCTAATCTTCTTGGCCTGATCCCCTACAGCTACACCACAACAAGTCAGATTGTGGTGACCTTCGCGATGGCGATTGTGATTTTCCTGGGGGTGACCGTTATTGCGCTTATCAAGCATGGCCTGCATTTCTTCAGCTTTTTTGTGCCAGCTGGCGCGCCGAAGGTGCTGATCCCGTTCCTAGTCCTTATTGAAGTGATTTCTTATTTTGTCCGCCCTGT
>PBLR01000035.1 GCA_002722385.1 SAR116 cluster bacterium | reverse complement strand
GAAAATTCATGTGCCACGCTTGCTGCTGTCTCTCGTGATGCGGGTGACAGCGCCCTCAGCCTGGCGTTACTTGAAGCGCATTATTTCACCCATGACTGTTTTCTTCCCGAAAATCATATCATGGACAATCTTAACAGGCTGAATCATCTGCCGGCGATTGTGGTACAGGGGCGCCATGATGTGATTTGCCCGCCTTTCACCGCCTACAGGCTGGTTGAGGCCTGGGGCAGGCAGGCGCAGTTACGTATGGTTGACGATGCCGGGCATTCTGCCTTCGAATCGGGGATTGTCGGGCGCCTGATGCGCGGGCTTGATGAGGTTGCCCAACAGCTGTAACAGCTGAAGGAAAGCTGAATTTTCGCTGAATAAGACCAAAGCTCAAAATCTTAAAGATGCTTTTACAGCCCAGCTTCTCCTATTATTCAGCAAAAACTTAAAAATGGTTGCACAACAGTTTCTGATGGGTTATGCAACCTTTAGTATTATGATATTGTCATGTGAGGTTTGGCAGGGGGAAAACAGATGGCAGAGGCAAAAATGGACAAGAATTTCAGGGTGACCAACAATAATGCTGTGGATATGCATGTTGGTAAACGGGTCCGCTTGCGCCGCACCTTGCTTGGCATGTCTCAGGAACAGCTGGGCGCTTCTTTGAACATCACCTTTCAGCAGGTACAGAAATATGAACGCGGGGCGAACCGGATCAGCGCGTCTCGCTTATGGGATATCAGCCAGATTCTGGATGTTCAGATCAGCTATTTCTTTGATGACATGACAGATGATACGATGCGGTCGTCGCCGCGCCGGGTCAGCAAGGGCGAAGCGGCCAAACTGGATGATGAAAATGCGCGTGATCCGATGGCGCGCCGCGAAACACTTGAACTGGTCCGCACCTATTATTCAATTGAAAAGCCGAAGGTGCGCAAACGCATAGCTGAGATGGTCAAGGCCATCGCTGTGACCATAAACGAGAAGCGCTGAGCTTCACGCCGCCAAAGCGGCAGGAGAAAGAGATATGAATGGCCCTGAGACAAGCCCGGAGACAACTGTTGATGCGCTGAGCTTTGAGCAGGCGTTAAGTGAGCTTGAGGCCATTGTTGAACAGCTTGAAGGCGGGGCGGTCAGTCTGGATAAAGCGATTGACGCCTATTCTCGTGGCATGGTGCTGAAACAGCATTGTCAGGCCCGTCTGGAGGAAGCCAGGCTGAAGGTTGAACAGATCAAGCTGCCTGAGACAGGTGGCCAGCCGGTGACACAACCGTTTCAGACAGATCAGTAGATGACAGATGTAAAGGCGATTCTGTCGCAGGATGCTGCCCGGGTTGACCGTTGGCTGTCTGCCCATTTTGACCAGCGCGCCGCCGCCGGCACAGCCCCGCGTCTGGTTGACGCGATGCGCTATTCAGCTCTGAACGGCGGCAAACGCATGCGGGCCAGCCTGGTGCTGTCTGCAGCCAGAATGGCTGAACAGCTCAGCGGCCAGCCTGCAAACTGCACAGATTTACCGGCTGTTGCGGCTGCGGTTGAACTGATTCACGCCTATTCTCTTGTTCATGATGACCTGCCGGCGATGGATGATGCTGAATTACGTCGTGGTGTGGCGGCGAATCACATTGCCTTTGACGAGGCAACAGCGATTCTTGCCGGCGACGCCCTGCAGACAGAAGCGTTTTATATTCTGTCTGCACCCTTTTTATGTGCTGACCCGTCGGTGCAGGTAAAACTGGTCAGGCTGCTGTCCTTTGCTTCAGGTGATCAGGGTATGGCCGGGGGGCAGATGCTTGATCTGCTGGCAGAAGAGACCCGCCTTGATCTGGCCCAGACGCGGCAGATGCAGGATCTGAAAACAGGGGCGCTGATTAAGGCTGCTGCGGTGATGGGTGTGGTGGCCCAGGGCGGCACGGATGAGCTGGAACAGGCCACCTCAGCCTATGCCCAGGCACTGGGATTTGCGTTCCAGATTGCTGATGATCTGCTGGATTATGATGCCTCACCTGAAGCGCTGGGCAAACCGGCCGGGCGTGATGCTGAACAGGGAAAAGCCAGTCTGGTCAGCCTGTTAGGTCTGGCAGAGGCCCGCCAGATGGCCGAACATCTGATAGAGCAAGCGGCCGGCCAGCTCAAGCCTTATGGCGGCGCGGCTGATGAACTTATTGCGCTGGCCAGATTTGCGATAGATCGGAATCACTAATCGCTGCGTATAGAAAGATAAGCCTTTACTAAATAAGGCGGAGAAACGGCCAGCCGTGATGCTGTCAGTCTTGATGCTGGCCTCTCGGCTGTGATACAGACTGAAGCGAAGAGCCATCTGTGCATCTGCCGTTGAAAGCGAGGGGGATAAGTGACCGGCCGTCAAACACCATTACTGGATCAGATCACCACACCAGATCAGCTGCGCGCCCTGGCGGCCAGCCAGCTGCCGATGCTGGCAGAAGAGCTGCGTTATGATGTGATCAAGGCTGTTTCCCAAACTGGCGGGCATCTTGGGGCCGGCCTGGGTGTGGTTGAGCTGACTATCGCGCTACATTATGTGTTTGATACACCTGCTGATCGCCTGATTTGGGATGTCGGCCATCAGGCTTATCCGCATAAGATATTGACCGGGCGCCGGGATCGGATGTCTGGTCTGCGCCAGGAAGGCGGTCTGTCCGGGTTCACCAAACGATCTGAATCTGACTTTGACCCGTTCGGGGCCGGGCATTCATCAACTTCTGTTTCGGCCGGTCTGGGCATGGCGGTGGCGCGTGATCTGCAAGGCGGAAACAATAATGTCATTGCCGTCATCGGTGACGGCGCTATGAGCGCGGGCATGGCCTTTGAAGCGCTGAATAACGCCGGGGCGATGGATTCGAACCTGATTGTTATTCTGAATGATAATGATATGTCAATCGCTCCGCCGGTCGGCGCGATGTCTGCCTATCTGTCTGAGATGATTTCCTCTCGCCCGTATCAGTCTATTCGTGATCTGGTCAAGCAGGTCGCCAGCCGGTTTCCTGCAGAAATCGAAAAGACCGCCCGACGGGCCAAGGATTTGGCCCGTGATCTGGTCAGCGGGCACAGCCTGTTCAGCGAGCTGGGCTTTTTCCATATTGGCCCGATAGATGGCCATGATTTTGAACATCTGCTGCCTGTTCTGCGCAATCTGAAAGACGGCCAGATTGGCGGGCCTGTTCTGGTTCATGTGGTGACAGAAAAAGGCAAGGGTCATCCGTTTGCCGGCCCGTCTCTGGAAAAATATCATGCGGTCCCGAAATTTGATGTGGTCACGGGCCAGCAGTCAAAATCATCTGCCAATAGCCCGACCTATACACAAGTCTTTGCGGACACCTTGTCTGCCCTGGCACAGCAGGATGAAAAAATTGTCGCGATTACGGCCGCGATGCCTTCTGGTACCGGCCTGAACCAGATGATGAAAACATGCCCGTCACGGGTGTTTGATGTCGGTATTGCTGAACAACATGCGGTGACCTTTGCCGCCGGGCTGGCAACAGAGGGCATGAAACCCTTTGCGGCGATTTATTCAACCTTTCTTCAGCGCGGCTATGATCAACTGGTTCATGATGTTGCGATTCAGAATCTGCCGGTCCGTTTTGCGATTGACCGGGCCGGGGTGGTCGGTGCAGACGGGGCCACACATGCCGGTGTATTTGATCTGGCCTATCTGTCCTGTCTGCCGAACATGGTGATTATGTGCCCGTCTGATGAAGCTGAACTGGCACATATGACGGCAACAGCCGCTGCTTATGATGACGGTCCGTCTGCTGTGCGCTATCCGCGCGGTACCGGTACAGGTTCAGGATTGCCGGATATTCCAGAACCGCTTCAGATCGGCAAAGGGCGTATGCTGCGCCAGGGTACTGATCTGGCGATCTTGTCTCTGGGCACAATGGCACAGACCTGCAGTGATGTTGCTGACCGGCTGGAACAGGACGGTATCAGCGTTACTCTGGCTGATGCCCGCTTTGCCAAACCGTTTGATGCTGAACTGGTCAGGGATCTGGCGACAACACATGACGCGTTCATGATTGTCGAAGAAAGCAGCCCTGGCGGGTTTTCTGCTCATCTGCTTCAGTTTATGGCCGCAGAAGGTCTGCTGGATAAGGGGCTGAAGCTGCGTGTGGCCAGCCTTCCTGATGAATATATTGATCATGCGGACAGGGGCCGCCAGCTGGCCGGGGCAGGGCTTGATACAGACAGCTTGGTGGCTTTGGCCGGCCAGATTGTGACCACAAGGCCGGGCCGCGCCAAACAAGACAACAGCTAATCCTGATATGCGTAAGCGGGTTGATCTGGTTCTGGTTGACCGGGGTCTGGTGCCCAGCCGGGAAAAGGCCCGTGCGCTGATTCAGGCTGGCGCGGTCCGTTGCAACAATCAGACTGTGACCAAGCCTGGTCAGCTGGTCCTGCCTGATGCCGAATTTTGGGTGGATAAGACAGATTTACGCTGGGTCAGCCGGGGTGGGCTGAAGCTGGAGCATGCGCTGAAAACCTTTGCTCTGCCTTCTGTTCAGGACATGATTTGCCTTGATCTGGGCGCCAGTACAGGCGGCTTTACAGATGTTCTGTTATCTTACGGGGCGGCTTGTGTTTATGCAGTAGATGTCGGCCATGGCCAGCTGGACCCGCGTCTGGCAGCAAATCCGAAGGTGATCAATCTGGAAAAAACCCATGCCCGCGATATCACCAGCCAGCTGATTCCCCGGCCGCTTGATCTGGTTGTTTGTGATGTCTCTTTTATCTCTGTGACCAAGGCTCTTGGCCCGTCCTTGTCGCTGGTCCGGCCGGGGGGCTGGCTGGTCAGCCTCATCAAGCCTCAGTTTGAAGCTGGCCGGGCGGCCTTGGGCAAGGGCGGTGTGGTCAAGGACCCCGCAGACCGGCAACGGGCCATAGATCTGGTCAGAACCTGCCTGGATACAGATTTCGGCTGGCAGGTCCATGCTGTCACAGATTCACCTGTCACCGGCCCTGATGGAAATCATGAATATCTGATGTGTGCCCAGAAACCTGACCGCTAGCGCGTGTCCGGCAGAATATCTGTCTGGGCATGATTGCGCATAAGCTGGTCCAGCAGAACAATGGCCATCATGGCCTCTGCCACAGGCACCCCTCTTATCCCTACGCACGGATCATGGCGACCTTTGGTTGTCACCTCCACCTCATCCCCGTCACTGTTCAGGGAACGGCGCGGCGTCAGGATAGAAGAAGTCGGCTTGATCGCCACCCGCACAACAACATCCTGGCCTGATGAAATACCGCCAAGCACACCGCCATTATGATTGGACAAAAACACCGGCGTGCCGTCATCACCTTTGCGCATCTCATCTCCGGCGACAGCCCCGTCCAGAGCAGACAGCGCAAAGCCGCTGCCGATTTCAACCCCTTTGGCTGCATTGATAGACATCATCGCAGAGGCCAGTTCGGCATCCAGCTTGCCATATAACGGCTGGCCCAGGCCGGCCGGAATGCCGCTGGCCACGATTTCCAGAACCGCTCCTGCTGATGAACCTGCTTTACGCACCTCATCAAGATACGCCTCCCAGCTTGCCGCCGCCTCAGCATCGCCGCAGAAAAACGGGTTTTTATCAATCTGATCAGGATCAAACTTATCCCGGTCAATGCTGTGCGGGCCGATTTGCACAACTGACCCTCTGATATGATAGGCCGGGCCCAGAGCCTGCTTCAGCGCCAGATCAGCTATCGCACCAGCCGCAACACGCACGGCTGTTTCGCGGGCTGAAGACCGGCCGCCACCGCGATAATCACGATGCCCGTATTTTTCATCATATGTGTAATCTGCATGGCCCGGACGGTATTGCTGGGCGATATCACCGTAATCTTTGGACCGCTGATCTGTGTTTTGGATCACCAGTGCGACAGGTGTTCCTGTGGTCATGCCTTCAAACACGCCAGACAGGATCTGCACTTCATCTGCTTCACGGCGCTGAGTGACAAAGCGGCTCTGGCCAGGTTTTCGCCTGTCCATATAGGGCTGAATATCCGCTTCTGTCAGCTTCAGGCGCGGCGGCACACCATCAACCACACAGCCAATTGCCGGGCCGTGGCTTTCGCCGAAGCTGGTAAAGGAAAAAAGCTGGCCGAAGCTGTTATCGCCCATCGGATCAGACGACCGATATGTCCGGCGCGTCAACAGCCTTCATACCGACGATATGATAGCCGCAATCCACATGATGGGTTTCCCCTGACACGCCGGAAGACAGATCTGACAACAGGTACATTCCGGCCCCGCCGACATCTTCCAAGGTTACATTGCGCTTCAGGGGCGAGTTATATTCATTCCATTTCAGGATATATCTGAAATCACCAATACCAGAGGCGGCCAGCGTCTTCATCGGGCCGGCAGACAGGCCGTTCACACGGATGTTTCTGCCGCCCAGATCAACCGCCAAATACCTTACGGACGCTTCCAGCGCGGCTTTGGCCACACCCATCACATTATAATGTGGCATGACACGTTCTGCCCCGTAATAGGTCATCGTCAATAATGATCCCCCGTCTGGCATCATTTCTGCTGCGCGTCTGGCAATCGCGGTGAAGGAATAGACAGAAATATCCATTGTACGGCGGAAATTCTCACGGGTGGTGTCCACATAACCGCCTTTCAGCTCTTCTTTGTCTGAATAGGCAATCGCATGCACCAGAAAATCCAGCTTGCCCCATCTTTCCTGCAAGGTGGTGAACACCGCCTCAACTGAGGCTTCGTCTGTCACATCACAGGGCAGCACCAGATCGCTGCCAACTGACTGTGCCAGCGGCTCAACACGCTTTTTCAAGGCATCACCCTGAAAGGTGAAGGCCAGCTCAGCACCTTGTGCTGCGGCCGCCGCCGCAATACCCCAGCCGATAGACCGGTCATTGGCGACGCCCATGATAAGGCCTTTTTTCCCTTGCATTAGTCCTGATGGTGAACCGGAAGAAACCGTCATGTGTATCCTCTAAACTTTACGCCTGTTCGCCCGCCAAACAGGGCGCATCGCGTTATATTCAGGCCGCCGGCTCTGGCGGCCGCTTTGTTGATGTCCTCAACAACTAGCAAAAAACAGGGGGTAAATCCAGTAACATCATTGGGCTGTTTATATACAAAAGGCCCTGTTTCAGGTTGAAACAGGGCCAGATGTTGTGTTCTTCTGTCTGCTTAATTCAGGGCGTAGCTGACTTTTTTGTTGACCTCTACCCGTTCACCGACATTCAGAGCCTTGCTCGAATTCAAAGATAAAATCCGGCCATCAGCTTCAACTTTGATCCGGTAGCCGACTACTTTTTCGACCACTTCTTCATGAACCACACGGTTGGTCTGACAGACTTCCTGCTGGCGATAGCCGACAATATTGCCTGACTGTGCTGATTTATTGGCATGTTCCCGGCCCAGCAATGCCCCGGCGACCGCACCTGCGCTGCCTGCCCCGTTGCTGTCTGATAATTTGTTGCCGACCGCAGATCCAAGCAGGCCGCCGATGATCATAGAGCCCAGCTCAGAACTTTTCTGGCCTTCACCATAGACAGGGACTTCCTCAATCTGGCAGATTCGCTCATCACGCGGGGTTTTCCGGGTGAAACTGTTGGTCAGCGTTTCCACATTTGTCACTGTGCCGATGACGTTTTCATATCTCGTTTCGGCAAAAGCAGGACCGCTCATCACGCTGAAGACGGCCAGACCTGCAACCATTGTTATGGTAAGCGTATGTCGCATGAATCATGTCCTTTCTGAACAAATTAAGGGCGCACAAGGCAACCAGACGCAACATCTCATAGCATCTCAACTCACTAAATGCTGCACATCGTAACCTTAGAGATTGATTTTGGCAATTTTAAGGCTAATTTTGTAACACATCAGATAAAGCCTTTATCCCCACCCCCTTGCCACAGGTGAACCGCCATGACCGTCCTTGGTGCTGACCAGCTGAATACAGACCCTTTTGTGTTGTTTAAACAATGGTTTGAAGAGGCACAAGAAACAGAAATCAATGACCCAGACGCGATTGCGCTGGCGTCTGTTGACAAGACCGGCATGCCCTCTGTGCGGATGGTTCTGCTGAAGGAAATCTTGCCTGAAGGCTTTGTGTTTTACACCAATTATACCAGCCGTAAATCCGGTGAATTGCTGGCCACTGGCAAAGCAGCCTTTGTTCTGCACTGGAAATCCCTGCGCCGCCAGATACGGGTGACAGGCCTTGTTGAACAGGTTCCGGCAGACCAAAGCGATGCGTATTTCCAGACCCGCTCACGCGGCAGCCGGATCGGGGCCTGGGCATCACAACAGTCCCAGCCTCTGAACAGCCGGGCCGAACTGGCTGAGGCGGTGAGCCGGATTGAAGATACCTATGCTGACGGCGTGCCACGGCCGCCACATTGGGGCGGGTTTCTGATCCGGCCTGCTGAAATTGAATTTTGGGCAGATGGTGAATTTCGTCTGCATGACCGGTTCAGATTCACTCAAGATTCAGACGGGGCCTGGTTCTCACAACGTCTTTATCCCTGACCGCAGAACTGATGCGGGGGCGGGCCTGTCTGGCGCAGGCCGGGCTGGGCGTGCGGGCAGACCCGAACAGATCAGAAAAAGTCGGATGTGGGCATATTTCATCTGTGCTGTTTGGTATCTTTGTCCTCTACTGAAATCAAAGACGAAGTCCTTTATTGTCTGAAAAAGGGTGAATAAATGAAAAGTCATGCGCGGGTTGTGATTATTGGCGGCGGCGTTGTCGGCGTCAGCACATTGTATCATCTGGCCAAAAAAGGCTGGACAGATTGTGTTCTGATTGAACGAAAAGAGCTGACATCAGGGTCAACCTGGCATGCGGCCGGGCTGTTGCCGTTGTTCAATATGTCTTATTCGGTGGGACAGATTCACAAATATTCAGTTGATCTTTATGGCCGCCTTGAAGAAGAAACAGGCCAATATGCCGGCCTGTCCCGCGTGTCCAATATCCGTCTGGCCACCAGGCAAGATCGAATGGATGAATATATGCAATATGCCGGTGTGGCGGAGACCATTGGTGTTCAGGTGGACAAGCTAACCCCGGATGAGGTGGTGGATATCTGGCCATTGGCGGTCACAGATGGCCTGATTGGCGCGATCCGTCACCCCTGGGATGGCTATATCCAGCCTGCTGACCTCACCCAGGCTCTGGCCAAGGGCGCACGTGATAATGGGGCAGAGATTTACCGGAACACCACTGTGACATCGATTTCGCAGACCAGCTCCGGAGAATGGAAAATCACCACAGACAAGGGCGAGATCACTTGTGAGCATGTGGTCTCTGCAACAGGTAATTTTGCCCGCAAAACCGGCGAGATGGTCGGTCTGGATATTCCGGTTATTCCGGTTGAACATCAATATATCGTCACCGAACCACATCCTGCGATTCAGGAGCGTCAGGCCAAAGGCCTGCCGGAAATGGGCGTATTACGAGAGGCTGACGGGTCCTGGTATATGCGCGAAGAAAATGGCGGTCTGTTGCTGGGGCCTTATGAAGTTGGTGCACCGGTCTGTTATTTTGACGGGCCGGATGACAATTCTGAATATGAACTGTTCCAGGAAGATTTGGAAAGGCTGATGCCGCATATTGAATCAGCCATCGCCCGTGTCCCTGCCTTTGCTGAGGTCGGGGTGAAAAAAGTCTATAATGGCGCGATTGCCTATACACCAGATGGCAGCCCGATCGTGGGACCAGCCTGGGATTTGCCGAATTTCTGGCTGAATGAAGGGCACAGCTTCGGCATTACGGCTGCTGGCGGGGCAGGCTGGCAGCTAGCAGAATGGATTGTTGAAGGAGAGCCGACCATTGACATGATGGGCGTTGATCCGCGCCGGTTTGGGTCCTATGCGACCAAAAGCTATCTCAAAGAAAAGAATGAAGAAGCTTATGCCAATGTCTTCACGGTTCATTTCCCGGACGAAGAACGCGAAGCGGCCCGCCCGTTACGCTCCGCCCCTTGTTATGATCGCCTCAAGGCGATGGGCGCTGTTTTCGGCCAGAAATTCGGCTGGGAACGGGCAAACTGGTTTGCCCCTGAAGGGGTGAAGGCTGAAGATCACTGGTCGTTCCGCCGGTCAGACTGGTTTGACCATGTCGGGGCAGAGGTCAAGAACGTCACGGAAAATTGCGGCTTGTTGGATATGTCTGCTTTTGCCAAATGCCGGATAGAAGGCCCGGGGGCAGAAGCCTTTCTTGAACAGGTGATCGCCAATAAATTGCCGCGCAAGACAGGCCGCCTGATCCTGGCACATGCGCTGGCCCCGCGCGGGGGTGTGCATTCTGAATTCACCATCATGCGGGAATCAGATGACAGCTTCTATATTGTGTCTGCCGGGGCGACCCAGCGTCTGGATCATGACTGGCTGAAAAAACATATGCCTGATGACCGATCTGTCAGCTTCACGGATCTTACCAATTCTATGGGTGTTCTGGTTCTGGCCGGGCCAAAATCACGTGATGTGCTGCAAAAGCTGACCAGAACAGATCTGTCCTCATCTGCCTTCCCGTGGCTGTCGGCCCAGCAGATTGATGTTCATCTGGCCCCAACCATTGCGGCCCGGGTGAATTTCGTGGGCGAGCTGGGCTGGGAGCTGCATCACCCGATCGAATATCAGAATCATATTTTTGATGCGCTGATGGCGACCGGGGGGGAATTTGGCCTGAAACCCTTTGGCATACGGGCAATGGATGCGATGCGTCTGGAAAAATCCTACCGTATGGTCGGCACAGAGATGAGCATTGAATATGCCGCTCTTGAATCAGGGCTTGAGCGTTTTGTGCAGCTCCAGAAGCCTGACTTTATCGGCCGTGAGGGGCTACTGGCCTGGCAGGAAAAAGGCTTTGCCAACAGCTTTGTGACGCTGGAAATCAAAGATACCGCGGACAGAGATGTGATCGGCGGCAATCCGATTTACCGTGATGGCGAACTTGTTGGCCGCGCCACCTCAGGGGGATATGGATTCCGCCTCGGCAAATCGCTGGCCTTGGCCATGGTCTCGCCGGATTGTGCAGATCTGGGAACCGCCCTTGAGATTGACATTCTGGGGGATCGGTTCGCTGCAGAAATTATTGAAGAAAGCCCGTTTGATCCGGCCAATGAACGCCTGCGCGGGTGATGCGCAGATAAAGCAGTTCCGACAGATAAGGACGACAGAACATGGATGATATCACACCAGAAAGAAAAAGCCGCAGAGGTGGTGGCCGCGGGGCACGTCGTGAAGCCAGAGGGGCGGCACAGACAATCAGCTCACCCTATCTTGTTCGCCAGATTGAACCTGTTGACATTCTCAGTGAAGAGGCGTGCCAGCTGATCGAAAATAATGCCGAAACTGTATTGGAAGAAATCGGTATTGATTTTCGTGATGATCCCGAAGCTTTGACCATCTTGAAAGATAAGGGATGTGATATCAAAGGTGAGCGGGTGCATTTCCCGCGCGGTCTGGCGCGCGAATTATGTAAAACCGCGCCATCTGCGTTTACCCAGCATGCACGCAATTCTGCCCGCACAGTTGAAATTGGCGGCAAGAATACGGTGTTTGCGCCTGTTTACGGCCCGCCTTTTGTGCGCGATCTGACCGGTGAGCGCCGCTATGCTGAAATTGAAGATTTCAATAATTTTGTGAAGCTGATTTATATGCTGCCTGGTCTGCATCATTCAGGCGGTACTGTTTGTGAGCCTGTTGATTTGCCTGTGACCAAGCGGCATCTGGATATGGTGTATGCCCATCTGCGTTATTCTGACAAGCCGTTTATGGGGTCTGTGACCGCCCCTGAACGGGCACAGGATACTGTGAATATGGCCAAAATCGTGTTTGGTGAAGACTTTGTCGGCCCGAACTGTGTGACCGTATCCCTGATCAATGCGAATTCGCCGATGACCTGGGATGACACCATGCTGGGCGCGCTGAAGGTTTACGCCCGTAACGGGCAGGGGACGGTGATCTCACCGTTTATTCTGGCCGGGGCGATGTCACCTGTTTCTGTGGCCGGAACCTTGACACAGATTCTGGCAGAAGCGATGAGCGGGATTGCCTTTGCCCAGGCTGTAAATCCTGGCGCGCCGGTGATTTTCGGCAGCTTTGCCTCTTCAATTTCCATGCAGACAGGCGCGCCGACATTCGGCACACCTGAACCGGCAAAGGTGCTGTATGGTTGTGCTAAGCTGGCCCGGCGACTGGGCGTGCCGTTCCGCTCTGGCGGGTCTCTGACCGGGGCCAAAACCGCAGATGCGCAGGCTGCTTACGAATCAGCAAACACCCTTATGCCGACGGTTCTGGGCGGGGTGAATTTCGCGCTTCATTCCGCAGGCTGGATGGAAGGCGGGCTGGTGGCTGACTATGCCAAATTGTTGCTGGATGCGGATCAGCTGACCATGATGGACAGCATGGTCAGCGGGATTGATGTATCTGAAAATGGCCTGGCTCTTGACGCACTGCGTGAGGCAGGCCCTGGCCAGCATTTCCTTGGCTCAAGCCATACACAAGCCAATTTTGAGACTGCGTTCTGGCGCTCTTCTATGGCCGATAACACCACTTTTGAGCAGTGGGACAGTGACGGGCGCGTGGAATCAGAAGCTCGCGCGCGGCAAAAAGCGATTGATATGCTGGCCGCCTATGAAGCCCCGGCAATTGATCCGGCGATTGATGAAGCTCTTATCGCCTATATGGACAAACGCAAATCAGAACTGCCTGACAGCGAATATTGATCAGCTGTTCTGTTTATTTAGGGTGAGGGGAAAATTGTCCTCTCACCTCACCTCATAACCGAATTCGGTTGCGGCATCTTTCAGCCAGGTTTCCACATAGTCACCAAAGCTGCGGCGGCAGATCAGGCGGATCTCACCCTCACCTTCACAGATCAAAGTCACCGCGGCCCGGTCCAGGGCGGTTTGTGCGCACATGCTTTGTGTAAATACTGTTTTATGCAGGTCAAGCGCACATCCTTTGGCCAGTACCTCACGGATACATGGTCCGGTGAGCGAATAGACTGATAAAGCATCTGAAATCACGCTCAGCGCAAAATGCCGCCCATCCATCTGTGTGCTTAAAATACGGTGCAGCTCGCCTGCCTCATGATCACTGCAGATCAGCAAACTCTCATCAGGTCCCAGCCAGACCGCCCGCCGCTCACCACTGCGGGTAAAGCTGTTGGGCCGTTCCGGCAGAGTGGTGCCGAAATAGCGGCGCATGATATCGCTGATATCATCTTTAGCGCGCAGATTCATCAGCCCGCCTGCCTGACAGGTGATCCTCAGCCGGTTATCTGCCTGGCCATCCGGATTTGGCATCTGTTCAGGCCGTGTTGCTGACTGGCGTGTCTGTGCGCTGTGACTAGTCTGCCCCATTTAACCGGTCTCCTTGTGGGTCATAAAAGCTGGTCTCTGTGATCCGTGCCTTAATCGGCGGCTGGCCATCCAGCATCGGGATATAGACGGTCTCGCCACTTCTGTTATGCCCGCCTTTCAGCAGGGCCATCGCAATGGAATGGCCCAGATTCGGGCTGTAGTAAGATGAGGTGACATGCCCCAGCATCTCCATCGGTGCCGGCTGGTTAGGGTCCAGAACCGCATGTGCCCCTTCTGGGATGACCTGTTTTGGATCCTCTGTCAGCAGGCCGACCAGCTGTTTGCGCTGGGGATCGGCCATAGAGGCCCGCTCCAACGCGCGTTTGCCGATAAAGTCATCTTTCTTGCTGGACACGATCCAGCTCATCCCCAGATCATGCGGCGTAACCGTGCCATCTGTTTCTTGGCCGACGATGATAAAGCCCTTTTCCCCGCGCAGCACATGCATGGCTTCTGTGCCATAAGGGGTGATACCATGGGGCGCGCCTGCCTTCATCAGGGCTGTCCACAGAGCCGTCCCATAACGGGCCGGCACATTGATCTCGTAAGACAGCTCACCGGTAAAGGAAATCCGGAAGATACGGGCAGGCAGGCCGCTGATATGCCCTTCTTTCATTGACATAAAGCTGAACGCATCATCAGACAGGTCAATATCGACACCGGCGGCGGTTAAGATATCTTTTGCGGCTGGGCCGGACAGGGTGGCGACCGCCCATTGTTCGGTTACAGACGTCAGATACACATCCAGCTCTGGCCATTCTGTCTGCAGCCATTCTTCCAGCCAGTCCAGAACCCCGGCGGCCCCGCCGGTTGTTGTGGTCATATGGAAATGATCTTCAGCCAGCCGTGTGGTGACCCCGTCATCCATGACCATACCGTCATCTTTACACATCAGCCCATAACGGCATTTTCCGATTCCCAGCTTCAGCCAGGCATTGGTGTAAATCCGGTTCAGGAATTCAGCCGCATCAGGGCCTTTGATATCTATTTTGCCCAAGGTTGAGGCATCCAGCAGGCCTGCTGTTGTTCTGGCCGCCACAACTTCTCGGTTGACGGCGTCTTCCATGCTCTCGCCATCTTTCGGATAATACCAGGCGCGCATCCACTGGCCGACATGTTCAAATTTTGCCTCTGCCTGTCTGTGCCAGCTGTCCATCGGGGTGGTGCGCACCGGATCAAACAGCCCGCCGATGGCGCGGCCGGCGATCATCCCCATAGAGGTCGGCGTATAGGGCATACGGAAAGTGGTTGTGCCCACTTCCGGGATAGCCTCACCCAGCTGTTCAGCCAATATTGCCAGCGCATTGATGTTTGATGTTTTGCCCTGATCTGTGGCCATGCCGGTGGTGGTGTAGCGTTTGACATGCTCAACCGAATGATAGCCTTCACGCACCGCCAGCTTGATATCTGAGGCGGTGACATCATTCTGGAAATCAACAAAGGCTTTGCCGCCTTCTCCTTCACCCTGGCCGTTCGGGATAGACCAGATGGCCATCGGGGCCCGGTTTATCCGCGGCGCGCTGACTACCGGAACGTCTCCTGCCTCAATTGGCTGGCCAACGGCCTTGGCGGCCCGGCTGGCGGCGGCCACAGCTTCTCTCAGGCCCTTTTGCAGATCAAAACTGCCGTTACAGGCACCAACTGATTGTTCTGCCTCATGTGTTGTGGACGGGCGGAAACATAAAGTTTTCTCATCCCACATCAGCTTGCCTCTGGCTTGCGAATGCAAATGCACCACGGGGCTCAGCCCGCCTGACATCAAAACACAATCACAATCGATATGCGCGGCATCTCCGGCGACAGCTGTGCCGTCAGCAGACAGCGGTGAGACCTCAACACGCGCAACCTTCAGATGCCCATGTGCCGCGGTAATGCCGTACCCTGCCAGTACCTCTATATTCAGGGCTTTGGCCTGGCGCATCAGCGCGGCTGTCGGGGCGGGCCGTGTATCCACAATGGCTTTAATCAGGCATCCTGCCTGCTGCAGCGCAAAGGCGGTCTGCCAAGCGGCGTCATTATTGGTCATCACAACAGCGCGTCTGCCGGGCAGCACGCCATATTCACCCAGATAGGTCTGCACCGCAGAGGCCAGCATCACTCCGGGCAGATCATTACCTGAAAACACCAGCGGGCGTTCAATCGCCCCGGTCGCCAGAATGACTTGTCCTGCCCGTACCTTCCACATCCGCATGCGCGGCAGATGCGCAGGCTTGTCAGCCAGATGATCTGTGACCCGTTCAGCCAGGGCTAAGTAATTATGATCGCCATAGCCAAACAGGCTGGTGCGTGCCAGGACAGTCACATTTTCCATCGCCTCCAGCTGGGCAAGCGTTGCGGCGATCCAGTCTTGTGCGCTCTGACCGTCAATCTGCACATCACTTATACTGTTCAGCCAGCCCCCGAACCGCGGCCCGTCTTCACAGATCAACACGCGCTTGCCGCTTTTGGCCGCTTCATGCGCGGCCATCAGCCCGCACGCCCCACCGCCAACGACTACAATTTCAAAATGGGCGTGGCGTTTTTCATATCTGTCGGGGTCATTATGATCATCACCGACCTTGCCCAGACCTGCAGCATGGCGGATGACTTTTTCGTAACTCATCCAGAATGAGGCCGGCCACATAAAGGTCTTGTAATAAAATCCGGCCGGAAAAAACCGAGACAGCAGCGAGTTCACCTCACCCACATCAAATTTCAGGCTGGGAAAGCGGTTTTGCGATTTGGCGACCAGCCCGTCATACAGCTCTACCTGTGTTGCCCGTAGATTAGGCTCCACCCGGCCGCCTATGCCGACCTGGACCAGCGCGTTGGCTTCTTCTGCGCCGGCGGCCATAATGCCGCGCGGGCGGTGATATTTAAATGATCGGCCCACCAGATGCACATTATTAGCCAGCAAGGCAGAGGCCAGCGTATCACCGGCAAAGCCTGTATAGCTCTTGCCGTCAAAGCTGAAGCGGACAGGCGTCTGTGATGAGGTGGCGGCACCGGAAGTCGCTCTCATGGTTTGTTTGCGCCGTGCCATCAGCGTGCCCCCTTACCATTTTTCACAGGTTTGGCCGCGGCTTCAGCAGCTGTATCGCGGCGCCAGCTGGTCTGATAGGCATTCTTTCCGGCCTTGCTTTTCGGCAGGCTGCCCATCGCATAGATTTCTATAATCTGGTGGCTGACGGTATCACGGACCACATTGAACCAGCGCCGGCATCCCGCCGCATGCCGCCAGCGTTCCAAAAACACTCCCTTGGGATTATCCCGCAGGAACAGATAATCGGCAAACTCGCGATCGCTGATTTTATTCTCGGCCAGCGGCCGGGCGATATGGGCTTCGCCGCCGCAGCTAAACTCAGCTTCATCTCTTGGCCCGCAATG
>PBLR01000034.1 GCA_002722385.1 SAR116 cluster bacterium | reverse complement strand
GCTCTTTTTGTTTGGTTGCGCCGGTCAGCAGTACCGGCGTCAGCCCGAGCGGGGCCAAAAAGGCAGAAAGATTCTGATGATGCTGGCGGGCCAGTATTTCTGTCGGGGCAAGAAGGGCGGCCTGCGTGCCTGCTTCAACCGCGGTCAGCATCGCCATCAACGCCACAAAGGTTTTACCAGAGCCTACATCCCCTTGCAGCAATCTGAGCATCCTGTCTGCTGAGGCCTGATCAGTGGTGATTTCGCTGATCACCCGCTTCTGGGCGGTTGTTGGCGTAAAGGGCAAGCTCGCCAGCAGTTGGTCTGTCAGCTGGCCTGTTCCTGCAATCACGCGTCCTGGCAGGGCAGTTTTGGTCTGTTGGCGGATAAGCCCAAGGGCGAGCTGGTTTGCAAACAGCTCATCAAATGCCAGCCGCGCCCGGGCAGGGGCTGTCGGGGATAAATCAGTAACGGCTTGCGGGGCATGGGCCTGCAACAAGGCTGCTTTAAATTCAGGCCAGCGGCGGGCCGCTTTGACTTCCTCATCAATCCAGTCTTCAAGTCTGGGTACGGTTTTCAGGCCAGCTTTTATCGCATTGCTTACTGTGCGGGCCTTCAGACCTGCGGTCAGCGGATAGACAGGTTCGACCTGGGGCAGGGTGTCTGCCTTTTCTTTCGGCAGGATAAAATCAGGATGCGGCATTTGCAAACGGCCCTGAAACCGTTCAACCCGGCCGCTGATCAGGCGGCGTTCACCCACCGGCAGGGTGGTTTTCAGATAATCTGTCTGTGCATGGAAAAAGACCAGCTCAATCTGGCCACCTGTCGTTTCTGCGGTCACGCGGGCCGGGCGGCGCGAACGGGGCGGGGGAATATCTGCTTTCAGGACCAGAATTTCAAATGTGGCGATCTGGCCGTCTTCAGCATCATCAACCGCAGGGCGGGCCCGCCTGTCAATCACACTCACCGGTAAGTGGCGCAGCAAATCAATCACATATCGGCCGGTTCGCTTATTCAACAGCTCAGCCATCTTCGGGCCGACCCCGGGCAAGCTGGTCAAGGCAGCGAACAGCGCGTAGATCACAGGAGGGCGGGCGATATGCATATGCGAGCACAAATCTGTTACAAGGCTTTGTCAGCCCTTATGTCTTTTTTTGGTATGGACAGACCCAGACCGTATCGACATAAAGACAGCAGCCTATCTTAACGCTGATCAGAAGGGTTAATCAATGTCAGAAACACCCGCCCCGCCGCACGGCAACGCTTTGCCGGCACGTCAGGCCCGCATCAAAAAACTGATCTACCGGGCCAGCTATACAGGTATGAAAGAAACAGACCTGTTGCTGGGTCAGTTTGCGTCCTGCTATCTGCCTGATCTCAGTGACGAGGAATTGGATATGTTTGAAGCTTTGCTGGAAGCAGGAGATCCAAAAATTCTGGCCTGGGTGCAAGGTGATGAAGAGGTGCCGCCACAGTTCCAGAACAGTGTCATGAATATGATTAATAACTTTAAAGTTAAAAAATAATTATATGAAATTTATAAATAAAATAAATTTATCAAAACAGATCTATGGCTGTCTTGATGCGGTCATTCCGTTGGTGCTGGCCCAATTATCTGAACAGACTGACGGGCTGGTTTTTATCGCCCGTGATGATGTGCGTCTGGCCCGGATAGAAGCCGGATTGTTGGCGTTGTCTGATCAGATTGAGGTGGTGTCTCTGCCTGCCTGGGACTGTCTGCCCTATGACCGGGTGTCAGCCCATTCAACAATCACAGCAAAGCGGGTCCAGACGTTATCACGGCTTGCTGTTCTTGACTCTGAGACCGGCGGTAAACCTGTTGTCTTGCTGACCACGGTGAATGGCTGGCTGCAGAAACTGCCGCGCTTATCTTATTTTGCGGATACCTCACTTAACCTACAGGCCGGCCAGACCATCACACAAGAGACGATTTCGGCGTTTCTGTCGCGTAACGGCTTCCGGCGGACACAGACCGTGCGGGAATATGGTGAATATTCTGTTCGCGGCGGCATTCTGGATATCTATCCGCATACAGATCAGCTGCCGGTCAGGCTGGATTTCTTTGGTGATGAGATTGAATCGATAAAATTCTTTGACTCACTCAGCCAGCGATCTGAGGCGGCTATTAGCCAGGTGGATATCCGGCCGGCTCATGAATATCTGCTTGATGAGGATACGATCACACGCTTCCGGCAGGGTTATCTGAAACAATTTGGCGGCCGTGCGGCCCGCGATCATATCTATGAAGCGGTCTCTGCTGGCCAGACGACCGCCGGTCTGGAACATTGGCTGGCTCTGTTACATGATGGGCTGTTGTCTGTTCATGACCAACTGCCTGAATGGCGGTATCTGTTTGATGTTGATGCAGAGGCGGTGTGGCAGGCCCGGCTGGACCAAATTGCTGACTTTTATCAGGCCCGAATGGAAGCGGTTGGCACTGAACAGGATCAAGTCTACCGGCCTTTGCCGCCGGAGCAGATGTATCTGACATCAGCAGAGGTCACCAGCTTTCACGCTGAAGGCCAAACCACAATCCTGTCAGGCTTCAGCAGACCAGAGACAGCAGCGTCTGACAGTGACACAGGCGCGCGCCTTGGGCCGACCTTCGGGGCAGGGGCAGCAAGTGAGGCCTCTCCATCGGTCGCTGCTGCGCAGCATATCCGCCAGGCTGTCCAGACAAGACCTGTCATTTTAACCGCCGCATCAACAGGGTCGCTCACGCGGATGACAGAGCTGATTGGCGGGCATCTGGAGGCCGCTATTACACAAGTAGACAGGCTGGATCAGGTTGGCTCGTCTGGGTGTTATGCGCTGCTCTCGCCTGTTGAAGCTGGGTTTGAAAGTCCGTTTGCCTGTCTGATCACTGAACAGGATGTCTTTGGTGTGCGCAGCTCGCGCCCGCAGGGGCGGCGCCGTGCAGATGATTTTCTGCGTGAGGTATCCTCGCTTGAAGCTGGCGATCTGGTGGTGCACGTTGAACATGGCATTGGTCGTTATGAGGGGCTGGAGACAATCCGTTCAGACGGTACCGATCATGACTGTCTTCATCTCAGCTATGCAGGCGGTGACAGATTATATCTGCCGGTTGAGAATATTGAGCTGCTGTCCAGATACGGCCAGGAAGGCAGCGAGGCGAGTCTGGATAAGCTGGGCGGGGCAGGCTGGCAGGCCCGTAAAGCCAAAATCAAAGGCCGGATCCGGGAAATGGCTGATCAGCTGATGAAAATCGCGGCAAAGCGTGAAGTGGCCACTGCTGAACCGTTAAGCCCGCCAGATGGCGTGTTTGCGGAATTTTGTGCCCGTTTCGGCCATCCTGAGACAGATGATCAGCTGGACGCGATTTCAGATGTGCTGACAGATCTGTCTTCTGGCCGGGCCACTGACAGGCTGATTTGTGGTGATGTGGGTTTCGGCAAAACAGAAGTCGCTCTGCGCGCGGCATTTGTGGCGGCCATGGCCGGATATCAGGTTGCTCTGGTGACCCCGACAACGCTTCTGGCCCGCCAGCATGGCCGCTTGTTTGAAGAGAGGTTCAAAGGCTTTCCGGTGAATGTGGCCACTCTGTCCCGAATGGCTAAGCCTAAGGAAGCGGCCAATATTAAGGCGGGGCTGAAGGATGGGTCTGTACAGATGGTGGTAGGCACGCATGCCCTGCTGGCAAAATCCATTGAATTCAATAATCTGGGTTTGCTGATTATCGATGAAGAACAAAATTTCGGTGTGGCCCAGAAAGAACGGCTGAAGGAATTGAGGGGTGATATCCATGTGCTCACCTTGTCAGCGACACCGATTCCGCGGACCCTTCAACTGGCTCTGTCCGGGGTGCGCAATATGTCTATCATCGCCACCCCTCCTGTTGACAGGCTGGCGGTCAGGACATTTGTTGGCTGCTGGGACGGGGTGGTCCTGAAAGAAGCGATTTTACGGGAGCGGTTCAGAGGCGGCCAGACCTTTATGGTGTGCCCTCGCATCTCTGATCTCAGCCGCATTTATGATCGCCTGATAACGCTGGTCCCTGATCTGAAAATTCTGACAGCTCATGGGAAAATGTCAGCAACCGAACTTGATCAGGCCATGACAGATTTCGGTGACGGGGCAGCTGATGTGTTATTATCTACAAATATCATTGAATCAGGCATTGATATTCCCACTGCCAACACCTTGATTATCCATCGATCTGATATGTTTGGTCTGGCCCAGCTTTATCAATTGCGCGGGCGTGTCGGCCGCAGCAAAGAGCGGGCCTACGCTTACCTGACCACTGATCCGCAGATGATCCTCACCCCGCAGGCGCGTCGCCGCCTTGAAGTGATGCAGACCCTTGATAAGCTGGGAGCTGGTTTTTCCCTTGCCTCATATGACATGGATATCCGTGGGGCAGGTAATTTGCTTGGGGATGAGCAGTCCGGCCATGTAAAGGAAGTCGGGATTGAGCTTTATCAGGATATGTTGAAGCAGGCGGTTGAGGCGGCCCGCCTTGACCGTGCTGAAACAGCCGAGGAAGAGGCAGAGACAGGATGGTCACCTCAGATCACGTTGGGCACAAGCGTGCTGATCCCAGATGCCTATGTGCCTGATTTGTCTGTGCGCTTATCTTTATACAGGCGGATAGGCGCACTTGCTGAAAGTGATGATGTCAGCCTGATTTCAGCAGAGCTTGTTGACCGGTTTGGCCCGGTTCCGCAATCTGTCAAAAACCTGCTGGAAATTGTTGTATTAAAACAATTTTGTAAGCGCTGTAATATCCAGAAGCTGGATGCCGGGGATAAAGGGTTTGCGTTATCATTCAAAGATAATCACTTTGCCCGACCGGACCAGTTGATCGGCTGGATCGCCAAACAGGGCGGGGCGGTTCAGTTACGGGCAGATCACAAGCTGATTATCAAGACAGACCTGAAAACCAAGGAGGCCAGAGCCGATCAGGCGAGGGGATATCTGCAGGATATTGCGGGGCTTCTGGACAACGCGGCCTAGCTGGGGCGCGCGGCTGTATCAATCACATTCAACAGGATGTCAGGCGGGTAGGCACCGGCCAGGGACAGGCTGTCATTGAAAATCATCATCGGCACCCCTTCAATGCCAAGCGTATGGCAATCTTGAAGGTCTATCTCCATTTGTGCCTCAGCACTGGCCAGCTGTTCTGCTAACCCCGCCCGGCTCAGCCCGCAGGCCTCAAGCAACTCGTCCTGAACCTCTGATTTGCCAATATCACGTCCGTCCAGGAAATAGGCCTGATAAAAGCCGTTTGCCAGAGCCTCGCTATCTGGGCCAGCGGCCAGCAACAGCTGGTGTATGGGGCGCGTATCTGGTGTGCGCTGAATTTTCGAAAACTGGAAATCTATCCCGGCATCAAGGCCCGCCATGGCGATCCGGCCATAAACAGCAGATGCGGCGTGACCGAATTTCGCTGTCAGATAGGCCTGACGGCTCATCCCTTCAGGCGGCATGGACGGGTTCAACAAAAAACTGCGCCATCGATAGATAGGCATAATGTCCGGGCGGCGGGCAAAGGCCTGATCAAGTCGTGTCTTGCCGATAAAACACCACGGGCAAATAATGTCGGCAAAGATATCCACAGTGATCTGGGTTGTCATGTGCACTCCATTTGCCTATCTCTGGCATAGGGGTTTGGCGGGTGAACCCCTGCCATGTCTTGACCAGCCTACCATAACTCAGCACAGATGGTGACGAATATGGATGAAAAACAGGTAAAAAATGTCTTGAAAAAGCGGGACCGGCTTCTCACTATCGCAAGAACACTCGGCATTTCTGTTCTGGTTGATGAAGACAGCAACCTGTTTGCTGATGTTGGTCATGCCCCGTTCATTCGCAGAAACGGGTATTTTTACATTTATTCAAGCCATTTATCTGCTCATATTCGCGCCCTAGTCAACGGGGCACAAGCGCAGTTTTTTCTGATAGAAGATGAAGCCATCTCGCAGAATATATGGGCGCGCGTCAGGGTGAAGTTTTCAGCTGAGGTATCAGAATTGTCACGTGATGATCCCCGCTTTGCCGGACTTTGTGATGAAATCGGAGAGGTGCATGGCCCGGTTATGGAGATGATCCGAAATTTCACAGATTTTCATTTGTTTGAAGTTCAGCCAGAAGAAGGGGTTCTGGTCACCGGCTTTGCCCAGGCATTCAGTGTGAGCGGCCCGGCATTTGAGCTGACTGAACATCTATCGAAAAGTTGAGTACAGAATGAAACGCTTGCCTATTTTCTGGAGCTTCCGGCGGTGTCCCTATGCGATGCGGGCCCGCCTGGCGGTGAAGTCAGCCGGTTTACAGGTTGAATTGCGCGAAATCCTGTTACGCGATAAGCCAGATGCCTTTTTGGCTGTATCTGAAACCGCAACAGTTCCTGTGCTGGAACGCACAGACGGGCAGGTTATCGAAGAAAGCCGGGATATCATGTTCTGGGCGTTACAGCAGAGCGGCGATCCTGAACAATGGTTGACAAGATGGAAACAGGACCAGGCAGGCCTGCAGGCGTTTTTGGACCAGCTGGACGGCCCGTTCAAGACCCATCTGGACAGATATAAATATTCTGCCCGTTTTGCTGAAGACAAGGCTGATGCTGCTGAACTGGCCAGTTATCACCGTGCTGAATGGGCCGCGTTTCTGAAGCAGATTGACACGCGTCTGAACAAGAATCCTTTTTTGAACGGCAGCGAGGCAGGACTGGCTGATTACGCCGCCCTGCCATTTGTGCGGCAGTTCAGAATTGCTGATATCACCTGGTTTGATGATCAGGACTGGCCAGCTGTGCATCTCTGGCTGCAGGCTTTTTTGGCCAGCCAGCGATTTGCGGCCATCATGCATAAATATACCCCCTGGAAACCAGGAGATGCGCCAGTGGTCTTTTAGCTGTTGTCTGTTTTCAGCAGTAAGCGGATATAGGCTGCCAGGCTCAGCACAACGATAACCCCGCCACATATGGTCAACAGCCCCGGGCGTTCACCGGTACCCAGCCATACCCATACCGGACCCAATACGGTTTCCAGCAGCATAAATAAGCTGACATTTGCTGCGCGTGTAAAGCGGGTGGCTGCGGTGAGGGCCATGAAAGAAACCGGCAATATAAACAGGCCTGAAACAGATATGGCCAAAAGATTGCCAGTGAAAACAACTGACAGACCAGTAGCAGATGCGCCCAGAACAAACAGGCCGATGAGGCCAGTAATAAACGCACCCAAACCGTTTGCCAGCAATAAAGGAATATCTGAGCGAGACCGGAACATCACAAAATTCAGGCCCAACGCGGCGGCTGTACTTAATCCGCATAACGCGCCGATAAGAACAGATCCCTTTGGGGCAGCCACCGCCTCATCCCCGCCCCAGACAGTCAGGGCAATGCCGACAAGGCTGACAACCATTGTTATCCAGGTTGCGGCATGCGTCTTTTCCTTTAACAGAATAGCCGAGAACAGAGCTGCGAACAAAGGTGAGCAGGCCAGCGAAAACAGCACAATAGACACAGATGTCTCAGCGATACCATAGACAAAGGTTACCCCGCCAAAGATAATCGCCCCGACCGCGGTGAGGCCCTGCCAGCTGAACAGAGCCATCATATCGGCAGCGCGTTTATCTGCTGTATAACTGAACAGGGCATAGGCGAGCCAGACCAGCAGCAAAAACCCGCCCATTTGCAGGCCGCGCCAGACCATCATCACCCAGACATCCATCTCTGATAGACGCATGAACAACGTGTCAGGTGTGATGATGAGGGCGCCGAACAGGCCAAGAAGGACCCCGAACGCCGGATATTTTGATAACGAGGTCAGGGGCATATCATAAACACCAAAAACGAAAACCTAAATAAAGCACATCAGCTTGTAGCTGAGGCTGATAAGAAAAGCCAGAACAGCTGGCAACAGATATCAGCTCAGCTTATCCAGGAACAGGGCGGCATCATGCCGGATGGTGTTTTGTTTGTCCTCTCCCATTTTATCAAGGGTGCGGTAAATCATGCCCAGGCGTGGATTTTTGTTCAGTTTTTCGCGGTGCCGGATCAGAAAGTCCCAATACAGATAATTAAACGGACAGGCATCTGGCCCGTTTTTTTGCTTCACCTTATAGCGGCAGGAAGAACAATAATCAGACATACGGTCAATATAAGCGCCACCTGCCGCATAAGGTTTGCTGGCCAGCAACCCGCCGTCAGCATATAAAACCATGCCTGATACATTCGGCAGTTCAACCCATTCATACGCATCAGCATATACAATCAGATACCATTCATTCACCTCATCAGGATGAAGACCGGCCAGAAGGGCAAAATTGCCAAGCACCATCAAACGCTGAATATGATGAGCATAAGCAAATTTGCGGGTGTCCTGCACACAGGTTTTCAGGCACCGCATATCTGTATCTGCGGTCCAGAAGAAAGACGGCAAGGGACGGGTTGCGTTCAGATGGTTCAGGGTTTTGTATTCAGGCATTTTCAGCCAGTACAGGCCGCGCACATATTCCCGCCAGCCCAAGATCTGCCGGATAAACCCTTCAACTGCGTTTAACGGGGCAGACCCGCTGAAATAGGCGTGTTCAGCAGCGGTGACCGCCTCCAGAGGGGACAGCAGCCCGCAATTCAGATAAAACCCGATATGGGCGTGAAACATAAAGGGTTCATCTGCCAGCATCGCGTCCTGATAGCTGCCGAACTGGGGCAGACGCTGGGCAATAAACTCATCAAGGACCTGCCGGGCCTGATCAGCCGTCACAGCAAAATCAAAGGGCTGAAGATCGCCGAAATGATCGGAAAATTCAGCCTCAACCAAAGCCAGCACATCTTTGGTGATATCGTCCGGGGTAAACCGGGTTGGTGGCGGGATGACCAGCCCGTCTTTGGGGGGCTGGCGGTTATCCGCATCATAATTCCACTGACCACCAACAGGCTCATCCCCTTGCATCAACAGACCTGTCTTGCGCCGCATTTCACGGTAGAAATATTCCATCCGCAACTGTTTGCGCCCCTCTGCCCAGGCCGCGAATTCGTCTGTTGTGGCAAAAAACCGGTCATCTTCACACAGGCTGACAGCACAAGGCAGCACATCAGCCCACCCGCTCATCTCCTCAGCCAGGCGGTATTCACCTGGTTTTGTGACAATCACCTTGCCTGGGTTATGTCTGTTGACCGCTTGTTGAACCGCATCGGTAAAATTGGTACAGGCTGAGGCGGGATCAAAGCGGTGATAGTCAACCTGCCATCCAGCTGTTGTCAGCTCGTGAGCAAAATGCCGCATTGCCGAGAATAAAAGAGCGATTTTCTTTTTGTGATGTTTCACATAGCCGGTCTCAGACCGCAGCTCTGCCATCAGCACAATATCTTCAGACTTGTTCGCCGCCTTCAAGCTGCTGATCTGGGGGCTGATCTGGTCCCCTAAAATGAGAATGAGATTGGCCATGGGTCAGGCCTTGGGCAGGGCGGCAAAATGATCAAGCGCGCGCAGACGTGATGATTTTACATCCACCAATGGCCGGGGGTAGGTATCACCCAGGCGGACCCCCGCCCGCATCAGAACTTCTCTTGGTGCTTCAAACGGGTTAAACAGATATTTTGACGGCATTTCTGCCAGTTCAGGAACAAACCGGCGGGTATAACGGCCTTCAGGGTCAAATTTCTGGCCTTGTGTTATCGGGTTAAACACGCGGAAATAGGGTGCTGCATCCGCCCCGCAGCCCGCTATCCATTGCCAGCTGGCCGTGTTTGAGGCCGCATCAGCATCAAATAAACACTCCCAGAACCAGGCTTCACCATGATGCCAGTCAAGAAGCAGGTTTTTAACCAGGAATGAGCCGACGATCATCCGCACCCGGTTATGCATATAGCCTGTGTGATACAGCTCTCTCATACCAGCGTCAACGATAGGATAGCCTGTCTGGCCGGTTTGCCAGGCGCGCAGGTGGTCGGCGTTATCCAGCCAGTTAAACTGAGCAAACTTAGCCTGAAGCGGTGTGGTTTTCAGATCAGGATTACTGTGCAGAAGATGATAAGAAAATTCACGCCAGCCCAGTTCTGATCTGAACATATCCAAATTCACATCACTGTCATGAAACAGCCCTTCAGCCGCATACCAGGCCTGATGCGGAGAGACTTGTCCGCATTTCAGATAGGGCGACAGCCGGGATGTGGCCGGCTTTGCCGGAAAATTGCGGCCATCAGCATAACTGCTTAACCCGGCTTGCGGGGAAGGGTTTACAAATGCGGCCAGGGCGTCTTGTGCCCCAGCTTCTGAGATAGTCCAGCCTGAGGTGACTTGTTCTGCCCAGGGCAGGGGCGGCATCAGCGCTAATTCTTCAAGCGTCTGGCCACCGTCTGGCAAGGGGGCAAAGGTGATCTCTGGTCGGGGCAGAGGGCGGCGCGGTGCTTCAGCTGCCAGACAGCCGCGGCGATAAAATGGTGTAAATACTTTGTATGGTGTGCCGTCCTGTTTGGTTATTTGTTCCGGCTCCCATAACAGATTGCCGCTTATAATGTTGACCGACACACCGTCTTCGCCAAGAGCTTGTCGGATTTGCTGATCAATCGCGGCGTGATGAGGGGCGTATCGCCGCGTCATGGTCAGCTTGTCAGCCCCGGTTTGTTTGATCAGTTGGCGCAATATCGTCAAAGCCGGACCGCGCTTCAGAACCAAGTGACCATCAAGATCAGCACTCAGCGATTCCAGGGCCTTATGTAACCAGACCCGTGTTGCCCCGCCTGCTGCATCGTTCTGCTGAACAGGCGCGTCCATCTTTACAGAAGGCGGTCTGTCATCTGCCTCATCAAGAATATACAGGCAAATAACCGGTCCGGTTTTTGCTGCTGCTGTCAGGGCGGGGTTGTCAGACAGGCGCAAATCAGACCGAAACCAATGTAATGTGACAGACATGAACAAGATGCTCCGCGGGGAAAAAATAAGGCCGGGCGGCTGAAGAGATAAATCTGTTTTTTATTCGTGCTGAACCGGGCAGCGGATTACGGCGATGTGCGAAAATCCGCCAGCAAATCAAGAACGATCTGTCGTCGCGCCTTTTGTTTGGCCGGTGCAGGCGGCACAGCCGTTCCTGCGCCCCAGACAGGTCCCGGCCAGGCCGCATCCCCGTGATGTCTGGCAATCAGGTGAAGATGAAACTGGCTGACCATATTCCCCAAAGCGCCAACATTTATTTTATCAGCTTTTTCAATCTGTTTAATATGATAGCTGAGATAGGATATCAGCTTATTCAGTTCAGCCAGATCAGCCGCAGACAGGTCATGCCATTCACTAATAGCGGGCAGGCGGGGGATAATCAGCAGCCAGAAAAACCGTTCATCCTTCATCTGCCGCAGGGAAAACACTCCCCAATCAGCGATAAATTCGCTATCGTTTTCCAGTCTGTGGTCAAGTGTGAACATGTCTTTGTTATGCGCGATATTTACAGGCCCGGCAACAGCACAAACCGGAAAACAACAAAGAGGGGGCTTTGTGATTTATATTGATGCAGATGCTTGTCCTGTACGCCAAGAAGCGATTGATATTGCGCTTCGCCATCAGGTCAGGCTGATCATGGTCACAAATGGCGGTGTGCGGCCCTATCCTCATGAATTGATTGAGATGAAATATGTCTCTCAGGGGCCGGATGAGGCTGATAAATGGATTGTCAGCGCGGCTGGGCAGGGGGATATCATCATCACAAATGATATTCTTCTGGCCGCAGAAGCTCTGAAAGAAGGGGCGGCTGTCTTGCGTCCGGACGGCTCAGAACTGACAACAGAAAATATCGGCAACCAGCTGGCCAGCCGCGATTTGATGGCCGATTTACGGGCAGCCCAGCCTCTGGATATGGCCAAAGCAGGTGGCGGCCGGGCCTTTTCTGCGTCTGATCGTGGCCGCTTCAAACAGGTCCTTGACCAAAAGGTCAGGCAACTCACCGCGTAAAAGACACTGCTGATAGGATAACAAGGCCAGGTGGACAGCTCTGTTCTTATGGCGCAATCTATCGAAAATCAGCTATAGCTGAATTCAGCTGTTTTATGAGCCTTGATATACGCCCAGTCATACACAACGCCCAGGCCAGGGCCTGTGGGCACATCAACACAGCCCTGCTGGTCAATAGCGCTGAGCTGGTCTTCATAGCCGCATTGATAAACCGGGGCGACCGCATTCGGGCAGTCTGGCCCGACCAGTGCCATTTCATAGAAATTTGAATTCCGG
Source organism: SAR116 cluster bacterium (assembly GCA_002722385.1). The sequence goes on along the minus strand of PBLR01000034.1, from coordinate 11,296 downwards.
GACGCGGCCATCAAATGACGATGTGCCGGACCGCAGGCATGAATTTCACAATCCACCCCATGCGCTTCTGCCAATGCGTGAATTTTCAGCGCACCGGTCAGGCCGAGATCATATTCTGGGTCTGAACGCAGCATATCGGTACCCCCGGCCAGCAGGAAATCAGCCTTGGGCTCTACGCCGCGGATATGTTCTGTCTGCAATAAAGGGGTTTTCAGCTTTTCGCGCAGCCGTTTATGGGCAAAAGCAGACACACCTGAATCTCTGAACGGGTCTTCATACCATAGATACCCCGCTTCATCACAGGCCCGGCCAACATACAACGCATCAGCAAATGTGCGCAGCTCACAGGCCGGGTCCAGCATCAGTGTCATGTCGTCCCCGACAATTTTGCGGACATGCAAGACCAGCTCTGCTTCTTCTTTCGGGTTGCCGTCATGCCAGCCGTGTATCTTGAACGCTGTATAGCCGAGATCACGGCAGGCCAACGCAAACTCAGCAAAAGCTTCCTTGCTGTCCAGCCCGCCATTTCTGTCACCATGATAGGTGCTGGCATAAGCAGGCAGCCTATGTCGATAGCTGCCCAGCAAGGCGGCTATGGAACAGTTCAGCTGTTTGCCCTGCCAGTCCCACAGCGCAATATCCAGCGGGCCATGGCCCATATGGTCAAACTGGCGTAGCTCTCTTTTCAGATCATCAAAAATACCCTGGCGGTATTCAGCGTGACGGCCGATCAGCATCGGGGCCAGCATCTGCATCTGGGCCAATACTGCCGGAGACGCGCCCCAGTTCAGCACATAGTCCCCGCAACACCCGTCTTCGGTCTCAATGCGGACAGCCTGCTTGGAAATATCGGTTTGCGCCCCGGGGGCATAGAACAAGCCGCCGATTGAACTGCCCGGCTCAGACGGGGCCAGATTATGTGCCGGAAAGGTAAATTGGGTGAGGGTGACAGATTTGATCTTCGTCATCGGCCTGAATAATCCTGATTGTGCGCGGGTGTGATGGTTTTATCCCACCAGCTTTACATATCCCCGTCAAACAGAATGTCACCCTGCCTGTTTGAGGGCTAGAACGGGAACCGGGAGCCGGCCTGAGGCTGACGCATCACAACAAAAGGCTGGTCTTCTGCCAGAGGCACACAGAAAAACTGAGGCGGTTTCAGCCCGATTTCACGCATTTCCATGCCCTTGTTCTGTGCTTCAGCATAACAGCCGCCCGCGGCACTGAATCTCAGCCCGCTGTCGATATAATCACCTGAAAACACCCAGACCAGAAGAAACTCAGCCTTCTGTTGTGCATGAACCGTAGCCGGCAGCGCAGTGATTAGCGCGCTCAGCAGAACAAGAATTTTCAATCCCTTCATCGGCAAGCCTCCTCTTCATTATTGCTCACGATATAGCGCCGCCTTAGCACTGACCTTACAAATAAACAGTTTGTCCTGTTTCCGCACTTCTCTGGGCGGCTATCCCTATATCGACAGCCTTCAGCCCGTCTTCAAGGCTGACCGCCGGTTTGCCGCCATACCTGACCAGCTCGGCAAATTGCTGATGCTGGTAAAATGTGGCCCCGTTATGATCTCCTGCCTTCAACAGAGCCAGGTCAACAGGTAAGGGGCGTATGGTCTGCTGGCGGGGGGAGCGCTTTGATATAACAAGTTCTGGAACAGGTGGCGGCCCGGCTTCCTCTGGCCAGAACCGGATCGGGCCGGGGACTTTGGCTTCAATTTTTCCTGCCGGACCCACCACGCTGATCTCTTCCTGAAACTGGCTGGCCTCTGCGAACATACATAATTCCAGCATCGCCCTGATACCGTTTTCAAAATTCACAATGACATAACCATGATCCCAGATATCGGGTGTCTGGCCATCATAGCGCTCATCCAGATGATTAACGGCCTGGCCTGCAGACGCCATGACAGAGACCGCCTCGCTGTTTGTCATCAACCTCATAAGATCAAAAAAATGGCAGCATTTTTCAACAAATGTGCCACCTGAATTCCTGTTAAACCTGTTCCAGTCACCAACTTTCTGAAGAAAGGGGAAGCGATGTTCACGTATCGTTACCATCTTCAGCCCGCCTGTGACCTCTTCCATCTCGTCCAGCAGGCGTGCGACCGGCGGCATATAGCGATATTCCATGCCTAACCAAATCGGCGCAGCATAGCTGTTTTTCATCTCCAGCAGGTGCGGCCTGTCCGCCGGATTTGTGAATAACGGCTTTTCCATCAGCAAGGGCTTTGCGGCGATGTTCTGAATTTTGTCAAGCTGGGCTTTATGCAGATGATTGGGAGACGCCACAACCAGGCAATCCACATCTTCTGATCTGACAACCTCTTCCAAAGATGAGGCAAACACCGCATCAGGGGCCAATATCTTCGCCTCAGCCCGCATCTGCTCATCAGGCTCAAAAATGGTGGTTACCGAGGTCTGGTCAAGCAGCTGGATATTGCGGATATGTTCGCGGCCCATCATACCGCACCCGATTATGCCATAACCAAGCGACTGCATCACAAAAACATCCTCCGGCAAATCTATCAAACGGCGGTTGAGCCCGTGCAGGGCATAACAGACAATAACAGAGAAAACCAAGAAAAAAACAGGGCAAGTTATGCACAATCAAACGGTCAGTCAGGCATGAAAATGTTAAACCACGCTGAGGCTTTGCTTTATGGTTTGGCAGGCTTTATGGTCTGAAGTCAGGACAGGATGGTCGGAGACAGGTGATGCCCGCTATAAAACAAGCTGTGCTGATCGGGTGCGGTATGGTCAGCTCAGCCTATATGGACGCCTTCAGCCATCTTGAGGACCGGGTCAGGCTGAAAGGGGTGATGGCCAGCACGCCTGGCTCTGCACAAGCCTTCATTGACCGGCAGACAGAACCGTTAGCGTCCGATCTTAACGTGTATCAAAATACAGCTGCCATTGCTGGTGATGATGAGGTTGATTTCGTGATTCTGGCGACCCCGCCAAATGCGCGTCTGGATATCTGCCGGCCCCTTGCTGAGGCGGGTATGCCGGTATTGATGGAAAAGCCGGTTGAGCGGACAGCACAGGCAGCCCGTCAGCTTGTTGATCTGTTTGCTGAACATCATCTGCCCTTAGGCATTGTTCTGCAGCATCGGGCGCGGGCATCTGCACAGAAACTGGCCAATCTACTGGCAGGGGGCGGGGCTGGTGCGCTCAGATCAGTGGAAATCACTGTGCCCTGGTGGCGCCCGCAAAGTTATTATGATGTTGACGGGCGCGGCAGCTATGACCGGGACGGGGGCGGTGTGTTGATCTCGCAAGCCATTCATACCCTTGATCTGGCGCTGCAGTTCACCGGACCGGTCAGCTCTGTTCAGGCCTTATGCCGGACCACCGGCCATCATCATATGGAGGCTGAGGATTTTGTCTCTGTCGGGCTGGTGTTCGGCAATGGGGCGGTTGGTCATTTGTTTGCCAGCACCGCCAGCTTTCCCGGTCGCAGCGAGGATATCTGGCTGCATTATCAGAATCTGTCTGCTCATCTTCTCTCTGACCGGCTGGTTGTGCATTGGCAATCAGGCCAAACCGAAGAATTTGGAACCAGTTCGGCAACCGGGGCAGGGGCAGACCCTATGGCGTTTTCGTCTGCCTGGCATCAGGCGGTTATCACAAATTTCTGTGACCATCTGGACGATGCTGAACCGCTTTTGGCCAGCGGCACATCTGCTCTGGCCATTCATGACCTGATTGAGGCTCTGGAAACCTCATCCAGAAACCAACAGCTGGTGGCTTTGCCCGCCCTATCCTTAAGGAGGTAAGATGTGCGCTTTTCACCCCGCTTAGCTGTACTTGGTATCGATCACAGGCATATTTTCGGCATGCTGGGCCAGATGATGGCTGAAGGCGCGGTCTGTAAGGGCTGGTGGACAGCTTATGATACCCCGCTTGAAGCTGGATTTATGAAGCGATTTCCTGATCTTGAGCGGGTTCAGGACAAACGCCGGCTGCTGGAAGACCCGGATATTGATATGATTCTGATTGCCGCTATTCCTTGTGAGCGGGCAGAGCTGGCGATTGAGGCCATGCGGGCAGGCAAGGATGTAATGGTGGATAAGCCGGGCTGCACCACCCTTGAACAGCTTCCGCAAATTCAAGCTTGTGTTGCGGAAACAGGCCGTATCTGGAGCGTGAATTTTTCTGAACGGTTTGAAGTTCCTGCTGTCACCAAAGCAGATGAGCTGGTCAGGGCAGGGGCAATCGGCACAGTCAAACAAACCTTAGGCATCGGCCCCCACAGACAGAATCTGGATACACGGCCGGACTGGTTTTTTGACCGCCAGAAATTTGGCGGCATTTTATGCGATATCGGCTCTCACCAAATTGACCAATATCTGTATTTTACCGGTGCGCAGGATGTGCACATCAGCCATGCTCACACCGAGAACACCACCTTGTCTGCCTATCCCGGGTTTCAGGATTTTGGCGAAATTGTCCTGAACAGCCCGCAGGGCAATGGCTATATCCGGGTTGATTGGTTCACCCCGGATGCGCTGCCCACCTGGGGGGACGGGCGGTTATTCATTTTAGGAGATGAAGGGTCTATTGAGCTGCGCAAATACACCAATATTGCCCAGCCCCATATAACTGACCAGCTGTTTCTGGCTACGCATAAGGAGGTTAAACAAATTGACTGCCGTGAGTCAGGAATGCCTTATTTTTCACGCCTTATCAATGATATAGAAAACAGAACAGAGACAGCATGTAAACAAAACCACACTTTCAGGGCCACGGCCCTTGCCCTTGACGCCCAGCGTCTGGCGGACAAGGCTGGCAAGCCGGAAACAGGCTGATGCGAAGATTGCGTGTGGGTATTGTCGGGGCCGGTATTGGTGCGGAACATTTTCAGGCCTATCTGGCGCTTACTGACCGGTTTGAGGTTCGTTATATGTGCGATCTGGATGACGCCCGCGCCGCTCAGGCTGTCTCTGGCCGGAAAGCTGTCACCATTACCCGCAACCTTGATCAGATTTTGGCTGATCCCAAGATTGATCTGGTGGATATCTGTCTGCCGCCGCATCTTCATCTGTCTGCCTGTTCTGCCGCACTGCAAGCGGGCAAGGATGTGATTTGTGAAAAACCGCTTGTTGCCAGCCTGGCTGAGGCGGACCAGCTGGCAGACATGATGCAGCAGACAGGGCGAGAGGTTTTTCCTGTATTTCAATATCGCTATGGGGCCGGGGCGGCAAAGCTGCAAAAGCTGATGGCCGTAGGTCTTGCCGGAACGCCGCTTGTTGGCAGTCTTGAGACCCACTGGCATCGTGATGAGGCCTATTATGCTGTGGATTGGCGCGGCAGCTGGGCCGGCGAGCGGGGCGGCGCGATTCTTGGTCATGCGATTCATATTCATGACTGGCTGAGCTTTGCTTTTGGTGAGATAGACAGCGTGTTTGCTTATTTGGCGACACGGGTGAATGAGATTGAGGTTGAAGATTGTGCCAGCCTGTCTATTCGCATGCGGTCAGGCGCGCTTATCACCAGTTCTGTGACCTTGGGCGCGGCAACAGATACCAGCCGCCTGCGGTTCTGTTTTTCTGGTCTGACAGCAGAATCAGGGCTTGAGCCTTATAAGCTGGCAGATAGTGACTGGCAGTTTATTGCCAGAGCCCCGCAGCGGCAGACTGAGATTGAGTCTGTTCTGGCGGACCTGACCCCGCCCTTGTCCGGGTTTCAGGGGTTATTTGCCGCGATATATGACCATCTTGTCTCAGGGCAGGGCGATATAGTCAGCTTTGCTGACGGGCGGCGGTCAATTGAATTTGTCACCGCTGTTTACCGGTCTGCCCGTGAGGGGAAACAGATCCACCTTCCCCTGAATGAAGATAATCCGCTCTATCACAGCTGGCTGCCCTGATCTGGCAGGGCTTCATCTTTACGATGCCTGTGATCAGAGATAAACTTTACCTGATCAGATACATCATTCAGCCCTGAGGAGGAGGCCGTTATGCGCTTTGGGATATTAGGTGATGCGAAAATCGCCCGTGAAAAACTTGTGCCCGCCATGCGCAACGCAGGCTGTGAGATTGTGCATCTGGGCCGCCGCGATCAAGGCACATCACCGCAACATGATATCTGGCAGGGGGTAAGGATTGGCGGCTATGAAGATGTTCTGTCAGACCCGTCTGTTGAGGCGGTTTATATCCCGCTGCCCAATCATCTGCATGTGCCATGGGCGATAAGGGCCCTTAAGGCCGGTAAAGCAGTTTTGTGCGAAAAACCATTGGCGCTCAGATTGGATGAACTTGACCAGCTTGAACGGGCCGCCGCGCAAACAGGCAGGTATATTTATGAAGCCTTTATGGTGCGTCACCATCCGCAATGGGACTGGCTGAGTGCGCTTAATATCGGGGAAAGATATCACCTTTCAGCCCAGTTTTCATACCCGCCTCAGCCAGAAGGCAATATCCGCAATATCGCGACCTGGGGCGGCGGGCCGGTCTGGGATATCAGCTGTTATTGTGTTCTGGCCAGCATCAGGGTGTTCGGCAGTACGCCGCGCCTGCTCACCGCATCAGTTACGCCAGAGGCCCATTTGGATGTAGAAAAATCAGCAACCGCCTTGCTGGAATTCGGGCCTGGCCAGACAGCTGCTGTCAGCGTGTCAAGCGGGGCAAGCCTGTCTCAGTTGGTCAGGGTTGTCGGTACAGAAGGGTGGGCACAATTAGATGTCCCGTTCAACCCGCCAGAGGTCACAACAGCCAGATGGGGACATGTATCAGCCGGAAAGGACAGCCTGCTGGGGCCAGGCCAGCCGGTGACCTTCGCTCCGTGCGATCATTACCAGAAGATGGTAGAAGCATTTATAGAGTCAGTTCGTGAGGGCCGCAGGCCGGACTTTGATGACAGCCGTACCCTGACCAGCATTTTGACAGAGATATTGTCTTATCGGGACTAGCGGCGGTAACGCGGTGTATCTGGCACAGCAACTGTCTTGGCGCGGATCTCTCGCCAGATCACATACAGCCCTGAGCCGATAATCAGCCCCATACCCAGAAACGACAGCTGATCTGGCCAGTCCTGAAACACCAGATATCCCCAGATAATCGCCAGCGGCATAGCAATATATTCAAACGGGGCGATATAACCGGCCTCATTATTACGATAGGCCTGGCTGATGAAAAAACCGCCAAAGGCACTGGCAAACCCAATCAGCAGAAAAAACACCAGGTCATCGGGCTGTGGTGAGATCCAGGCCCGGAACAAAAATTCAACAGATGCATTCTCATGACCAGCAAATTGTCCGTTTCCGGTGACAAGACCAAACAGGCAACAGACCAAAAGAAAGGTCACCTGAATATAAAAGGACATTGTCAGCGCGCTTTCGGTCCTGCCGATATAGCGGGTCAGCATATGTAAAAACGCATAACCGAACGCCGCCGCGACCGGCAGCAGGGATGCGATCTGGAAAGCTGATGTGCCCGGGCGCAGGATGATGACAACGCCCACCAGGCCGACAAAAATGGCGGCCCAACGATGCGGGCCGACCGTTTCTTTTAAAAACACCACTGAAAAGACGGTGATGAGGAGCGGGCTGATAAAAAATATCGCTGTACCTTCTGCCAGCTGCAGGCTCGCCAGACCTAAAAAGAAACATAAATTGGCAAATACAACGCACAGACCACGCAGCAGATGTAACCCCAGCCGGTTGGTGCGCAATGACGGCAGCCCGCCTGAAAACGGGACCAGCAGACCCAGCAGCAAGCCCAGCCCAATAACAGACCGGAACAGCACGATCTGATGAAGCGCATAATCACCGCTGATGAATTTGATAGAGACATCATTTAACGAAAAACAGACCACAGCCGCGCTTGCACATAACGCGCCGCCTAATGGCGATGACACAGCGTGTCTGATGCTCATCGCTCTCTCCTGTGGTGATAGGCCGGTTTGTCGTATTCTTCTGAACTAGAAATGAAATTAGGCGTTCTGGCAACCCAAAAACTGCTGTCTTCTCCACCCTGTACTTGACCTGAGGCATAACTGCCGTCAGCCTCAGCAAGGCGCGCAAAAAAGGTAATACGCCAGAGATGATCGAAACGTTCGGGTACACAGATACAGATGAGGTTGTTCACGCTGTCACGCTGACAAATGGGCGTCTGACCGCGCGTCTGCTGAGCTATGGCGGTATTCTTCAGGATTTGCGTCTGGCCGGACATGATCCGTCTCTTGTTCTGGGGTTCGACCATTTCGCCCCCTATCAGCAGGAAGGCGGCTATATCGGAGCGACCGCCGGCCGATATGCAAACCGGATCGCTGGCGGTCATCTGGAGCTGGACGGGACAGTTTATCAACTGGATCAGAATTTTCTTGGTCGTCACACCCTGCATGGCGGCCGGGTCAGTACAGGTAAACAATTATGGCAGGTCACCGCACACGGGCCAGATCAGGTCAGCTTTGCGCTGGAGCTGCCAGATGGGCATATGGGCTTTCCCGGACGCCTGAACATTGAACTTACTTGGCGGATAAGTGATGAATCCACACTTTGCTTCGGCGTGCGCGCACAGACGGACAGGTTGACAGTCTGCAATTTTGCCCACCACAGCTATTTTAATCTGACCGGGCGGCCTGATATGGCCGGTCACAGCCTTCAGATTGCCGCAGACAGCTATCTGCCTGTTGATCATGAGCTGATCCCGACAGGTGAGGTCAGAGCTGTTAAAGGAACAGGGTTTGATTTCCGCACCCCCCGCATATTGCCTGCTGTTCTGCCGCTGGATACGAATTTCTGTCTGTCTGATGCGCGCCAGCCTTTGCGGCCGGTTGCCTGGCTGACAACAGATAAGGGGCCAAGCCTTGAGCTGCATACCACAGAGCCAGGCCTTCAGATCTATGACGGGGCCAATCTATCCACCTGTGCGACCGGTCTGAACGGGGCTTCTTACAAGCCTTTTGCAGGCCTTGCCCTTGAGCCCCAGCTTTGGCCGGATGCCCCTCATCACCCAAAGTTTCCGGCCGCCATGCTGCACCCTGGGGAGGTCTATCATCAGCAAACTGAATTTAAAATTAAGACATAAAATCAGATAACTAATAGACAAACTTAAACTTATTTGAAAGGCTGAATCCGGTTTCAACATCTACCCCCAGACCGGGCAGATCAGGCAGGCAGAAGGACCCTGGCTTTTGTGAGAGCATCTCGTCTGTAAGTCACTTGTGTTTTTGTTTCTCGTTTACCTGTAAATTAAGTCTGCAATCTGTCGGCCTTGTTTTGTAAACTGTCGGGCCTGTTTAGACAACAACGCCCAGACAAGATTGGATGAGGGCTGTCACTTACGCTCACCTTTTTTAGTAGTTTGCTTATGTCAATGCGCCGCTTTCCACCTGAACGGATAATTTGCCTGACTGAAGAAACAGTTGAAACCTTATATCTGCTCGGCCAGCAGGACCGGATTGTGGGTGTTTCCGGTTATGCAGTGCGTCCACCAGAGGTGCGCAAACAAAAACCTCGGGTCTCTGCCTTTACTTCCGCGGATATTCCGAAAATTATGGCGCTTGAACCTGACCTTGTGCTGACGTTTTCAGATCTTCAGGCAGACATCGTCTCAGATCTGATCCGCAAAGGTGTAACGGTTATGGCTTATAACCAGCGGGATATTGCTGGCATATTGGCGATGATCAGGCATTTAGGCGCAGTGGTTGGGGCAGCAGATGAAGCCGAAAAATTAGCCTCTGACTATCAGGCGCGCCTGGCGAGGATGGCTGATGCCAATACGCACAAACCGCGGCCAAAAGTGTATTTTGAAGAATGGGATGAGCCGATGATTTCCAGCATTAAATGGGTATCAGAGCTCGTTGAAATTGCTGGTGGTTGTGATGTGTTTCCGCATATATCTGTGCATAAGGCGGCAACAGACAGGGTTGTACAATCTGCCGATGTGATTAAGGCGGCTCCTGATGTAATTTTGGCCAGCTGGTGCGGAAAAAAGGTCCGTCCAGAAAAAATAGCCGCCCGCGCAGGGTGGCAGGATATTCCGGCAGTAAGACTTGACCGTATCTATGAGATAAAATCTCCATTAATCCTTCAGCCCGGCCCGGCGGCGCTGACAGACGGGCTGGGCGCAATAGAAAGAGCGTTATCATGAGCAAACCTAGAGCGGTTATGTCCTGGTCCTCAGGAAAAGACAGTGCCTTTGCCCTGGCCGCCGCACGGGCGGCAGGGGAATTTGATATTGTTGGGCTAGTGTCCAGCTATAACGAGGTTTTTGAGCGGATAGCGGTTCACGGCACAAGACAAAATATAGCCCGTGCACAAGCAGACGCCCTGAATCTGCCGCTGATTAACGTTCCGTTGCCTCATCCGTGCAGTAATGAGATTTATGAAGCCCGCATGACCCAGACAGTACTCAAGTTAAAAGAAGAGGGCATTGCCGACTGGATATTCGGGGATTTGTTTTTGGAAGATGTGCGCGCTTATCGTGAAAACCTCTATAATCCGCATGGAATAACCCTTCATCTGCCGCTATGGGGCCGCGATACAACCCAACTGGCTGACGAGATGCTGGAAAGCGGTCTGGAAACCTATCTTGTGACACCTGACCCGCGCAAACTGCCCAAAGAGCTATGCGGAGAAAAATTTGATGCAGACCTATTGGCAAGGCTGCCGAGGGACATAGGTCCCTGCGGTGAGAATGGAGAGTTTCACACCGTTGTGGCGAACGCCCCTGGATTTTCTGCTCCGCTTGATCTGGTGCGCGGCGAAACAGTGGAACGAAGCGGCTTCGTCTATACTGATTTCATTCTGCGTTAAGCTGGACTTTGGCTGATTGACAGGCGATTTTTGTCCGATCTAGTCTTTTGTGTGAGATGATGAGGGGCATAAAGATGCGGGATTATAATCTGGTCACAACAGCACAAGCGGGCGGCCCAGCCCATGGTCTTGTCTCGCCCAAATGGTATCAAAGCCCGGTTGACAGACAGATAATGAAACAGCTTCTGGCTCGCCAGGATGCGCGGCCTCTGCGGGATATTCTGATTTACTATGGGGTGATGATTGGTTCAGGAGTTGCAGCTGTCAGCCTGATGCCATCCTGGCTGTCTGTGCCGTTTTGGCTGGCTTACGGGGTGTTCTATACATCCGGGTCTGATGCCCGCTGGCATGAATGCGGCCACGGCACAGCCTTTAAGACCGTCTGGCTGAACCGTGTGGTCTATCATCTGGCCTGTTTTATGATCATGCGCAATCCGGTGACCTGGAAATGGTCTCATGCCCGCCATCATACCGATACATTGTTGGTGGGGCGGGATGCGGAAATCGCGTTGATGGTCCCGCCCGCCGC
>PBLR01000033.1 GCA_002722385.1 SAR116 cluster bacterium | reverse complement strand
TGCCGCAAAGCCTCATGAAACGCCTGCTGGTCATAAGCTGTACGCACAGACGCCAGCAGCCCGTCAGCCGCGTTCAGCAATGCGGTGTCTTCTGCTGTCAGCTCAACCGGAAGCTCAGGCAACCGGCCGTCAAGATTTTTAAAAACAAGAGATAATGTGCGCTGAGATAAATTCCCAATATCATTTGCCAAGTCACTGTTAATACGCTGAATCATAGAGGCTCTGACAAAGTCACCATCACGCCCGAACGGCACTTCACGCAGCAGGAAATAACGGGTTTGATCCAACCCGAATTCATCAACCAGCTGCAGAGGATCAATCACATTGCCCAGTGATTTAGAGATTTTCTGGCCTTCATTTGTCCACCAGCCATGCGCAAAAACACGTTTTGGCAAGGGCAAATCAGCAGCCATCAGAAAGGCCGGCCAATAGACAGCGTGAAACCGCAGAATATCCTTACCCACCATATGCAGATCTGCTGGCCAGAAACGGTCAAATTCATCCCCCTGCCCGTGCCAGTCCAGCGCGGTGATATAGTTGGTCAGCGCATCAAGCCAGACATACATCACATGAGCCGGATCACCAGGGACAGGCACGCCCCAGTCAAAAGTGGTGCGACTGACAGACAGGTCCTTCAGCCCGCCTGAAACAAAGCTGATCACTTCTTTACGCTTGGATTCAGGGGCAATGAAGTCAGGATTGGCCTGATAATGGTCAAGCAGAGGCTGTTGCCAGGCAGACAGATTGAAAAAATAAGATGGCTCTTCGACCCATTCCACAGGTGCGCCGGTCGGGGCCTTTCCGTCAACCAGTTCTGTTTCGGTAAAAAAGGCTTCATCACGGACTGAATACCAGCCTTCATATTTGCCCAACGTGATGTGCCCCTTATCCATCAGGCGCTGCCACAGCGCCTGACAGGCCTCATAATGGCGGGGTTCTGTGGTGCGGATGAACTGGTCGTTCGAAAAATTCATCACGCCAAGCAGGTCACGGAAATTCTGTGACACCGTGTCGGTGAATTGCTGTGGTGAAATACCGGCTTTTTCTGCAGCGGCCTGAACCTTTTGCCCATGTTCGTCTGTGCCGGTCAAAAATTTCACATCAAAGCCATCAAGACGTTTGAACCGGGCCAGAACATCGCAAGCCAGTGTCGTATAAGCATGACCGATATGCGGCTTATCATTCACATAGTAAATTGGCGTTGTCAGGTAATATGGTGTCATCGCTTAAAACGGGTCTTCATCAAACAGGTTGCGCGGCCGAGATATAAACGGGTCTGTGGCCTGTCTTTAGTCTGTTAACCACAGAATAACGTTTCTGTTGTGGTCATACCCTATTCAGGTTGTGTTTGGCTATGTAATTTACACAGAAATTTAGCGAATACAGGGCTGAAATCAAGAAACAACCGTTCAGTCCGCCGCAGGTCAGCACAAAATTCCTGGTGCAGACGGGCCAGAGTTTCTGCCTGGTGACGCTGTCTGAGGGCGTCAAGGGTTGGTCTGATAAAGCCAAGTGCAGAGAAATCATCTTCCTGCTGAAGAGTGGTCTCAACAGAGGCAGCGTTTACACTGGCGGTTGTGATCAGCCGGTCAAACAGAAACAGAGCCGCCGCGCGCACCGCCCTGCCCTTATTTCCGGCCGGTCCCCATTTCTCGGCAATCGCCCAGAAATCTTCAGGCCGTGTTGCGGGATCACAGAGCAAGTGACAGCTGGCCTCAAATAATGGGGCCGCCTCAGCCTCAGCCAACTGCACAGCCTGTCCCGGAGAGCCGCCGCTGAGCCCGGCCAATGTCCTGATATAAGCATCATCTCCTGATGGCCAAAGCCGTTCCAGCACCTGAATGGTCTCTGTCTGGCGAAGAGGCTGCATCACAGCTTGTGTGCAGCGTGACCGGATGGTGGGCAACACCGCCCCTGACCGGTTGTTCAAGACCAGAAGAAGAGCTTGCTTAGGCGGTTCTTCAAGTATTTTCAGCATCGCGTTCTGGCCGTTACGATTCACCAGATCAAGACTGTCTATAATAGCCACACGCCAGCCCCCGCGCCCGGCGCTGTGCGCAAAAAAACTGTTTAATTCGCGAATCTGATCTGTTTTGATCTGGCCAGATTTATTCTTCTCATCTTCAGACGGTTTGATGATCAATAAATCCGGATGTGTCTGAGTTAACGCCAGCCTGACCTCAGGATGATCCGGGTCAAGTTGTCTGGGATCAGGCAGCCTGTTCGAAGCCTCATCTGCAAACAGGCTGGCTGTGGATTGATCCGGAACAGATAACAGCCAGGCCGCCAGGTGAAGAGCAGCCTTAAACTTGCCGATACCTTCAGGCCCGTTTAACAGCCAGCCATGATGCAGGCGCCCTGCGGCCAGATCGCGGGCCATCCGCGCCAGAAGTTCATCATGTCCTATCAGCGTATCAGGCGGGCTGGCCATGGGGGTCCAGCCTGTTGGTAATATGCTGTTTGACCAGTTGGTCTGTTTGTTCGGGTGTGCCGCTGGCATCAATGATGATTATACGCTCTGGGTCTTGTGCGGCCAGCTTAAGAAAGCCATCACGTACACGGGCATGAAAGGCCAGCCCCTTGTCTTCAAACCGGCTTTCGGTGTTTTGGGCCTGCAGACGATCCTCAGCCCTTTTCAGGCCTTGTTCTGGCGGCAGATCCAGAATGAAGGTCAGATCAGGGCGTAAATCACCAAATCCGAACTGATGAATAGAACGCAGCAAGTGGATATCTGTATCATGCGCCAGGCCCTGATAGACCAATGTTGAATCCGAAAACCGGTCACAGATCACTATCGCGTCACGAAGGAGAGCAGGCTGGATGATTTTCTGAACATGTTCTGTGCGGGCCGCTATCATCAGCAAGGCTTCAGCCTGAACAGATAATTTATCTGCTGCTCCATTCACCAGAATATTGCGGATTTCTTCGGCCTGTTCTGTGCCGCCCGGCTCTCTGGTGACAAGGATTTCCCGCCCTGGAAAGGCTTCAGCAAACCAGCTTTTCAACAGCTGGGCCTGGGTGGATTTCCCGCTGCCCTCGCCGCCTTCCAGTGTAATGAATAATCCAGCCATAGTCTGGTTCCTGTATCTGCGGCTGCTTATTTTGCAGGCGCTGTCTGAACAGGTGCCCCGAAAATCAGATATTTCAGCGCCTCACCTATCCTGTCCAGCATACCCAGCTGGCGCACATCTTCTGCCGCCAGAAGCGGCACTGTATCTGTTGTTTTTCCCTCTGTCTTGATGACGAGCTCGCCAATTTTCTGACCCTTTATGATAGGGGCAGGAACAGGCCCTGACCAGTTCACGCTAAGTTCAGTTTTTGCGCGCTCTGATCTTGAAAGAACTTTTGAAAATCCGTCTTCCAATACCAGTGACACATGCCGTGCCTCCCCCAGCCAGACTTCAGCCTGATCAATCACTTCACCAGCGGTGAAGAAGTTATAATTCCGGTATTCACGGAAAATAAAATCCATCAGACGACGAGATTCAGAAGATCTCTCTTTTTTTGACTTCATCCCGTTCAGAACCATGATAACGCGCTGGCCATCACGTTCAGCAGAGGCCACAAGCCCATACCCTGATTCAGACGTATAGCCTGTTTTCAGCCCGTCAACGCCATTATTGGCAGCTGATTTGCCATATAACAGAGGGTTCCGGTTGCCTTGTTTAATCTTGTTCAGTGTGTATGTTTTCTTCTCATAAATCGGATAGAGGTCTGGATAGGTTTCAGCCGGGAAGTTCCGAATCATAGCCGTTGCCAGGATGCCCAAATCTTCTGCTGTTGTGGTCAGATCAGGATGGGGCCAGCCGGTGGCGTTTGTGAAGCGGGTTTTTGTCATACCCAGCTTTTTGGCCATCATGTTCATTTCAGCGACGAAATTTTCCTCGCTGCCGGAAATGCCCTCAGCAATCACCACAGCCGCATCATTGCCAGACTGGACAATAACCCCGTGCAGCAGCTCATCCAGAGAATAGGACCGCCCAGCCTGCAGGAACGAACGTGACCCCCCCATCTTCCATGCCTTTTCCGACACAACAAACAGATCTGACAAGGCCAGGCTGCCCTCAGTAATACGGTCAAACACAATATAGGTGGTCATGATTTTTGCCATTGAAGCAGGCTTCATCGGCAGATCATGCTGTTTTTCCATCAACACCCGACCAGAGGAAAAATCAGTCACAAAAACATATTCAGCAACAGTGGGAACATCACTGGAGGCTTTGGCTATTGGGGCTGTCACAACAGCCATCATGATGACGCCCGTCACCAGAGCTGTTGTCTGGGTCATTATCTTCAGACCAACCAGAATTTGCCGATATGACCAACTGAACATGACACACCCTCTCCTCGTGAATTTTTTGATCAGACTGTACTTATGATATGTTTGCGCATCTGTCGTCTGAGCTGACAAAATATGTGGTGTGATTGTAGCCAAAAACGCGTCGAAATAAAGGCAGAACAGCCCAATTCAGATGATTTCGTCAGTCAACAACGATTTCAGCCCCGTCAAACCCGCGTTGCAGGATTTTATCCAGCAGCTGGTCTGCTTCGGTCACTGTGTTTAACGGCCCAAGCCGGGCCCGGTATAACAGACGCCCATCCCGGCTGATCTGAAAAATTGAACCCGGGCTGAGCGTATCGAATGTCTGCAGCAAATTCTTGGCATTTGTTTCGCTGTGAAACGCGCCGATCTGCACCCAAATATCTGTTTCAACAGGTGCTGTTTCCAATACGCCAAGCCCTCGTGATGAGGCCAGAAGTTCAACAGCTGACGAGCCAGATTTCGGTTTTTGCGCTGCAGCTCTGGTGGTTTTTGCACGCAGGCTGACCGCAGGCTTGCTGACCGCCACAGTTTCAGGAACAGGTGCCTTTGCCGCCTCAGCCAATAACGGGAACTGGCCCTGTTTGGCCAGCTGTTCAAGCCGCAGGCTCTGTTCAGTCAACACCTGTACCCGCACCCGGGCGATGCCTTCATCTTTGAACCCCAACAGCCGAGCCCCTGCCCGCGACATGTCGATAATCCGGCCGCTGACATAAGGGCCACGGTCATTGATTCTGACCACAAGTGATTTGCCATTATCCAGATTAGTCACCCGGACAACAGACGGCATCGGCAGCGTTTTATGCGCAGCAGACACAAGTTCCGGGTCAAAAATTTCGCCATTTGCGGTCAGCTTGCCGGCAAATTGATCCCCATACCATGAAGCAATACCGGTCTTATCATAGCGCAGGTCCCGTTCAGGATAATACCAGATACCCGCGATCTGGTAAGGGTTGCCAACTTTATAATGTGGCTGAGCAACAACAGGTGCTGGTTGCTGTGCGTCTTTGTCTTCCCGCTGGGTCTTGTTATATTTTTTGGCCATGTCTATGGCCAGCTCTGCGGTTGTACATGCCCCGAGACCAGATAAAACCGCCATCAATAAAAGGCCGCGGAACAGCCGCCCCAGCGGTTTAACAAATGTCCCTGTCATCACTTTATCCTGCTTTTTGCTCTGCAACTCTTATTCAAACTCATCAATTTGATCAGCCAGATTGCCGACAGCAATCGCAAAAAAATTCGACCGATTCCATTTCAGTATATTGTCATAATTGGCGTAAGCCAGAAAGGCGCGGCCTTTACCCCTGTCCGGCACAACCAGCCTGGCGTTCAAATCCCGCTTGGGCAGAACACCACCATCAGCACGGCGCACCCCCAGTTTCTGCCAGTCTGACAGGCGTTTGACTGTCTTTTTATCTGACAGAGCTTTGCCTTGCAACGTGTCTGGCACGGATACCTCGCGCCCCCAGGTGATGTCATCACGCCAGCCGACAGAAGACAGATAATTCGCAATCGATGCAAACACATCCTTCCTCGTGCTCCAGATATCCCGCTTACCATCCTGATCATAGTCAAAGGCGTAATTCAGAAAACTGGACGGCATGAACTGGCTCTGCCCCATTGCCCCGGCCCATGACCCTTTCATAGCGGCTGCTGTGATATGTCCTTCCTGGATAATCTGAAGCGCGTTCAGCAATTCGCCTCTGAAGTAGGCAGACCGGCGGCCATCATAGGCCAATGTGGCCAATGCCGCGATCACGGAAAAACCACCTGTATGCTGGCCGAAATTCGTCTCAATCCCCCACAACGCCACAATGAAGCGCGGCTGAACGCCAAATTTTTCAGAAACCTCTGCCAGAATCTGCTTATGTTCGGCCAATTTCTGGCGGGCCTTTTTTACCCGTGTTCCTGACACAACCTTGGACAGATAGGTCTCAAGGGTCATGGTGAATTCAGGCTGACGGCGATCAAGCTCTATCACCCGCTCAATCGGCTGTACGCCGGAAAAGGCTGCATCGAAAACGTTGTCTGATATCCCCTTGGATAGGGCTTCTGTGCGCAGCTCTGCCCGCCAGGCCTCAAAACTTTGTGACTGGCTGGCCATTACCGGCGCAGATATAAATTGAAACACCATAACAAATACAGCCATTACAGCGCCATAGCGCAGGCTGGCACACCATTTATCCTTGAGATTTGGCTGGTGGTTCATGGGGGCCCCCTTATGGTCAGTTCTGGACAGAACAGCTATCCTGTCTACCCTAATTCGCCTCATTTATCAGAGCAACCGGCAATCGATAAAAAGACAAAGATTGTCTGTGTCTGGTCTGATCTGCATTCCCTGCAAAAGCGTTAAAAACGGCGTTGACATCCTCAGCCTGTTTGACTAATCAGTGTAACAGCGTCGCCGACGGCAGACCTCATTTTTTTGCGGAGGGGTGGCAGAGCGGTTGAATGCACCGGTCTTGAAAACCGGCAAGGGTGAAAGCCCTTCGAGGGTTCGAATCCCTCCTCCTCCGCCATTTCCTTGTCTAATCAATATTGTGTTACGCAGACGGTCATGACCGCAAAGCAGCGGACCCGCTTATTTCCACCTTGGCTGTGCGCAGCCACAAAGACCAATACTGGATGTGATTATGATCAAACATTTAACCGGACTCCTCTCTGCCCTGTTGGTTCTGGGGGCGTCATCAAGCCTGGCAAATGAAGGATTTATTGTTGAAACGCTGCAGCAGGGAAATGGTGACATTGCCGCGGCGGGCCAGCAGGTTTCTGTGCATTATGAAGGCAAATTGACTGACGGGACTGTGTTTGACGCCTCTCGCCCGCGCGGCCAGCCCTTCAGCTTCACCCTTGGCAAAGGTCAGGTGATAAAAGGCTGGGAACAGGGTGTTGAAGGCATGGCTGTTGGCGAAATCCGGCGCCTGACCATTCCGCCTGAGATGGGCTATGGCGCCAGAGGGGCTGGCGGGGTCATACCGCCGAATGCCACCTTGATTTTTGAAGTTGAGTTACTGGCTGTCAGCATCCCCCTTACACTGGGGCAGGTGACCTCAGACAAACTGTTAAAAGCGCAAGCTGAAGGCGCTGTAATCATTGATATTCGCCGGGAAGATGAATGGAAACAGACAGGGATTATTGAAGGTGCAGAAACAATCACCGCCTTCACACAATCCGGCCGTCTGCATCCTGATTTCCAGCAGAAATTCATGTCTGTTGCCCCGTCCCTGGACACACCCATTGTGCTGTATTGCCGGACTGGCAACAGAACAACCAGTTTAGGCAATGCGCTGGTCAGCCAGCTTGGCTACTCAAACCTCAGCCACTTAAGCAAAGGGATCACAGGCTGGACCAAGGACGGCCAGAAAACTGTACCTTATACAGGCCAGTAACCCCCCTGCCCCATATGGCGGGATGTTCACAGCTTGGATTGTTTGCGGCATAACAGGCCGACCCAATTTTCTGGTTTGCCAGACATACCGGCACTGCGGCCGGTAAAGATGCGGATGACATGCAGGCCGTAAGTTCGGGTGATCTCTTCAAGCTCAGCCTGTGTGTAATAGGCATATAGACGGCCCAGATCATCACGTGCGTCCCCGCTTCCTGATTTCAGGGCCAGATAAAACATACCAGACGGCACAAGCGCGGTTGCCGCCGCCGCTATATGTTGGGGAAAATCGGCACGTTCTGCATGAAGCAGACTGAAATTTGCCCATATTCCCTGATAAAGACTGACAGCCTGTAAAGCAGAGAACGGCTCTTGTCTGGCCTCAAGTCCGAAATCCTGTTGTGCGGCGGCCACCATCTCAGCAGAGGCATCACTGCAAACCGGCTTCAGTCCAGCCTGACGCATACGGTTGGCCAGATAGCCCGGGCCAGAGCCCCAATCCAGCACAAGAGCCCCTTGCGGCAGCTCAGCAATAAAGGCCTGAAGCGGTTCCAGATCAGGCAGCTTGCTAACCATCTTTTTATAGGTGTCAACATTGCTGTCATAGGCTTTGATTGTCTGTTTATCTGCCATTTCACACCTGCGAGAGCCCGCCCGTCTTAATTTGGTTTGTTGCAGTTTACGTCAGCCCTGCTGCCTATCAAAGTTCAAACCTGCATCTTTCTGACAGTCCGGGCTCTAATTCCCTCTGTTTTTTTTCGACCTCATAGGCCTACTCAATGAATCCGACTTTAAATAACTCTCTCCACACACGTCAAAATACACTCGAAAAAAGATAATTTTACTTATCAATTAATAGTCCAGATGGGACGCGTTCAGGTATTCCAAGCCTAAGTTTTTGCGCTGTGTGGCCTGTCAACGCATGCATGAATGAAACAAGATCTGCAATATTGTTATCTGATAAAGTAATAGGTTGAATATCTATTTTGTTTTTAAATCTTTCCATTTCAAACCTATCATCCCACACCAAAAAATCAATTTCTGAAAGCCAAGGTATCGATGGTAGCATTGCCCATTCTTGTTTCCATTCGTTAAGAGATTTCAGAGGATTAAGGTGGTGCCTTATGATGCCATCCAAATCTGGAAATGCACCGTTATGTCCATAAGGGGCTGTTAATGCCACATTGCGCAGCGAGGGTGTGCGGAAGCGATAGGAATCTTCAATCCTGTCTGTTTCAGCCATTCGGCCAACATCTCTTGCATATGGATCAAATCGTCGAGTACGCCCCGGGCCAAATGGTGGTATCGCCAAGGCGTGGAATTTTTGATCTGTAAGTAACGGGCCTGAATGACAGCTTGAACAATTGGCTTTTCCAAAAAAAAGCTCCATTCCTCTTTTTTCCGCTGCATTTAATGCTGATGCTTCACCAGCTATAAATTTATCAAAATTCGAATCTCGGGACTCAAAATCTAGAGCTATATATGCAGCTAAAGCTTCACCTATTTGCGCAATCGTTACTTCCTCAGCCTTATCGATGTTATCAAAAACCTCTACGAACATTTTTCCATATTCAGGTATCGTTCGGACTCTCTTTGCAAGAATAGGCCAAACGTAGTCTATGCGATCATGCAGCGCACCTGCTACTTCATTTTCTTTGGGATTGCCTGCCATTTCGAACTGGGCGGTCATTGGAAATATTGCCTGGGCGCCGAGAACTGTTTCTAAACCTTCTGGGAGCCACTCTTCAGCCGGACTATTAAAATTATTGTCATAATCATCACTCAATGAAAGTCGCCCATCATGGAATAGGACTCGAAAATCTTTTGCAGCCAGATTCCATAATGCTGTAGCATTTCGTGGAATACGTTTCTTTATTCTATCATCACCAGTTCCAGACACACGGTCAGGACCAACGCCAATTCCGCCTTCGCCTATACCCAATGATAAGCCGTCTCCTCCTCCAAATCGTGGGTGGTGACAAGTTCCGCAAGAAATATTTCTGTTACCGGAAAGGATCTTATCATAAAAAAGGAGTTGCCCGATTTCCGCCCGCGCTTCTGAAAATTCATGGTAATCTGACTTTGTAAGCTGCCTGGGAAGGTTATCTGCGAGAGCTTTTTTGTGATTTGTTACTGTGCAAAGGACAATTAAAAAGAGGTAAATATGCGCAAGCAGAATGTTATTTTTTTTCCACTGTTTTTTTGGTTTCTGAGCGAATCTGTCATTGTAAAAGCAGAAATTGAGCATGCGCGTGATTTGATGGAGGCAAATCAATTTGAAGCGGCTTATAAAGAATTGTGGCCAGCTGCGCGTTCTGGCAATGCGGATGCAGAAGAATTGATTGGTGTGATGTATGCAATGGGTCTTGGTGTCAAGCAGGACTACCAAAGAGCTTTTGACTGGTATTTGCGCTCTGCACTGAAAGGGCATCCCGGAGCACAATCTGGTGTTGGTTGGTATTACGAGCTCGGCTTGGGCATGCCTGCCCCTGATTTGGTTCGAGCTTATATGTGGTACGTGCTGTCCGCTATTGGTGGTGACCCTGATGCTGCAATTAGCCAAGAGGAGGTTGTTAAAAAAATGACTGATGATCAGATCAAACAAGCGGAAGACATGATCGATGATTATCGTATTTGGCTTTATCCGTTTAGATAGCATCATCACAATCAATATATTCTAAATTGAAAATCACTCTGAGCCCCTAAACTCAAGGCTCAGAGTATAGATTGAGTATGTTTAGTTTATATCTTTGCTGCGGCCACCACCAACATCTGCCTCAGCTTTAGAGACTGCAGTTGTAAAGGCGTTGAATACCTCTTCTCCACCATCAACATTCGACTTAAACCAATCATAAACAGGTGCGGCGGCTTTTTTGAACGCAGCTTTCTCAGCTGGTGTCGGAACATAAAGGTCTCCACCTCCAGCTACAAAATCAGCGTAGGCCTGAATAGATTTACGTTTAGGTGATGCAAATGTTGCTTGTTGAAGCTGATAAAAACCATCTGCTACCACAGTTCTTAACTCCTCCGGCATAGACATGAATTTATCGTTATTCATCCACCAGAGTGCTCCCATATAAGCATGACCGTCAAGCGTCACGTATTTCAGACCAGCATCTGGAAATTTCATCCCCATAATGTCTGTTATGCCGTTTTTCGAGCCCTCGACAACGCCTGTTTGAAAGCTGGTGAACAACTCTGGCCAAGGTATTGGTGTAGGTGAAGCACCGAGAGCTCGCACCAACTCCTGAGGAAGGTCAGCAACAACTGTTCTGATTTTTAGGCCAGACATATCGCCAGGGTTCTGGACTCTGCGTTTTGTATTAGCAAAGTTTCTCCAACCACCTGTGTTGCCAACTGTCATCAACCTGATCTTGTTACCTGAATCTTTCAATGCCATTGCCCGCAGTTTTCTAGTGAAATCGCCGGAGAGCACATGCTCAGCAATACGGTCATCTGACATTAAATACGGCACGTCGAGAATTTGTACATATGGGAAAATTCCTGCTGCACCGCCAGATGTTGAAATGTAAACATCGATCGAGCCATCAGCGACACCTTGCAGACACTCAGCGCCCTTTGAGCAAAGCTGTGTTCCGATGAATAATTCTACAGAAATCGCCCCATTGGATGCACTTTCAACATAGTTTTTGAAAACAACAAGGCCGTCGTAATCCTCATCATTCTCATTTGAATTCGCGGTAGCGCGAATTGTGTAGTCCGCCGCCTGAACAGCAACGGTAGTGAGAGCCATAATTACTGCCGTCACTAATGGTTTTAAAATCTTCTTCATATTTTCCTCCCTTTGGTTAATACAGAAGACGTTAAGTGACAAATCCTGTCAATCTAGGAATTGTCATGGAAATGGCTGGAAAAAAAGTAATCAAAAAAATTACAAAAATTTCAACCAAGAGAAAAGGTACAATGGCACGTGTAATTTCTTCTACACGCTCCCCTGAAACTGACGACGCCACGAAAAGCACGAGCCCCATCGGTGGGGTGGCTAACCCAACAGTAAGATTAACACTCATGATGATCGCAAAATGAACAGGGTGGATGCCAAGATCTAGAAAGATTGGACCTAGAACTGGCCCGAGAATAATAATTGCCGGACCTGCATCTAGAAACATCCCTACAATAAAAAGAAGTATATTAATTAAGAAAAGTAGAACTAGGGGGTTTTCTGAAATGGAAAGGATTGTGTTTGCAAGATGTTCTGGTGCATGGCTGAGGCTGACAACAGTCTTGAACGCCATTGCAGCACCGACCAAAAGCAGAACAATTGCTGAGGTCATCGCAGCCCTATTCAAAATATCAGGTAAATCTCTAACCCTTAAAGTTCGCATTACGAAAAAACCAATGAATGTTGCATAGCCGACTGCTACTGCAGCAGCCTCAGTCGGCGTGAAGATGCCCATTAATATGCCGCCTAGTATAATAACTGGCGTCAAAAGTGGAAAAAGAGCTTTCAAAGATGCTTCGCCACGTTCTGTCCAGCTATAACGCCTGCTGGCGGGAGGAAAATCTTTGAGGTTCGCCATGAATTTAACCATCAACATTAAGCCGATTCCAACAAGAATTCCTGGGACAATGCCGGCGAGAAATAAAGCCGCTACGCTCTCACCCATCACATAGGCGTAGATGATCATAATACCTGATGGAGGAATTATTGGCCCGATTACTGAACTGGCAGCAGTAACTGCAGCAGCAAACCGGCGGCTGTAACCTTGCTTGACCATCGCAGGAACTAGCATGGAGCCTAATGCTGATGTATCAGCAACAGCTGAACCTGATAAACCCGCAAACAATATAGACGAAAGAATATTTACATGAGCTAGGCCGCCACGTAGATGGCCCATCATAGCCTGCGCAAATTCGACAAGGCGTGCTGTAATTCCCCCTCGGTTCATTAATTCACCGGCTAACATGAAAAACGGTATAGCCATTAGGGGAAAGCTGTCTATCCCATTATAGACATTACGGTAGAGTAGAGTGATGTCGCGTTCCTGTCCATTTAGCCAAAGCATCAGGCCAGGAGCTGCTAACAACGCGAAAAAAACTGGCAAGCCTACAAGAAGGAAAACTAAGAAGATTGGTAAGAACCAAATCAGCATCACTCTACCTTCATCTCTTTTGTATTATTTATTGGCTTGAGCAAAGTTTCACCACCAAACATGCCAATTGCTGTACGAAGCAATAGCTCAAGATTCACAAGTAACATTAGGCAAAACCCGACAAATAAAGACATGTAAGACCAGGCTAATTTCATCTTTGTAGCCTTCATGCCAATCAGATCTAACGGCAACTTCAACGATGAACTTGCAAAAAGCCAGCCGGAATTTACATGTGCCCAGCCTAATTTAACGGCGACCAGCAGGACAGCAAATGATATTAAAAGCAGATTAAATATCAGAACTTTACATATAAAGCCTGGAAGAAGAGATTGAACACCGACTATTGCCACCATGCTCCCCTGCCGTAGGGCTATTGGTCCCATTAAACCTGCCAGCCACAGCATTAAAAAGCGGGCGGCTTCGTCAGGCCATGGAAGAGCATTGTTCAAAACATATCGGAAATAGACTTGTATCAAAATAATCAAAACCATCAAGCCCATTGCGCAAACAGAGAGGTTGCGGCCAATACACCCGGCTAGGTCATTGGCTCGCTCGATTGGTTTATTGATTATCAATAGAAGATTTAACATTATATATCGTTATGCGGTTGCTGTTCTGAATCAACGAAGCGCCCTTGCGCAAATGTTAGTGGAATACCTCGCTTCGTGGACACTAAATCCACAAGTCCCAATAAAATAGAATGATCACCGCCGTCATAATCTGCAAATTGTCTGCATTCAAAACACACTAGACTATCTTTCAAGATAGGCACTTGCTGTCTACTTAATGACCAGTCAGCATGCTCAAAAGCTTGTGAAGATTTTGCAAAAGAGACACATAAATTTTTTGAACCTATTGGCATTATATGCACAGCGAAGTTCTCTGCATCCATGAAGGAACTGAACCGCTTTGACTGCTTGTTAAGACACCACATTATCAATGGTGGTTCTAGCGATACACTAGTAAAGCTATTCACGGTTATACCTAGTGGACCATTCTGGCTCATGCATGTGATAATCGTAACACCTGTTGGAAAATTTCCCAAAGCTTGGCGGAATTCCGCTAGTCGATCCTCAGTCGGATTGAATTTGCTAATATCAGGCTGCATTCCTGTTTTCACGGCACTTCCACTCCATTTGCAGATTCATAGATTTTAAACCAGTCCTTGCGTTCTATGTCTAATTTGAGCGCATCACCAATATGCCCGATCCTATCAAGATTATTAGTGCCTAGAACAGGCAAAATCTTTGCTGGATGAGCGAGTAGCCAGCCAACAGCAACCGCCGCAATATCAACACCATAACTATCCGCTTTTTCTTGAAGCGCAGCTGTCAAGTGTGGATTGTGTCCCGCAAATAATGCCCCGCCCGAAAGAGGCGACCAGGCCATTGGTGAGATGCCCCGTTCCTGCAGAAACGCAATATCGCCGTTGGTGAAAGCCTCATTAGCCAAAACAGATATTTCAATCTGATTTGTGACAAGTTGGTTCTGCATAGCAGATTGCAGCAGAGTCCAGTCATACGGTTTAAAATTTGATACGCCAACAGCCTTAACTTTTCCGGAAGTAATCAGCTGGTCAAGGATCGCCCCTGTTTCATGTTGGTCCATTAATGGGTCGGGCCTGTGTATCAACAAAAGGTCAATCGTATCTATGCCCATCAGGCGCAAACTGTCTTCTACAGACTGACGAATATGAGCTGCGCTGGTGTCATAATATTTCAGAGGCGCTGCGCTGTGCCTGCCAGCTGGCGCTACGATATCGCATTTAGTAATGATTTCAATTTGTTCGCGCAGATGCGGCGCAGCCAAAAGTGCCTGACCAAAAATCTCCTCTGCCTGATATCCCCCATAGATATCTGCTTGATCCATGGTAGTAATCCCTTGCGCAAGACAGGCTTCGATTTTCGCCTGAACATGTTTAGGTGAGGTGTCTTTATCATCACCAAGACGCCACATGCCGTATATTAAACGAGACAGAGACAGTGTTTCATTAAGCGCAATTTTTTCCATTATCGTCTTTCTCCCTGCCCTAGTGGTGTGGCTGGCAGCTGGCTCGGCACACGCCCGTATTCGTGTGGAAGTGAACAGGTCTTAAGTTCTGGCAAAACTAATTTGCCTATATGATCACATTCGTCCAGATGCGGATAGCCTGAGAAGATAAAGGACCGCATTCCCATTTTCTGATAGGATTCAATTTCCGAAAGGATTTGATCTGCAGAGCCTACAAGTGCTGCACCGCAACCTGATCTTGCGCGTCCAACCCCTGTCCATAGATGGGGTTCAATAAACCCCTCCATATCAGCAAGATCACGATTTCTGGCTTGATGAGCCACACCCAAAGATGTTGAATCAAGCGCACGTTCTCTAATCGCCTTACCTTTATCTTCATCCAGTTTTGAGACAAGCTCATCTGCATACTCGCGTGCCTCTGCCTCTGTTTTGCGCACGATCATATGGACGCGCAGACCATAATCCAGTGTGCGGCCGTAGCGAGCTGCTTGTTCATGGACAGTTTTCATACGGCCTTCCAACTCTGGTTTGCGCTCTGGCCACATAAGATAAACATCACAATGTTGAGCACATAAATCTACAGCGGCAGGTGAATAGCCACCGAAATATAACAAGGGTCCTCCATTTTGCTGATAAGGACGTGCAGGTTCAGTTGGTATGCCTTCAAAATTATAAATTTCACCGTGGTAGTTTATCTCATCCTGTGTCCAGGCCTGACGCAGTATTTCAACAACCTCGCGTGATCTTTGATAGCGATAGGCGCTATCTTCAACCTGCCCTGGAAAATCAGAGCTAATAATGTTTATGGTTAGTCGGCCCTCCAGCATATGATCAAGTGTAGCAACAGTCCGTGCAAGCATGATAGGCTGCATCTCACCACAACGCACAGCGGCAAGTAAGTTGATTTTTGAAGTTACCGGTGCACACGCTGCAATAAACGACAATGTGTCCTGACCCACCTGATAAGATGACGGGCAGAGTATATTACGAAATCCGTTTCTTTCTGAAATTTTCACAATTTCAGAACAATGTGACCAACTAGATCTTAAACGACCTTCTGGCACTCCCAAATATTGATAATCATCTGAGCAAAGTGCCGAGAAAAAACTTACCTCAGCCGCGTCTAATTCCTTGCTGGTGATCGGCACAATAGTCATTTTAAAATCCTCCCCATCACTCGAATTATAACTATAGTCACATGTAAATCAATGGTGTATCAATTTGGTATGGACAGAGATGATGATAGAAAAGACGAGATAGGAAAACTGCCAATTTATCAGCAGATTGCTGAACAGTTGTCTCGAGATATAAGTGCAGGAATCCTTGTCGAAGGCCAGCGTTTGCCTACAGAACGACAAATGGCAAAAGATTACAATGTAACTGTTCGCACCTTACGCAAATCACTGGCTCGACTTACTGAAACCGGTCTGTTGATCCGCAAACAAGGTTCAGGAAATTATGTCCAGAGGAATGAAAATGCAGTTTCTATTTATTCATTTTTTCGTCTAGAAAGGCCTCAGGGTGGCGGCCTACCCTCAGCGAATATGGTGCGAATAGATAGCCTTAAAAAACCAGCAGATCTCCCAAATTTTGGAAGCTCATATTTTGCACACAGGTTTCGGCGGCAACGCTTTCTAGATGGTCTGCCTATTGCTGCAGAAGAAATCTGGCTTGACCAGTCCTGTGCAGCCAAAGTGAATGGGGCGCAGGTTTCTCAGTCACTCTATAAATACTATAAGGAACGTCTGGGTATATGGATTGTCCGTGTCGAAGATTGGGTTGGGCTATCTGAAGTCCCGGAATGGGCTGACGGTTTACTGGCTAAAGCACCTGGTATGCGATGTGGCTATATTGAGAGATATGGTTGGTCTCAGGAGAATAAAAAAATTGAATATTCCCGTACTTGGTATGATGCAGACGCCTCTCGTTACGTTTCAAGGTTCAAATAAAGGATAATAATGGTCAAAATAAATTACGGTACATTTGGGGCTGTTATGCCGAGGCTTAAGCATTTGCGATTATCGCATTTATGCAAGTCACAAAAGTTACTTTATTAATGGACCAGACGCAGAATTGGCGCAAGCTTCTTTCTTGTCGGCAACTGGTGCACATTATGTGGAGTTTTTAGAGAAACTGGTTCTCTATTTACCGTGAGATTGCATTGATATTGCCAGTTCAAACCATTACCATTTTGGTCATACCTTTAATCCCAATCTGGCGCGATAGGCATGCGCGTTTTATCGACAATACGCAGGTCGTTATGGCCCAGATTGTCTATCGCCGCCATATCCGGTGCGGAGAGCGTGAAATTTAGTGCGTCTAAATTCCCTTTCAGATTACCTGGTTTGGTTGACATCGGATTTGCGGAAACCCCTTTTTGTATAATCCAGCGCAGGATGATCTGGGCTTCAGACCGGTTATAGCGGCGGGCCATCTGGCTGATCACCGGATCACCAAAAATCTGTCCTTTTGCCAACGGACAGTAGGCAGACAAGGCGATTCCCAAACGGCTGGCCGTCGCCAACAGCTTGGACTGATCAAGATAAGGGTGAAATTCAACCTGATTGCATACCGGCGGAGCGTCCAGACACTTTACTGCCTCTTCCATCATGGCGATCGTATAATTGCTGATCCCAATCATTCTAGCATAACCTTTGTCAGCAGCTTTCTTCAGTAACTCCAGCGCTTCACGATTATCGCCTGAAGGAGTCGGCCAATGCAGCAGCAGCACATCAACATAATCTGTCTTCAAAGCCTGAAGAGAGGCTTCTACAGATGGCATAAATTTATCTGCCCCCAGATGGGCCGGCAGAACTTTGGTGGTGATAAACAAGTCCTCACGCTGGCAGCCTAACCGGGCCAAAGCCGACCCTAAAGCGGCTTCATTTTCATACATCTGCGCTGTATCAAAGCCGCGATAGCCTGCCTCAACCGCATGTTCAACAGCCTGTATCAGCTCCTCTGCTTTCAGCGGAAATGTGCCCATAGATATCGGCACATGATGTGAAAAATAAATGCTCACCTACTCTCTCTTGTGGTCATGTTTTGTGCTCGTAGAGGACGTTCAACAAACACTTCGCGCCCCTTAAATTGTTGCCAGATAACCGGTAGCATTTCGCGATAGGCTGACCAGATAGACCGATCAGGCGGCGGCAGATCATCTCTAATCACCTGATGCAGCCTGGGCAGATTATAATAAGGCACCAGCGGAAACATGTGATGTTCAATGTGATAATTCA
>PBLR01000032.1 GCA_002722385.1 SAR116 cluster bacterium | reverse complement strand
TCGGCTGTGCTGCGGCGCTTCTGACCGCGTTTTACAGCTGGCGGTTACTGATTCTGGCTTTTCACGGTACGCCGCGCGCCAGTGATGAGGTGATGGCCCATGTGCATGAAAGCCCGAATGTCATGACCTTGCCACTTGTACCGCTTGCGTTGGGCGCGATTTTTGCGGGCTGGATGGGCTATGATTTGTTTGTCGGTCATCACTGGCAAGATTTCTGGGGGGCTTCCATTTTCATCCTGCCGTCTCATGACGCAATGGAAGCAGCTCATCATGTGCCGACCTGGGTCAAGCTGCTGCCTATCGGTCTGGCAACAGCAGGGGTTGTCGGGGCCTATATTGCCTATGTCCGCCTGCCGTGGTTGCCGATATCTGTTGCCGGCAGGGCAGGCGCACTGTACCGCTTTTTGTTCAATAAATGGTATTTTGATGAGCTGTATGACCGTATTTTTGTCGGACCGGCGGTGCGGATAGGGCGTCTGTTGTGGGTGCGCGGTGATAAAGGCGTTATTGACCATTACGGCCCAGATGGCTTGTCAGCTCTGGTGGCGCGTCTGTCCGGGCGTCTGGTGCAGATGCAAACCGGTTATGTATATCATTATGCGTTTGCCATGATGATCGGTGTGGTCGTGTTGCTGACATGGTATTTTAGCGGGTTCGGGGGATAGTCAGATGAGCACGACTTGGCCGCTTCTTAGCGTTATTACATTCCTGCCGCTTACCGGCGTCCTGTTCCTGATGTTGGTGCGGGGGTCTGAAGCAAATGTCGCCACAAATGCGAAGCTGGTGGCGTTATGGGTCTCTGGTTTTACTTTCTTTTTGTCTCTGTTCTTGTATTTCGGGTTTGATCCGAACCTGTCTGGTTATCAGTTTGAAGAACAGGTTGACTGGATTTCCGGGGCAGGAATTTCCTATCATCTCGGCATTGATGGTATTTCGATGCCGTTCATCTTGCTGTCTACATTTTTGGTGCCGTTATCTATTCTGGCCAGCTGGCACAGCATTACACACCGCGTGCGGGACTATATGATCGCCTTTCTGGTTCTGGAAACCATGATGGTCGGCATGTTTGCGTCGCTGGACATGCTGATGTTCTATCTGTTTTTTGAAGGTGTTCTGATCCCGATGTTCCTGATTATCGGGGTCTGGGGCGGGGCAGAACGTGTTTATGCTGCGTTCAAGTTTTTCTTATATACGCTTCTGGGCTCAGTTCTGATGCTGGTTTGTATGCTGGTCATGTATCATCAGGCGGGTACCACAGATATTCCGGTATTGGCCGAATTTGACTTTGCACCAGCGCTGCAGTTCTGGCTGTTTCTCGGCTTTTTTGCCTCTTTTGCTGTCAAGGTGCCGATGTGGCCTGTACATACATGGCTGCCGGATGCGCATGTTCAGGCCCCTACAGCCGGATCAATGATCCTGGCAGGCGTATTGCTGAAGATGGGCGGTTACGGCTTTATCCGGTTTTCTCTGCCAATGTTCCCTGATGCCTCTGATTTATTTGCACCGATGATTTTTGTGCTGTCTGTTGTGGCGGTGATTTATACCTCGCTTGTGGCTTTGGCACAGAGTGATATGAAAAAGCTGATTGCCTATTCATCTGTTGCCCATATGGGGTTTGTGACCATCGGTATTTTCAGCATGAATGAACAGGGCATTGCCGGGGCGATGTTTCAGATGATCTCGCACGGGCTGGTGTCTGCATCGTTGTTCTTTTGTGTTGGTGTGGTATACGACCGGCTTCATACGAGAGAGATTTCAGCCTATGGCGGTGTGGTTGATGCGATGCCGCGTTACGCCACATTTTTTATGTTTATGATGCTGGCCTCTGTTGGCCTGCCAGGTACATCCGGCTTTGTGGGCGAGATGCTGGTTCTGGTCGGGGCATGGAACCGGGCGGACTGGGTGGCCATTCTGGCAGCGACCGGCCTGATCCTGGGCGCCTGTTACATGCTGTGGCTGTATCGGCGGGTGGTGTTCGGCCGTGCTGAAAAACCTGAAATACTTGAACTTGAAGCTCTGTCAGGCCGCGAGTTCATGATCTTTGTTCCGCTGACTGTTTTTGTGCTGTGGTTTGGCGTTTATCCGTCAACCTTGCTGGATATCATGGAAGTGGCAGTAAGAGACGTGCTGGGTCAGATCGGCCCTGTGCAGACGGCATTACGCTGATTTAAGGGGTAGGGATAATGAATTTGGCACAAACGTTTTCGGCTGCTCTGCCTGAATTTATTCTTATTGCTGTGGCGTTGTCACTGGTTCTGGTTGCGGCGTTTGACCGGCCATCTGAAACAGAGGCCGGCTCTATGAAGCTTGTCCGCAGCCTTTCTCTTGGCGGTTATGGCCTGGCGTTCTTATCATTGTTTACCCTGTCTTCTAATCAGGTGGTGTTGTTCAACGGTCTGTTCGCGACTGACGGCTTTGCCCTTTATATGAAAGGGCTGGTCCTGATCGGGGCGTTTTTTGCCAGCTGGCTGGTCAGTGACGGCTGGGGCGAGGGGATTGACCGGGCTGAATTTCATCTGCTTGTGCTGATGGCGGTCTTGGGCATGTTGCTGATGATATCAGCACATGATTTGATCGCACTGTATATGGGGCTGGAGCTGCAGTCACTGCCGCTTTATGTGATCGCGGCGATGCGGACAAATTCGCTCAAATCTTCTGAAGCTGGCCTGAAATATTTTCTGCTCGGGGCGTTGTCTTCAGGCATGCTTTTGTATGGTGCGTCTCTGGTCTATGGGTTTGCGGGCAGCACCGCCTATGCAGATATCGCCGCCAGCTTGAGAGGCGAGGTTCCGGTTGGGCTGACTGTTGGCATGGTGTTCTTGTTATCTGGCCTGGCCTTTAAAATTTCAGCCGCACCGTTTCATATGTGGACGCCAGATGTGTATGAAGGGGCGCCGACACCTGTCACGGCCCTGTTTGCGATTGTCCCGAAAGTTGCGGCGATGACATTGGTGATGAATGTCACCTATTTCGCCTTTGCTGAGATCAGTGATCAATGGGCACAGATTTTGATCGCGCTGTCCGTGGCCTCTATGATTGTCGGGGCGACAGGGGCGATCATGCAGCAGAACATCAAACGCATGCTGGCCTATTCGTCTATTGCGCATATGGGCTATGCTCTGGCAGGGCTGGCAGCGGGCACAGCTGAAGGCGCCACGGGTGTTGTGATTTACATGACCACTTATGTCTTTATGGGGGCAGGGGCGTTTTCAATCATTATGAGCCTGCGCCGGGATGGTGCGCCGGTTGAGCGGATTTCAGATCTGTCTGGCCTGTCTTCAAGCCATCCGTTGCTGGCTGCCGGTATGATGGTGGTGATGTTCTCTATGGCGGGCATTCCGCCTTTGGCCGGTTTCTTTGGTAAATGGTATGTGTTTCTGGCAGCGGTGAATGCGGGTCTTGTGCCGTTGGCGATTATAGGTGTTCTGACTTCTGTTGTGGGGGCTTTTTATTATCTGCGGATCATCAAGCTGATGTATTTTGAAGATGCAGATGCCCCGCTTGATGAAGGGCTCAGCCGCCAGAACAGGCTGGTTCTTTTGGTCAGCCTGGCTGTGATTGTTCTGTTTTTCCTTGGCATTGGCCAGCTTGCGGGAACGGCAGGCACAAATGTGCAGGCCTTCTTCTAGACACAGGATAGCGCTGAACCAGTGGCATCAGGCGACTTTCAGAAACTCAACCACTTGCCGGATGGCTGGCAGATAGATTACCAGCCCTCTGCCACCTCATCAAATGATCTGGCTTTTGCCTGTCTGAAGGATAACCCTGGCCAGGCTGAAGGCAGATGTTTCCGGGTGGGTGAGCAAACAAAGGGGCGCGGGCGGCGGGGCAAGCAGTGGGTATCACGCCCGGGCGATGGTCTGTATCTGTCGATTGTCCTGTGCCCGAAGGCGCCGCGTTATACCTGGCCCAGCTTGTCTTTTCTGGCCTCTTTGGGTGTTTATAAGGCTCTGCTGCGGCATATGGATGAACAGCATCACGGTGCATGCAGCCTGAAATGGCCGAATGATATCCTCTGTAATGATCGCAAATTGGCGGGTATATTGCTGGAATCAAGTGATGAGGGTCTGGTGATCGGCTGTGGTGTGAACCTGAACAACGCACCTGAAGTTGGCGGGATTGCCCATCCGCCGATTGCCATTGATGAGCTTGTCTCAGAGGGTGTAAGTGATGCAGAGGCTCTGGCCGCCACACTTGTTGCGCGGATTGCTGAGCTTTACACGCTCTGGCAGTCAAGCGGGCATCAGGTTATCCTGGATGAATGGCGCCGCCATTGTGATATGAAAGGCAATCCTGTCCGTATACAAACTGTGACTGAGGTCATAGAAGGTTTATGTGAAGGGGTTGGCGCAGATGGCCAGCTTTATGTTCGGCGCAATGATGGCGAGGTCGTTCAGATCACCGCTGGTGATGTTGAAATAATGAGAGGTCGAAATGCTTCTGGCTATTGATTGCGGAAATACAAATATCGTCTTTGCCTTGTTTGAGGCGGACAGCAAAATTGCCGAATGGCGGCTGGAGACTGTGGCCCGGAGGCCCGCAGATGAATATTTCATTGCCCTTTGTCATATTCTGGAGACGCAGAAGCTGTATTATACAGATATTGAACATTGTATCCTGGCGTCTGTGGTTCCAGATGTTACACAAAATTTAATCCGGTTCTGTGAAGAACGTCTGGCTGTTGAACCGATGGTGATCGGGGAAGATAATATCGATTTAGGTCTTGATGTGCAGACAGATGATCCAGCCCAGGTCGGCGCGGACAGGCTGGTGAATGCGGTTGCTGTGGCCAAGGCTGGTCATGTACCGGCGATAATTCTTGATTTTGGAACCGCAACCACGTTTGATGTTGTTCTGCCTGCCTCGCCCAAAAGCGGCAAACAGGCGATATATGCTGGCGGGGTTATCGCCCCTGGTGTGCACCGGTCTATTGAGGCTCTGGTTGCGGCGGCGGCCAAGTTGCCCAGCCTTGTGGTTGACAGTTTTGATGATAAATTGCCTGTGCTGGGCAAATCAACCGAAAGTGCCATGAAGTCAGGCGTATTATGGGGCTATGTTGGCCTGATTGACGGCATTTTGTCTCGTTTAAAGGCTGAGCCAGAGCTGGCGGCGGCGAAAGTGATCGGCACAGGCGGCCTGGCGGCATTATTTGCCCCGCATATCAGCACGATTGATAGGGTTGATAGCGAGCTGACCATGAATGGCCTGTTTGAGATTTTTAACAGAAACACCAAAGACAACAGAGGATAAGTTTCTGATGGATATGAAGATAAAGTCAGATGACTTTGTATTTCTGCCTTTGGGCGGGTCTGGTGAAATTGGCATGAACGCCAATTTATATCACTATAAGGAAAGATGGCTGATGGTTGATCTGGGCATCAGCTTTCCTGATGAAAGCATGCCCGGCGTAGATGTAGTTTTGCCTGACCTGCGGTTCATTGAAGCCCGGAAAGACAAGCTGGAAGCCATTATTTTGACTCATGCCCATGAAGATCATTTTGGTGCTATTCCTTATTTATGGAAACGTCTTGGGGTGCCGGTATATGGCACAGCATTTACCCTGGCGTTATTGCGGCGCAAGCTGGCAGAAAGCCGCCTCGACTATAAAATTCCGTTGCATGAGCTTGATTTCAATATCGCCTATGATTTTGGACCGTTTTCGATTGAACTTGTGCAGCTGACTCATTCTGTTCCTGATCCGGCGGCTCTGGTTCTGCGATCAGATAAAGGGACCATTCTTCATACCGGAGACTGGAAATTTGATGAAACGCCAATGCTGGGTGTTGATACAGACAGAGACCGGTTGCGTCAGCTTGGGGATGAGGGCGTGCTCGCTCTTGTCGGCGATTCAACCAATGCCATGGTTGACGGCCATACCCCGTCTGAGGCGGTTGCCAGAGACGGTCTGACAGAAGCAATCGCGCGTGCAGACGGTCTGGTTGCGGTGACCTGTTTTGCCAGTAATGTGGCCAGACTTGATTCTATCATTGCCGCGGCGGCGGCCAATAACCGGTCTGTCTGTGTTGTGGGGCGAGCCTTGAACCGTACAATTGGCGCTGCCCGCGATACAGGTTATCTGCGCGATATACCTGATTTTGTGTCTGAAACTGAAGTCAGCCTGATCCCCCGAAACCATATGGTTGTGATTTGCACAGGCTCGCAAGGCGAAACCCGGGCGGCAATGGCCCGTATTGCCGCCGGCGCACATGAATCAATCGACCTGCAGCCCGGCGATACTGTGATTTATTCATCACGCCAGATTCCCGGTAATGAGCCCGCGATTACAAAGGTTCAGGATATGCTGGTCAGGCGCGGGATTCATCTGATTACTGATGAAGATCAGCCGGTTCATGTCTCTGGTCATCCGGCACGTGAAGAGCTGGTGGAAATGTATGGGCTGGTCCGGCCCAAAGTGGCCATACCGGTTCATGGTACAGCCCGTCATTTGATGGCTCATGCAGAACTGGCTGAAGACTGTCAGGTCAAACAAACTCTGATCCCCGATAATGGCTCGGCTATCTGTTTTTCGGAAGATAAAGCAGATATCATTGGCCATGCCCCGGTTGGCCTGTTGACGCATGAAGGCGGCGAGGTGGTTGATCTGCAGTCCGATCACCTGCGCTCACGCCGCCGGATGTTGTGGAACGGGACGGTGACAGCAACTGTTGTATTGTCGGCATCAGGTGATCTGTTAATGGCCCCTCAGGTCAGCCAGACCGGATTATGCACAGACGGACAGACAGCAGATTTTGTTGCTGATACCAGTTTGGCGATTGAAGATGCTGTGGCTGAACAGGCCCGCCCTGATTCAGATGACAGCGCCATAGAACAGCTGGTCAGAACAACAGTCAGACAAATGGCCAAAAGCCAGTTCAGATTGCGGCCTACAGTGCATGTTCATGTGATGAGAACAGATATTACCGGGGTGCCGGCATGATAGGGACCATCAATCATATTGCTATTGCGGTTCCTGACCTGGCGGCAGCTGCAGATCAGTGGCGTGCCCGTGTCGGGGCTGAGGTGTCTGCACCACAGGCCCTGCCTGAACATGGTGTGACAGTGGTGTTCATAAAAGCTGAAAACGGCAAAATTGAGCTGCTTGAGCCACTTGATGAGAGCTCTCCGATTGCTAAATTTCTGGAACGTAATCCTGATGGCGGCATGCATCATATCTGTTTTGATGTCCCTGACCTGATTGCCTCACGTGATCAGCTTCTGGCCAGTGGGGCGCGTATTCTGGGCAGTTCTGAGCCTAAAATCGGGGCACATGGCAAGCCGATTCTGTTTATTCACCCAAAAGATATGACCGGCAGTCTTATCGAATTACAACAGGCGTAATCATCATGGATATTGTCTCAGCTGTCGTTGTTTATATCCTGCTGTGGTGGTGGGTTTTGTTTATGGTTCTTCCCTTTGGCGCAAAGGCCCCTGAACAGATTGAAACGGGCCACGCTAGCTCCGCCCCGGAACGCCCGCGGATGATGTTGAAACTGGTGGCTACTACGGTGATCTCAGCTGGGTTGTTTGTGGTTGTTTATCTGGTGATTACGTCAGGGATATTCAGTTTCCGTGACCTTACAGGGTAAAGCTGTAAGACAGGGGTTGTCGTTCACAACATAAAAAAGGCCGGACAAACCAAAAGACAAAAGCTGTACGCCGCGCTATAACGTTAGCTCGCGCTCACCTTGTCTCTGCAGAGACGGGAAACACGAAAAAGATATAAAGAGACATTATGAAACGCATTTATCTTGCCAGTGATCACGCCGGAACCCTTCTGAAAGATCAGATTTGCGAGCAGCTGGCGAAAACAGGTTATGAAGTTAAGGATTTGGGCGCAAACGGTTCAGAATCTGTTGATTATCCAGATTTTGCGGCCAGTCTGGCAGAGGCTATGCTTCAGGATGAGGGGGCGAAAGGTATTCTTGTCTGCGGCTCAGGTATTGGCATTTCGATTGCCGCAAACCGGTTTTCCCATATTCGCGCCGCCCTAGTAACGGATGTGACCGCCGCCCGTTTATCCCGGCAGCATAATGATGCAAATGTGCTGGCCCTTGGTGAACGCCTGACCGGCATTGCCACCGCCCTGGATTGCGTTGATGCGTTTTTGACCACAGATTTCGAAGGCGGCCGGCATCAGCGGCGCGTCGATAAATTATCGTCTCCACAACCTGCTTCATCTGAATAGAAAGACAAAACCATGAATCAAATGAACGGCTTTTTCAGCAACACATTATCCCAAACCGATCCGGAAATCGCGGCAGCGCTGCACGATGAGCTTGTGCGTCAGCAAGATCAGATCGAAATGATTGCGTCTGAAAATATCGTGTCAAACGCTGTTCTGGAAGCCCAGGGCTCTATTTTGACAAACAAATATGCTGAAGGGTATTCAGGCCGCCGTTATTATGGGGGCTGTGAATATGTTGATGTTGTTGAAACATTGGCTATTGACCGGGCCAAACAGTTATTTGGCTGTAAATTTGTAAATGTTCAGCCGCATTCAGGGGCACAGGCCAATCAGGCTGTGTTTCTGGCGTTGCTGCAGCCAGGTGATACGGTTCTGGGCATGTCTCTGGCCTCTGGCGGGCATTTGACACATGGTGCGGGGCCAAACCTGTCTGGGAAATGGTTCAATGCGGTTCAGTATGGCGTTTCACGCGAGACCGGAACAATTGATTATGATGAGGTCCGCGCACTGGCTGAAGAACATAAGCCAAAGATGATTGTTGCCGGGGCGTCTGCCTATCCGCGTACTCTGGATTTCGCGGCGTTCCGTGAAATCGCTGATTCTGTCGGGGCGTATCTGATGGTTGATATGGCGCATATCTCTGGTCTGGTGGCTGCTGGGGTTCACCCCAGCCCTGTGCCGCATGCTCATATTGTGACCTCTACCACGCATAAGACACTGCGTGCCGCCAGAGGCGGGCTTATCCTGTCAAATGATGAAGCGCTGGGTAAAAAGATCAATTCTGCTGTTTTCCCCGGGCTGCAGGGCGGGCCGTTGATGCATGCTATCGCCGGTAAGGCAGTGGCTTTCGGTGAGGCCCTCAAGCCGGAATTCAAGACCTATATTCAGACAGTGGTGGATAATGCTCGGGTTCTGGGTGAGGTGCTGCTGGACCGGGGGCTGGACCTTGTGGCCAAGGGGACAGACACGCATCTGGTTCTGGTTGACCTGCGGCCAAAGGGGCTGACCGGGGATATCACCGAAGTATCTCTGGAAAATGCCGGGATCACCTGTAACAAAAATGGCGTGCCGTTTGATCCCGAAAAGCCGATGGTCACATCCGGGGTCAGGCTGGGCACACCTGCGGGTACCACTAGAGGGTTCGGCCCTGATGAGTTCCGTCAGGTCGGCCATCTGATTGGTGATGTTCTGGATGGTCTGGCCTCTAACCGGAATGATAATTCTGATATTGAGGCAGAGGTTCGCGGCAAAGTCCGTGAGCTGTGCAGGGCATTTCCAATCTACCAATAGTGTGTTATTACACCTTCACATACTATATTTCGGCATGGACTAGAATGTGGAGGGCTGTGGAGCGATGCTGTGTCCGTTATGCAGGTCAGAAGACACACAAGTTAAAGATTCACGCCCGTCTGAAGATGGCACATCTATTCGCAGGCGCCGCCAGTGCGGGGCCTGTGAGGCTCGTTTCACCACTTTTGAGCGTGTACAGCTGCGCGAGATATCGGTGTTGAAGCGTGACGGGCGTAAAGTGCCGTTTAACCGCGAAAAGCTGGAGCGGTCCTTCAATATCGCGTTGCGCAAACGCTCAGTTCATGAAAATGATGTTGCTCTTGCCATCAATGATATTGTGCGCAAGCTGGAATCAACTGGTGAGGCTGATGTATCGTCTGACTATATCGGGTCGCTGGTGATGAAATCCCTGCTGGGGCTCGATAAGGTGGGCTATATTCGTTATGCATCTGTATATAAGAATTTCGCGGATGCCAGCGATTTTGAAGATTTTGTGAATGAATTGCGCCGTTAAACCACTGGCTGACTCAGACTTTTCTTCTCATGATAAACGATGGATGCGGCTGGCCGGCCTTTATGCCGGCCGGGCACAGGGGCACAGCTGGCCGAATCCGGCCGTCGGCTGTGTTCTGGTGTCTGCAGATAACCGGCTGATTGCGGTTGGCTCTACTCAGGCAGGTGGCCGTCCGCATGCTGAAGCTGAGGCATTGTTAAAAGCAGAACAGGCCAGAAAGACAGCTGATCTGAAAGCCGGTACAGCTTATGTCACGCTAGAGCCTTGTGCACATAAAGGGCGCGGACCTGCCTGTGCGGACCTTCTGGTTCAGGCGGGGCTGGGCCGTATTGTCTATGCTGTAGAAGACCCGGATGAGCGTGTGAACGGACAAGGTCATAAACGGCTTATCAAGGGCGGGTTGACTGTTCAAAGCGGACTGTATGCAGCTATCAACAAAACAGGGTTAAGCGGGTTTTTATCCTCACGCCGCCGGGGGCGGCCCTTTGTGACCACAAAAATCGCGACCAGTGCAGATGGCTTTATATCAGCGAAAGCCGGACAGCAGACCTGGCTGACAAATGAGCAGTCACGCCGATATGTTCATGACCTCAGATCACGTGTGGATGGTCTTCTGACAGGGATACAGACGGTACTGGTTGATGATCCGGCCCTGACCTGCCGTTTGCCGGGGGGCAGGGGGCGCACACCTGTCCGGCTTGTGCTGGACAGTGATCTGCGTCTGCCGGTTCACAGCCAGCTGGTCAGAACCATTGCTGAAGGGCGGATTATCACTTTTTGTGCACAGCAGGCTGATAAAAGCGCACAAGCGGCCTTGCAGGCGGCCGGGGTGGAGGTTGTCAGGCTGTGCTGTAACAATGGCGGTCTTGACCTTTCAGAGGCCTTGCAATGGTGTGAGCAAAATGACCTGTCCAATCTGTTGGTGGAGGCGGGCACAAAACTGAACAGAAGCCTGTTTGAGGCAGGCCTGCTGGACAGGCTGATTCACTTGACCGCACCGGGAAAAATTAACCAAGGTGTTCAAGGCTTGTTATATGATGCAAACACAGCTTCGGCTCTGGCTTTTCCCGATGACTCTGCTTATATCAAGGTGCAGTCAGGTCATCTGAGTGATGATCAGCTGACCATCTGGCAAAAAGCTGATTAAGGCAGAGGAACAGTGAAGTCATGTTTACCGGAATTGTCACAGCAATAGGCACGGTTGCCTCTGTTGAACAGGACAAGGACTGGCGGTTCGTAATCGATACGCCATGGGCTTGCGAGAAAATTGATCTGGGGGCCTCTATCTGTTGTTCAGGTGTCTGCCTGACGGTAACCCAGCGTGATACCCACAGTTTCACTGTCGAGGTATCAGAAGAAACGCTGTCCTGTACCACTGTTGGTCACTGGCAGGTCGGCACAGCTATCAATCTTGAACGCGCGCTGAAAATGGGAGATGAGCTGGGCGGCCATGTGGTGTCAGGCCATGTTGACGGGCTGGCTGTGATTGATAAAGTCACCCCGGTTGCCGGGTCTCACAAATTGGATATTTCGGTGCCCTCCAGCCTGGCAGGTTATATTGCTGAAAAAGGCTCTGTTGCCCTCGACGGGGTTTCATTGACTGTGAACACTGTTGACGATAATCACTTCAGCGTGAACATCATTGATCATACTTGGCAGAACACCACACTGGGGCGGTGCGGTGAACAAGATAAGCTGAACTTAGAAATCGATATGTTGGCCCGGTATGTCTCCAGGCTGTTGCAAGTATCAGGAGAGCATAAGTGAGCACGAATACACCTCTGTCCGGCCTGTCTCCTATTGAAGATGTGATTGCTGACGCCAAAGCAGGGAAGATGTTTATTCTGGTTGATGATCAGAATCGGGAAAATGAGGGCGACCTGTGTATTATTGGTGAATATACAGATGCAAGCGCGATCAATTTCATGGCAAAACACGGCCGCGGGCTGATCTGTCTTGCTTTAACGCGCGAGAGAACAGAAAAGCTGGGTCTTGCCATGATGGACAGGCGCAATGAATCGCGCCATCAAACCGCGTTCACCGTATCGATTGAGGCACGTGAAGGGGTCACCACAGGCATTTCTGCTGCTGACCGGGCCCATACAATCCAGACCGCTATTAACCCGCAGGCCCGCCAGGCCGATGTTACTACCCCTGGACATATTTTCCCGCTTGTGGCTCGGGATGGCGGCACATTGGTTCGGGCCGGCCATACTGAGGCTGTGGTGGATATTGCCAGAGCTGCGGGCTGTGCGCCAAATGGTGTGATTTGCGAGATTATGAAAGATGACGGGACCATGGCGCGGTTACCTGATCTGATCGAATTTGCCCAGCAACATAATCTGAAAATTGGCGCAATCGCTGATTTAATCTCCTGGCGGCGTCATAATGAAACTCTGGTGACCCGGGTTGCTGAAACATCTATTGAAACAGAATTTGGCGGTGACTGGCGGCTGCTGATTTACCGCAATGATTTAACAGAGGTTGAGCATCTGGTGATGTTAAAAGGCCAGATTGACCCGAATACGCCGACTTATGTGCGGATGCATGGCCTGGATCTGATGGTGGATTTGCTGGGGGAAACGCATAAAAGCCGTCATCATGGTGAATTGCAGCGGGCAATGCAGATGATCGCAGATCAAGGGAACGGGGTCATTGTTGTGCTTCGTGAATCCAGTGTTTCCAGCCTGTCTGAAATTCTGACAGCCCGTCAGGACATCGCTTCTAAATCTGGTGGCCAGGAATTGCGGGATTATGGTGTGGGTGCGCAGATTTTGAATGATCTGAATGTCTCTGAAATGGTGCTTCTGTCGAATTCAAAACCAACGATTATCGGCCTGGACGGCTATGGACTCACCATCAAAGATTGGAAAGCCATTCGGTGAAAGGCTTAAAGGGAAAGATACGATAATGACTGCTGAGACAAAGCCAACCGGCCATTTTCTGATTGTGCAGGCAGATTTTTACACCGAACTTGCCGCCGCACAACAGCAAGGGGCTGTCGCCGCCCTGCAGAACGCCGGGGCAAGTTATGATGTAATCAGCGTGCCAGGTGCTCTTGAGATCCCCGCAGCCATCGCCATGGCGGCTGCACAAACGCCTTGCCCGTATAATGGCTATATTGCCTTGGGCTGCGTGATCAGAGGAGAGACAACCCATTATGAGACAGTCTGCACAGAATCATCACGCGGTCTGATGGATTTATCTGTTCAGAGGCGGCTGGCGATTGGCAATGGCATTCTGACAGTTGAGAATAGCGAGCAGGCCTGGGCGCGTGCAGATATGAGCCGCAAAGATAAAGGCGGTGATGCCGCCAGAGCAGCGTTGAAAATGGCAGAATTTGTGGCCCATTTCGCAGATGAATAAGAGGAGGGGCTGATGACCGACGCTTCTGCTGCAAAAAACGCGAAAGTTGCTTCTGAAACCAGCAAAACAGCTAAGTTGCGGCCTATGGCTGTGCGCAGGCGGGCCGCGGCGCGTCTTGCCTCTGTCCAGCTTGGGTACAGCACAGATCTGACAAGCCAATCTCTGCTTGAGGCTGTGCCGGCGTTTTTGGATGTTTATGCCGGAGATATTGCGCGCCAGCTGCGGGTGAAGAAAATGGATG
This sequence comes from SAR116 cluster bacterium, assembly GCA_002722385.1. The sequence goes on along the minus strand of PBLR01000032.1, from coordinate 5,011 downwards.
AGGACCATTTTCAGGCCCTGGTCTCAGGGGTGGACAGCCGAAAGGCTGAGCTGGACAGAATTATCGCTGAGGCGCTGTCAGATGGCTGGACCATGTCACGTCTCGCCCGGCCTGAATTGGCCATCCTGCGGGCAGGCGTGTTTGAACTAGACAGCATGCCGCATATCCCGGCACGTGCGGTCCTGTCTGAATATGCCAGTCTGGCGGATGCGTTTCAGGCAGATGTTGCTTTTGTAAATGCCGTTCTGGACCGTCTGGCGCGCCAGTTCAGAGTTGTCGAAATGTCAGCCGATGTCAGCAAAGGTTGAGCCTTACTGAGCGGTGCTGCCTCGTCTGAGGTTGGTGAAAATCTGATCAATCAAGGTCAGGGTGTCGCCTGGTGTTGGTGTTTTCGCCTCCAGCTTCACGATTTCTTGATCAGTATTTTTGTCACGTATTACAACCTGTTGAAGAGTGTTGTTTGGATTAAAGGTGAGCACGAAAAGTTGGCGATCAATTGTTGATGTTTCCCCGGCAACCTTTTGTTCCATCTTCTGGTTATTGTAATATAGCCGGCCTGGCTGGAACGCCCCTTCAAAGCTGGGCTTGCCCAAGATGGCCAGGGCTTCTGCCCGTGTTGTTTTGCCCAGCTCCAGCTTGTTCAGATCTGCCTGTTCAACCAGGCGACCATGTGTGGTCACGGTAGATTCGCAGGCGGTCAACATTGTGGCCAGAAACAGGATAATGACTGGTTTCATCAGAAATCGCATCAGGCTCATCTTGACTCTCGTGGGTTGTTCTCTTGGTTGCGGAAAATTTTCATTTATGATCAGCATTTCATCAATAAGACAAAGGCGTCATCCTGTAAAGCGAAGACAAGAATAGACGGGGCCAACAGAAATGACGTATAACAACCGCACACTGACGATCTGCAGTCAACGGCCGCAGCATGAGCAAAAAAAAAGGGGGTCGGTGAGGTGTCCTTAATTTCCCGTTTCATTAACGTTCTCAGCACGCCGCAGCGCAAACAAGAGAGCCTGCCGGCAGAGCGTATTTACCAGTCAGTTCTGGCCGCCAGCCGCCAGCCTGATCTGTATATCGAATTTGAAATTCCGGACAATCTTGATAGCCGCTTTGATATGCTGTGTCTTCATATCAGCCTGGTGATGTTACGCCTGCGCCAACTGCCAGAGGAGATCCAGAAGCCGCTTAATCAAGGCCTGTTTGACCGGTTCTTTGCGGATATGGATTTTACCTTACGGGAAATGGGTGTGGGCGATTTGGGGGTGGGCAAGCGCGTGCGCAAAATGTCTGAGGCTTTCATGGGACGTCTGACTGCTTATGATGAGGCTCTGGCAGAGAGTGATGCCGATGCCCTCTGTTTGGCTGTTGCCCGGAATCTGAGGCGGGCTGAGACCAGCTGTGCGGCTGATGAGCGTATGGCGGCTTATATGATAGACAAACACCAGCAGCTGGCCCGCCTGTCTGATGCGTCACTGCAGGATGGCGAGGTGGATTTTGTTGCTGTGCTGGCGCTGAACGGACAAGCTGATGGCTGAACGTGTTCATCTTGATTTGAGGGTGCCTGCACAAACCGTTGCTGCAGGCCAGCCGGTTCAGCTTGAGGTGTGTTTTGATGAGGCTGAGCGGCACGGTCTGTGTGAACGATTTTCCTTTCTTGATCTTAACGGGCTTGAGGGCAAGCTGGTTCTGCTGCAGCTTGCTGAAGGGTGCTGGGCGATAAAAGGCCGTCTTGAAGGGCAGGTGACGCAGGCTTGTGTGGTCTCTGGTCAGCCTGTTGTCAGCCCTTTGGTGATAGAGCTTGAAGAACGGTTTGTCCGCGCCTTTGCTGACCAGACCGAAGTGGATGCTATGGATGTTGATGTTGACCTGCTTGTTGACGGTGACATTCCTGTCGGCGAAAGCCTGTCTCAATGGATTGGCGTGTGCGCACCGGCTTGGCCCCGGGCAGCAGATGTGCCGGTTCTTGAAGAGCCGGAGGCGGCTGAGCCAGAAAATCATCCGTTCGCTAAGCTTTCTGAATTGAAAAAATAAAATTAAGATTTATGCTCAAGCTGCTTACAGCAAGGGAGTTTTGTGGATGACTAGGCCGCCACGCATATCACTGGACGCGATGGGAGGCGATAACGCCCCGGACATTGTTGTTCAAGGGGCAGATAAGGCCTTGGCTGCTCATCCTGGTATTTCGCTTGTTTTTGTGGGGGACGAGCGGCGCGTGCGCCCTCTTTTGGAGCGAAGCGACTATCTGCGCTCAGCTGATATCCTGCATACCGAAGAAGAGGTGGCAGCAGAAGCAAAGCCGTCACAGGCCCTGCGGGCGGGCAAGCAAACTTCTATGTGGAAAGCGATTGAGCTGGTCGCTAACGGTGAAGCTGATGCTATCGTTTCTGCAGGAAATACAGGGGCTTTGATGGCGATGTCAAAGCTGCAGCTAAGGATGATTGAAGGGGTGACACGGCCAGCAATTGCCGGGTTCTTCCCGAATACACAAGGCCAGTCTTGTGTTCTTGACCTTGGCGCAAACATTGAATGTGATGCTGAAAATCTGATACAATTTGCGATTATGGGCCGGGCCTTCTATCGTGATATTCATGGTGTGTCCTCACCAAGTGTCGGGCTGTTAAATGTGGGTGAGGAAGATCAGAAAGGCTTTGATTATCTGCGTGAGGCGGCAGCGGTGCTCAGCACTGATGCGCTGAATCTGAATTATCGCGGTTTTGTTGAAGGCTCTGACATCGCCGCTGGTACGGTTGATGTGGTGGTTACGGACGGGTTTACCGGCAATATCGCCCTGAAAACAGCAGAAGGCGTAGCGGATTTGGTCCAGACCGGCCTGAAAGATGCTTTTTCGAGCAGTGCGTTGTCGAAGCTGGGATTTATACTGGCGCGTTCAGGTTTGCGCGGGTTTCGGCAAAAACTGGACCCGCGGCGCTATAACGGGGCGGTGTTTTTAGGGCTGAACGGTATTTCGGTAAAGTCACATGGCGGTACTGATGCCATCGGCTATGCCAATGCCATCGGGGTGAGTGTGCATATGTTGCAGCAGGGATTTATTCCCGAGGTGAAAGAAGCCGTCCAGAAGGCAAAAGAGATTTTACAGACAGGAACGAATGACAAAGATGGGTAAACAGTCTGTTCTCATGGTCGGGGCCGGGTCTTATCTGCCCGCCCGTGTGGTTAGTAATGACGAATTGTCAGAATTTGTTGACACTGATGACGGCTGGATCAAACAGCGGACCGGCATCAGCCAGCGTCATATTGTGGCTGAGGATGAAAAAACATCTGATCTGGCCACTCATGCCGCACAGGCCGCCCTTGCCAACGCCGGGTTATCTGCTGCTGATATCGATATCATCATTGTCGCGACAACCACGCCTGATGATACCTTCCCGTCAACAGCCTCTGTTGTTCAGCATAAGCTGGAGGCGTATCAGGGATTTGCGTTTGATGTACAGGCTGTATGTGCTGGTTTTGTCTATGCTTTGGGTGTGGGCGAATCCCTGATCCGCTCTGGCCAGGGGCGCCGGGCATTGGTGATCGGTGCGGAGAGCTTTACCAAATTGCTGAACTGGGAAGACCGGACCACTTGTGTGCTGTTTGGTGACGGGGCAGGGGCTGTGGTTCTTGAGGCGGCAGATGATGCCCCAGAAGATTGGGGTGTGCTGTCGTCAGTGTTGCATACAGACGGGCGTTACCGCGATATTCTGTATGTTGATGGCGGCCCATCAGCCACCGGAACAGTTGGCCATGTCAAGATGAAGGGCCAAGATGTGTTTAAACATGCGGTTGAAAAGCTGGCCAGCGCCATGAATGAGGCAATTGATAAGGCCGGGCACCACCCAGAGGATATTGACTGGCTGATTCCGCATCAGGCGAATATCCGGATCATTGACGGCATGCAGCGCAAGCTGGGCCTGCCTGCTGAACGTGTTGTCAGATGTGTGGCAAAACATGCCAATACATCAGCCGCCTCTATCCCGCTTGCGCTGACAGAAGCGGTTCAGGATGGGCGGGTAAAAGCTGGGCATTTATTGGCGTTTGAAGCGATCGGCGGCGGATTATCGTGGGGGGCGTCACTGGTGCGGTTTGGGCGTCCATCAAAAAAGAACAGCTAAATCAGTATCTTTTCTGCCTCATTTGAAGTGAAAAATGGGTATTGTACGGATTGACCGGCTTAATCACCAGTGATAGGCTTTTGACATGGGTAAGACAATTACACGCAGCGACCTGGCAAATGCCGTGCATCAGCAGATTGGGCTTTCATATAATGAATGCTCACAACTGGTCAGTGGTGTGCTGGATGAGGTGACAGAATGCCTTGTCACTGGTGAATCTGTGAAACTGTCATCTTTCGGCACATTTTCAGTCCATTCGAAGAATGAAAGGCTCGGCCGGAATCCAAAGACCGGGGTTGAAGCTGTCATCACGCCGCGCCGTGTGCTGTCTTTCCGTCCTTCAAATCTGATGAAGAAGAGAATTAACGCGGGCTGATGGTTCAAAAAGCACCTGGGGCCTATCAAACCATATCAGAAGTTTCAGCACAGCTTGATGTGCCTGCGCATGTCTTGCGGTTTTGGGAAAGCAAATTCACAGCCCTGAAACCAATGAAGCGCAGTGGCGGGCGCCGGTATTACAGAGGTGAAGATATTGAGCTTCTGCAGACCATTAAAACCCTGCTGTATGATGAAGGCTATACCATCAAAGGGGCACAGAATTCGCTGAAGAAGCGCAGTCCGGCCCAACAAGCAGCTGTTCAGGCCGCAACACCCGCAAACCCGGCACAACCAACTGACAGCCCTGCTGCCAGCGCCAATCTTGATCAGGCAGAAGCTCTTCTCAAACAGGCTCAAGACAGAATGAACAGCTTGCTCAGCCAGCTTGATCATTAGGCCAGGGCCAGTTCGTTATTATCGGCTGTTGCGCTTGCATCTCTGTTTTACGTTGATGTATACTCACGTCCGTGTCGGAGTGTAGCGCAGCCTGGTAGCGCACTATACTGGGGGTGTAGGGG
>PBLR01000031.1 GCA_002722385.1 SAR116 cluster bacterium | reverse complement strand
TTTGTCTTTGATGTTTGATACCATATTCGGGTTACCTTCATTTAACGTTTAAACCGGAATTTAAAGCAGGTTCTGGCTTGGCCAGAGGTTAAAGAGATATCGGCCTGATGCAGGGTGCAGATTTCCTTTACGATCGCCAGGCCAAGTCCTGTACCTGTGCGGCTGCGACCAGCCGAGGACTGACCCTGCTCAAACCGTTCAAACAGATGCCGGCGCGAGGAGGCCGGTATGGCTGTACCGTCATTACAGACAGACAAATAAATATGTTTACAGTCCTTTCTGGTGGTTACAGTTATGGTCTTCAGATCATCGCCGCCATGGACCAGAGCATTATCGATTATATTCAGAAGGGCCTGTTCAACCAGCATGGCATCAATCTTCACAACAGCATTGCCGCATTTACCGGAAAAAGACAGCTCAACATCTGCATCAACCACCTTATTCGCAACAGCCGATAAGATGTCTGCAACAAAGGGATCAAAGGGATGGGCCTGTTTACGTGCCGGCCTGTTCCGGAGCCGTTCATAAGATAACAACTGTTCTGTAAGTCTGGCCAAGGACCGGCTGGCGTCAACCAGCTCGTGATTTCGCTGCTTTGCCTCAGCCAGATTTGGCGCATCCTGGGCAACTTCTGCAAGTGACTGGATCGCCGCAATTGGGTTACGTAACTGATGAGCAGATATTTGCGATGCTGAACGAGCAAGCTAGGACTTCGCCGTCTCATCAAGCAGTTCATCAACAGTTGAGGGGGTGTTTTCGCTGTCATCATCAGAAGCGTCATCAGCCTCATCAGTGTTGTCTGAAACCTGCTCGCGAAGCTCTCTGTTTTTGACTTCTAAATCTCTTACAAGCCCTGTCAGCCTCTTGATCTGATGTGAATGTGTGTCAACAGATTGCCGTTGCCGTTGAGTCTCGTTCAGAACCTGCATCAGAAAACTGCCTAAGATAAAGACACTTATTCCCAGAATGATCACCGCCCACTCGAGCCAGTTAAACTGCGTCATTGCTTTCCTCTTCCTGTTCAGATGCGGTAGATGATGGGCAGATATTTACAAAATTTGTGTCAGGCCCCAGAGCAGGTAAAGCGCAAATAAACCGGACATGATAGCTTCAAACCGCGTCACCGCAAAGCCAGCAAAAGTGAATAAAGGTTTGGGCTTGGGTTTGTTTTTTTTTGCCCGGCTGAACGGCCCGATGCCGAGGGCTCTGCCCATCCGGCTGATCCCGGCCCACATTGCCACCAGAACAGCACATAAAATGATAAGTTTACCTAACATGATAATGGTCTCTGCACAGGGGCATTCTGCTCATCAGGGCGCTGACGCAAACAAAGTGCGCGCGGCGGCCACTCTGGCGGCATTGTCTTCAGCAATTGACCCGTCAGGCATGAATAATGAATTTTCAAAGCCGACCCGTACCTTTCCGCCAAGAGATACCGCCTGTTCAAGACAGATTTGTTCCCGTTCAGCAAAGGCGCATATTGCCCAGTCAGGAGACAGGCTCAGCTGGTCCAGCTTATCCAGAAAAATGTTGACCATCTCTGGGTGACTGACACGCCCGGAATAATGGCCAATGGTGAACAAGCACCATATATCCTCTTCTGGCAGCCCAGCCTTGTCGACAAGCTGGCGAACAATATCCAGATGTTCGGGAAAATAGCAGATATGCTGAATGCGCGTTCCAGCCTCATGCAAGGTTTTATAAAGGCGGATATCTTCTTTTGTAGGCTGGCCGTCAGGTATCAGCTCAATAATGCCAATTGAAATCCCTGGCGGCCTGACCTCATAAGCAAGTGCGCGCATATCCTCAGGGCTGTAACGGCCGACACATTCAGTCGTGATCTGAAGATGCATATTTGGTACCGCTGTACCCAATTCAGCCAGTGCTTCTTTATATAAGCCCGCATCAAGCATATGCTGCTGGTCAGCATCACGGACATGAAAATGCATGGCCCCGGCACCAACAGCGTGGCAGGCCTTAGCCGTGCTGACGATTTGGTCTATCGTCACCGGTATGGCCGGATGATCTGATGTTGTCCGGCGGGCCCCGTTAGGAGCAACCATAATCTGGGGCAGGGTGTGTGGTCGGGCAAAGGCCATCTTTGTGCTCACTCAATTGTAATTGCCAGCAAGGTGATTTGAGCCTTCAGTCTAGCTGTCCTGATTCAGCGCGTCCATAGCCGGAATTTCACGTTCACGCCGGGCGATATACTCCAACAAGGCTTCATTAATGCCCGGGTCAAGGTCTGGCTGTTGATAGTCTTGCAACATGGATTTAGCAGTGTTCAGGGCGCGGGCCGTGGTGTCCTGCTCGCCATCAACAACCCATTGTTCAAACGCGTTGTTATCAAACAGCTTAGGCATGAAAAAAGCATCTTTGAAACGCTCTTGCGTGTGCGAATGCCCCAGATAATGTCCGCCCGGGCCAATATCGCGGACCGCCGCCAGAGCTTCATCAAAATCATCCCATTTCAGCCCTTCAGCCATACGGTAGCCCATTGCGCATTGTTCTGCATCGACAATGAATTTAGCAATCGAACAATGCATCCCAGCTTCGTTCCAGCCTGCAGAATGCCAGATGTAATTGGCCCCGGACAGCAAGACCGCCATCAATGTTGTGGCTGATTCATATCCTGCCTGCGCATCCAGTGTTTTTGCCCCGCCTAGCGTGTTGGATGTCCGCCAGGGGATGTTATAATGCCGGGCCATCTGGCCAATCATGAAATTCATCAGGCTGATCTCAGGTGTGCCGGCCATTGGCGCGCCTGACTGCATTGACACTGTTGACAGATAATGACCATAAATAGCCGGACAGCCCCGCCGCACAACTTGAGTATAGGCAAGTGCAGACAAAGCCTCTGCGTTCAGCTGGGCAACAGTCGGCACGGTAGAGGCCGGCGTATTGGCCCCGCCTAACACAAATGGGGAACATAAAACCGGTTGATTTCGGCGGTTAAAGGCCCGCATGGCAGACAGCATTGTCTCATCCCATATAAGAGGACTGTTGCCGTTACAGTTGCCGACAACGACCGGATGTGTCTCCAGATAGTCATCACCAAATAATATCGCACACATATCCAGAACATCTTCGGCATTTTTGCCAGAGGTGGTCATGCCCATAAAGGTTTTGTCTGAATGAAGGATAGACGAATAAGTGATGCGCAGATGGCGGTGAGAGACAGGATGGTCCATCGGCTCGACGATGTGATGAGCTGAAGAATGCAGGGCCGGTAACATATGAGATAATTTGTGGAATGTGGCCAGATCATCCAGGGTCGGGGCGCGCCGCACATCATCCAGATCACGTAAATAAGGTGCGCCTGTCATTGGCACAAAAATGGAATTTCGGCCACCTAAACAGACCGTCTTTTCCGGGTTGCGCGCATGTAAGGTGATGTCTGCTGGGATCGTGCTGATCAGATCCTTTACCAAAGCCCTGTCCAGATGCACTCTCTCACCTCTCACATCTGCGCCTATACGCTTCCAGTCCTCAAGCGCAATATCATCTCTGAACACAACCCCGACATCTTCCAGAATATCAAGAGATGCCTTGTCAATCATCTCTATTTGGTCCTGGCTCATCGGTTCAGTCAGAGGCAGCCTGCCAGCCAGATGAGGCAGCATAGTATGATCAGGTTTGGTTCGGGCTGCCCGTCTTTCACTGCGTCCGCCGCGCCGCGCATTCATAGATGCTTCGCTCATCTGCTTTATCCTTCAACCAGATATCTTTAAAAAAGTTCTGCCCGTTCTCTTGTTTAAAATACATATTGTATACAAAGTAAATCACTTTTATGCTTAGTGTTGTAATCACGAACACACTGACCGGCATGGGGGTGTTATGCCAGCCTCAAAAGAGTCCATTTTAACGCATTTACGAAGGCAAATCATCACGCTTGAGCTTGCCCCTGGTGCGATGCTGGATGAGGCTGCTCTCTGTGCTGAATTTGATATATCCAGAACACCCATGCGTGAAATTTTGCGCCGGCTTGACGGTGAGGGGTTTGTGCAGGTGCGTGAAAATCGCGGTGTGATTGTGGCGCCTATGGATCTCAGGTCCATGCGTCAGTTCTTTTTGACCGCCCCGATGATTTATGCAGCCATTTCACGTCTGGCTGCACAGAACGCACAACCGGAACAGCTGGACAGGCTGACTGAGATTCAAAATGCATTCAAAAAGGCAGTTGCCTCGGGTTCGGTAGAGCAGTTGGTCTATTATAATGACCAATTTCACTATCAGATTGGCGAGATGGCAGATAATCCTTATCTGCAGCCCAGTCTGCAACGCCTGTTGATTGACCATGCCCGCATTGGCCAGACCTTCTGGCGGGCAGATAAACAAGCCTCAGCCCACACCCCTGACAAGATTGCTGAGGCCTGCCGGCATCATGATGAGATGATCGCGGCCTTTGCTGCAGGTGATGAAGAGCTTGCGGTGCAACTGACGCTTCAGCATTGGGAATTGTCTAGAGCAGATATTGAAACTTATATCCATCCAGACCCGCTGGCCCTTGACAGCCTGATGACAGGGTAGCGAGCCGGATAGACGAAACGGATTTGGACGACAGGATTAAAGATGGATTTTTACGGCATTTATACACCGGTCATCACGCCTCACAATCCAGACTTCAGCATTGATGAGGCCGGTTTCGCAACCGTGATTGAACATCTTATTTCCTCTGGTGTGCATGGCATTGTGATCGCAGGCACAACAGGGGAGTATTATGCGCAGTCAATGGTTGAGCGCGAGCGCATGCTGGCTCTGGGCACTGAAATTGTTGCTGGCCGTGTGGCGGTTATTGGCGGAACAGGCAGCATCCGGCCTGAGGAATCTGTCCATCTGGCCGGAGTGGCGAAATCAGCCGGGGCAGATGCGATTCTTGTCACCACGCCGCCCTATGCCGCTCCAACTGGCCGCGAAAACGCGCTGAACGCGCTGGCGATTGAGCGGGCAGCTGGCTTGCCGGTGATGTTATATAACTATCCTGGCCGGATGGCGGCAGAAATGGATGAAGAGTTTCTGGACCGGGTGGGCCAGTCATCAAATTTCAAGGCTATTAAAGAAAGTTCAGGCGATATCAACAGATTACATCTGCTGGCCCGCCGGTATCCGCATATCAGCCTGTCTTGCGGCATGGATGATCAGGCCCTTGAATTTTTTGCCTGGGGGGCGCGGTCCTGGGTTTGTGCGGCCTCTAATTTTGCGCCGTCAGCACATCTCGCCCTATGGAGGTCATGTGTCGTGGATGGTGATTTTGCCACTGGCCGGCGTATTATGAGCGCAATGCTGCCGCTGATGCAGGTTCTGGAGCAGGGCGGGAAATTCATTCAATCAGTGAAATATGGGGCAGAGCGCATGGGGCTGCCTGCCGGTGTGCCCCGACCGCCCCTGAAACCGCTGAACAAAGATGAAAAACGAACACTTGATCAGGTGATAGATCGGATGAACGCAACCATTTCCCATATTCTGGATGACAAGCAGGCTGAACCAGCGTCTGCAGAAGGAGCCTGATGATGGCAGATATGCTCAGCTTTGATGATTACACAGCATTGGCAAAACAGATTGACCTGCCTGACGCTTGTCATATTGAGGGCAGTTATCACACCTGTTCCGGTCCGGCATTGCCGGTTCACAATCCGGCATCTGGTGAGCTGTTATGTACCATCAGCATGGCAAATGATAAGGATGTGGATTTCGCCGTGTCAAAGGCCCGCGAAGTGTTTGACAATGGTGACTGGTCAAAGGCCCATCCGGCAACGCGCAAGCAGGTTCTGATAAAATTGGCAAAATTGATGCAACGCAATCATCATGAATTGGCGGTGATTGAATCTTTAGATTCAGGCAAGCCGATTTCTGATTGTGCCCAGATTGATATCCCGGAGAGCATCAACACCCTTTTATGGCACGCTGAGGCTATTGATAAGATCTATGATGATGTGGCCCCGTCAGGTGAGGATGCGCTGGCGGTGATTGTGCGGGAGGCTGTGGGTGTGGTCGGTTGTGTGCTGCCCTGGAATTTTCCGTTATTGATGCTGGCCTGGAAGCTGGGCCCGGCCCTTGCCGCCGGAAACAGCGTGCTTGTCAAACCGGCAGAACAAACACCTCTTTCAGCCCTCTATCTTGCTCGTCTTGCTGTTGAAGCTGGTCTGCCCAGAGGCGTTTTCCAGGTTCTGGTTGGTGATGGGCCAACCACTGGTCAGGCTCTGGGCTGCCATGAGGATGTGGATATGGTCAGCTTTACAGGCTCAACACAGACCGGAAAGCTGTTTTTAAGCTATGCTGCCCAGTCCAATCTGAAAAAGGTAACGCTGGAATGTGGCGGCAAGAATCCGGCGATTGTTCTGGATGATGCAGAGGATCTGGAGTCTGTTGCCCAGCATATCGTCACGGGCGCATTTTGGAATCTGGGGCAGAATTGTTCGGCGATCTCTCGGCTGATTGTTCATGAAGCTATAAAAGATAAGCTTGTTGAGAGGTTCAATGCCCATATCAAGGACTGGCGTCAGGGTGAGCCTCTGAACCCGTCAAACAGGTTAGGCGTGCCTGTGGATGCAGCACATGGGGCAAAAATTCAAAGCTATCTGGATCAGGCCAAGGCCCAGAAACTTGACGTTCTGGCCGGGTCTTTAGAGGGGCCAATCTGTCCGGTGATTTTGGAGGTTCCGCAAACAGGCTCTCTGCTGGCAGCTGAAGAGATTTTTGGCCCGGTTCTGGTGGTGCATACGGTAAAGTCGCTGGATGAAGCCATTCAATTAGCCAATGATACGCCCTATGGCCTGAGTGCCGCCGTGTTTTCAGCCAATCTGAAAAAGGCTGTGCGGGCGGCCCGCGCGATAAAGGCAGGTACAGTCACCGTCAACAGCTATGGGGAAGGGGATATAACAACTCCCTTTGGCGGCTATAAGCAATCCGGTTTTGGTGGGCGTGATAACGGGCTGGCGGCCCATGATCAGTTCACCGAAACCAAGACCATATGGCTTGATCTGGCGGATAACGCACCGGATCAAATCTGATGGCTTTGTCCCGAACGGTTGCCCGGCTCCCTGTTGATCCTGGTCCTGCCGCCTGGGATGAAATTCTGGGAACTGGCCGCACCTATCCTCAGGCAGATGGACGTTTCAGCACAGACTGGCTGGTTATTGGTGGCGGATTTGCTGGCCTGACCGCGGCCAAACGTCTTCTGGAACTGCGCGGCGGTGATAAGATTGTCCTGTTGGAAGCCGCCAAAATTGCGTCAGGGCCGGCTGGCCGCAATTCTGGATTTATGATTGATTTACCGCATGAATTGGGTGCGGATGGCTATGCTGCCTCACAAGAGGTTGATCGCAAACAAATCACGCTGAACCGCCATGCACAGGCCTTTGTCCGTTCCTGCTTTGATCAGTATGAGATGCCCGCAGAAGCGGTCCGTTCAATAGGCCGTATTAATGGGGCTGTGAATGCCCGCGGTGAGGCACATAATGCTGACTATGCCCGCCATCTGGATACGCTGGGGGAGCCCTTTGAAGCCCTGTCGTCTGGCGATATGAAACAGATCACAGGCTCAGCTTATTACAAATCAGGACTGTTTCTGCCGGGCGCGGTGATGCTGCAGCCTGCTCTTTATATTCGCTCTCTGGCAGACGGCATCGCCACCAAAGAAAAAGCACCGGTGCAGATTTTTGAAAACAGTCCGGCGATATCATTTGAACAACAAAAGGACAGTTGGCTTGTCCACACACCTTCTGCCCGGATAGCAGCGAAAAACATTATCCTGGCGGTAAATGGGCATGCAGAAAGTTTTGGGTTTTTCAAGGGCCGCTTGATGCATGTATTTACCTATGCCTCTATGACAGAGCCTTTGAGCGATGAGCAGAGTCGCCGTCTGGGCGGAGAGGAAAATTGGGGCATCACCCCGTCTGATCCCATGGGGTCAACCATTCGTCGGCATGACGGGTATGGCGGCAACAGGCTGGTCATCCGAAACCGATGGACGTACAACCCGTCAATGACGACATCAGATAGACAAATAGATGCGTTTGGTCGGGACCAAGACAAAGCCTTTCAGCGCCGTTTCCCCATGCTGGCAGATGTGAAAATGGCTTACCGGTGGTCTGGCCGTTTGTGTCTGTCTCGAAATTCATCACCAGCTTTTGGTGAGGTTGCCCTGTCTTTATATTCAGCATGCTGTCAGAACGGATTAGGCACAGCAAAGGGTACCTTGTCAGGTATCGGGGCAGTGGAATTGGCGACCAGGTCGAATTCCGAAATTGTTACAGATTTATTGTCTTATGCCCCACCCCAGAAACTGCCGCCTCAGCCTGTTGCGACAATTGGAGCCAATCTGCTCTTGAAATGGCGGGAGTTTAAGGCAGGGCGGGAAATTTGAGTGGTCTCTGAACAGTTCTGACTGCAGCCTTGAGATGGCATGTTTCTTGACAGAGCTGGGCCTGATTAATCATTGTTAAGAAGTAGACCCAAGCTCGGCTGAGATTCAGGAAGACATGACATGACATTATCTTCAGGCCCTGAAGTGAAGGGATTTTTTGATCGAGACAGCGGGACCATCAGCTATGTCGTGCATGACCAGCTTAACAAAGACTGTGCTGTCATTGATTCTGTGCTTGATTTTGATTACGCCTCCGGCACCATTGGTTATGCGCTTGCAGATGACATTATCGCTTATGTTCAGGAACATCATCTGACTGTTCTGTTACATATTGAAACTCATGTTCATGCTGACCATCTTTCTGCCGCGCCTTATTTGCAAGAAAAACTGGGCGGCGAAATAATCATCTCAGAGCAAATCACCGCTGTTCAGAAAATTTTCGGTAAAGTGTTTAATGCGGGCACCGAGTTTGAGCGAGATGGCAGTCAGTTTGATAGGCTCCTTAAAGATGGTGACACCTATTCCATCGGCCAGTTCACCGGCCAGGCCATCCATACGCCGGGTCACACACCTGCGTGCATGGCTCATGTTATTGCAGATGCGGTCTTTGTCGGCGATACATTGTTCATGCCTGATGGCGGGACCGCTCGGGCTGACTTCCCTGGCGGAGATGCGCGCACGCTGTACCAGTCCATCCAGAAAATATTAGCCTTGCCTGATGATACGCGTCTGTTTGTTTGCCATGATTACATGCCTGGTGGTCGTGAGGTGGCGTGGCAGACAACCGTAGCAGAACAGAAACAAAAAAACATTCATATTGGCGGTGGCATCAGTGAAGATGAATTTGTCGATATGCGTGAAGCGCGTGACGCCAGCCTGTCCATGCCCAGATTGATTATGCCGTCTATTCAGGTAAATATGCGTGCTGGTCATTTGCCGCCAGGCGAGGATAATGGCGAAGTCTATCTGAAAGTTCCTGTGTCAGGTTTGAAAGGATAAACCATGCAGATTAACTGGGCTGAATTCACCCCCATTTTGTCGCTCACAGGGGGGATGCTCATTGGCGCGGCGGCCTTATTGCTGATGGTGGCAAACGGGCGCGTGATGGGCGTAAGCGGCATTCTGGGCGGTCTTCTGGGCTCATCAGATACAAAAGGCTGGCGGCTGGCGTTTCTGGTAGGGGCTGTGGCTGCACCTTTGCTGCTGCTTCAGACGGGTTTGTTTGAGATTGATATACAGCCGGTGGCGAGCGGCTCATTGCTTTTTGGTGCGGCATTTCTGGTTGGTCTGGGAACGGCAATTGGTTCTGGTTGTACATCCGGACATGGTATTTGTGGTTTGTCCCGTCTGTCTTTGCGGTCTTTGGCGGCGGTATGTACCTTTATGGCTACAGCTGTAATCACTGTATTTGTGCTGCGGCATGTGATTGGTTGACAGGGGCTGTGTAATGGGACGTTCTTTACTGGTTGCTCTTTTCTCCGGTCTTGTGTTTGGTGTTGGCTTGGCTCTGGCAGGTATGCTCAATCCGTCTAAAGTCACGGGCTTTCTGGATATTTTTGGCCTCTGGGATCCCTCACTTGCCTTTGTGATGGCAGGTGGTATCGCGGTGAACGCTATGGGATATTTTTTGTTTGTCAGAGGCGGAAAGCCCTTGTTTGCATCCTCTTTCAAACTTCCGGAAACTGTTCACATTGACCGCTCTCTTCTTATGGGCAGTGCGCTGTTTGGTGTTGGCTGGGGCTTGGCTGGCTTATGCCCAGGCCCGGTGGTGTCCAGCCTGCTTCTGAATCCTGTTGATATGATTATCTTCGTTCTGATTATGTGTGCAGGCCTGAAAGCCGGGGCTGTTCTGAAGCAAAAATTCTGAAGGCTTCCTCAGGTGGCCAACGCCATGAAGGCGGGCCAGGCTTCAGGGTCGATGACGGTTTTGTCACGGCATCTGGGGTTGCCGAACCCGTAAACTTTGCCTTTGAATTCCAGAAAATCATGCACAGCCTTGCCTGAATAGGGGCACGCCTTGTTGACGCTGTCTGTCCGGCTGGTGGCTTGTGCGTCCAAAAGGGCGGGGCCAGGCCAGGGCTTTTCGTGATAGTCGCGGCGGTATGTGCTTTGTTCATCAAAGCTCAGGCCAAGTGCGCGAAATTGGCGGAAATTGGTCGAACGAGGATGGGCATCAACATAGGTTTGTGCCTGCTCTGAAACAGGCAGGCTATAGCCTGCAATCCGCGCTGCCACAGGTGCGAAATAGGCATCAACGGCACTATACGCGCCAAACAACCAAGTGCCTGAGCGTTTTGACCACAGACTCTCCAGCCGGTCTAAATCTACCTTCACCGCAGCAGAAACAGGCGTTTGTGTGTAGGCTGTTCTGGTGTTCATTGGGCAGTCAGACCGCAGGGCCAAAAAGCCTGAATGCATTTCGGCCATGAGTGAGCGGGCCGCTGCGCGTTCGGCAGGGTTATCTGGCAGCAGTCCTGATTGCGGGTGTCTTGAGGCCAGCTCTTCAATAATCGCCAGACTGTCTGTCCATACAGAACCATCCGTATGCAGAATAGCAGGTACTGTCTTCGCAGGATAAAACGGCTTTAAATCTTGGGCAAAACCTGGTTCATAAAACCGTGTGATCTGAAGATTTACAGGGATATTTGCTAAGCTGAACGCCAGCCAGCCGCGCAGTGACCAGCTTGAATAGGACGGATCGCCTATTAATAATGTGTAATCGCCCCGTTCTTTCGCGCATCGAAAAAAAAAAGAGTTAAACAGCCCAGAAGTAAAGCACACAACACCGGTGCTAACAAGATTTTCCAGTCTGGTGTTCAAATATCTATTGACACTTTCTTGATGTCAAATTCATCCTTAACGCCCATTATATTTTGCGAAAGGCAGGGGGTGTAAAGGCGTGAAACGAACAAACCTATCCTCCATCTGGTTGAAGGGATTTCTTTTTTTATGGCTGGCAAGTCACGGTATCAGCACGGCTTATGCTGACTGTTCAGCGCCAGCGCCTGTCTGTGCCTGGAAGTCGAAAATTGTCGGCATTAAAACTCCGAACATGATTGCCTCTGGTGTTCAGATCAGCCCTGATTTTATCGTCACAAACCGTCATGTGGCTGAAGACCACCAACAAGTTCTGACACGAAATCACAAAGCTGCCCTCAGGCCAGCGGTGCCGATTCCACATGATTTTGCTGCAGACCTTGTTGTGCTCAGACTGCAGGATAGTGAAGCTGTACTCCCCGCCAGAGTTGAAGTGGCCACAATCTCACCACAACAGCTCTATGTGGTTGGGTTCGATCAGGGCCGAAACGCAGCCCGTGTGTATAAACCTGCTGAATTTGCGCATTATCCCGATAGTGCATCCTTTCCTCAGGCCCGCATTCACACAGATGCCAGAGCTTTGCCTGGCAATAGTGGCGGTGCGGTTGTTGATGCGGATGGCCGTTTGGTTGGCATTCTGGCGTCAGGAGACGGCAAGCTGAGCGAGGTGATTCCGGCTGAGCATATAAATGTACTTCTTTCACGCTCGGGATCTCAGCATGAAACCGCTTTTTTCGATCAGGGGAAGGCGCTTCGTATTTGTGCGGACACTTTATATTTTGCAGCTGAAATTCCGCGGAATCCGCCGCTTCCTTTGATCCGCAAGATAACTGACAACTGCAGGAAAGCGAATAATAAACAGCTCTATGATCAGGCTGGCCAGCTATTTGGAAAATGGTGGATGTTTGTTGAATCTGAACAGTTTTTACTGCTCAGCCAGACCGCTGATCCAAACAGCCCGAACACGCTGATGTCGCTGGCTGTCACCTATCATCTGGACAGGCGGCCCGAACAGGGGCGTCCTGTTTTGAAGCGTTATCTTGAGCTGGATCCGGCGAATGCACAGGCGCTCAGGCTGGGCATTCAAACTGCCGGTTTGCTGAAAGACCGTCCCTTTGCAGATGAGGTTCTTGAGTTGATGCGCCAGCATAACCCAGCAGCGCTTCCGCTTGCGGAATCCTTCATTAGTGAGGCTTTTGCCAACTAAAAGCCGAAATCATCTGTCGGGTCTGGTATCCAGCCATAAGCTGTGACAGGGGCTGAGGTTGCAATTGCCCGTCCTTGAAGAAAGCTGATGATTTGCTGTGTGTCGGCATCTGGATTGGCCCGCAGATATCTTGCAGCAAGAGCAGCAACACGTGGCGCAGCATAGCTTGTCCCGCCGGTTTGGGTTCGCACGCCCCGGTGATCGATCACCTCTACTTGTTCTGCCGGAACCAGTATATCGACATGACGTCTGCCAAGGTTCGCGCCAGGTCCTGGCCGGCCAAATGCGTCTGATGAGCTGACAACAAACAAATTTTCCAGATCAAGGGCCGCCGGATAAATCGGTTCTTTGTCAATGTCCTGTCCGTCATTTCCAGCAGAGATGATAAAGAGGAGTGCAGAATTGCTGCGCGCTGCCTGTTCAAAACAGGTCCAGTCTTCATAAGAACGTGATCCCATTGATAAGTTCATAATCCTGATGCCCGCTTGCGCGGCCTGCTCGACAAGTTCTTGATAGCGGCACATCTCAAGAGCGGGAAAACGATAGATGACAATGGGCTCATCCGGGGCCTCTGCGGCCAAAACGCTGAACACTGTGGTGCCATGGCGCAAGGGATAATAGGGACTGCGCCTGGGGTCGATATCAAAGGGCCGGTTATCTTTATCCCAGAAATCATAACCTAATATGCCGCCATCTTCTGTTCTGGCAATATGAGGCTGAAGTTCAGGCAGCAGATAATTTACCCCTGTATCTGACAGGGCCAGAATAGGGCTGTGTTTTTGCGCAGGCTTTAAGGGCAGCGTGGCTGGTGGGTTTACCGGTTCTTCTGAAGTGATGGTTTTCAAATCCGAGGCAAGGCTGTGAAGGGATATCAGCTCACCATCGGCATTATAATGGGCTCTTCTGGCCTGCAGGATCTGGCAGGGCGCGCGAAGGCGTATCATAAATAGTGGTTTGTCATGGCGGTCGCGGATATCAATTGTGGCAACAGACCAGTTTTGCTGCTGCGGGCGAAAGCTGAGGCGAATCTGAGTCGCGTTCTTCTGGTCATCTATCTGATACCCGCCTGGGATATCCGTCTTGGGTCCATCTGTGGTGAGCCAGTTGCAAACCTGTTCCGGCTCAGGTGCGGCGGCCAGGCTTGTGTTAACCACAGCCGCCTGAACAAGAACGCTGAGCATCATTATCAGGCAGGCCGGTTTTGGGTTGAGGCACAGCATCTGTATCGCTTTGGTGGTCAGAAGCTGGCCAACCTTTGCATATACCATTTCAGGCAGCTGCCGCAGCCGGACCAGTGCGCGGCCTTTCATTGATCGGAAGATGAACAATAGTGGAAAGCAGCCCTGTACCCACGCCGACCCACCACACCACTGTGTAAGATCCAAACTGGTCATGCAGAACGCCGCCAAGCCAGACCCCTAGAAAGGAGCCCAGCTGGTGAGAGAAAAACACAAGACCATAAAGCGTGCCCATGTAACGCAAGCCAAACAGATAGGCAACAAGTCCTGATGTTAACGGTACGGTGGCGAGCCATAAAGAGCCCATCACAACAGAAAAGACCAGAACGGTGAAAGGTGTCATCGGCACCAGAATAAACCAGGCCGCGATCAGGGTCCGGCCTGCATAAATGCCTGCCAGCAGATATTTCTTGCGGTAAACATTCCCCAACGCACCTGCGGTAATTGTACCGATGATATTAAAGACACCAATCACGCCGATTGCGACCGCACCAAGAGCGGCAGTTGTTGTTATACCCAGCTTGGCCAGCAACCCGTCCGGAGAAATAGACGCACAGACCTCTGTTACAAAAGCCGGAAAATGGGCAGTAACGAAGGCCAGCTGGAAGCCGCAAGAAAAAAAGCCGATAAATATCATGATATAGCTGGGGTCACGGGCCGCCCGAGACACAATACTGCCAAGGCTTTCTTCCAACTCTTCTTTACTGGCAACATATTGCGAGCGCATAAACGGCAGACAGAACAGACACAACAGGATTAACCCGGCAAAGACCAGAAATACGGACGACCAATGCATCCAATTCAGCAGATATTGGGCAAGGGGCGGGCCGATGACCTGACCCATACTACCGGCGGCGGTCGTCAGGCCGAGGGCAAGAGACCTCTGTTCAGGCGCAGCAGCTCGGCCAACAACCCCCAAAACCACACCAAAGCCTGTGCCAGCGATACCAAAACCGACAAACATTTCCAGCCATTGATGCTGAACAGGGCTGATAGAATAGGCGCTGAAACACAAGCCGGCGGCATATAACAGTGTGCCGAGGAAAATCGCCTTTTTGTCTCCAAACCGTTCGGCGATTGCGCCGAATACTGGTGTGGCCAGACCCCAGGCTAAATTCTGGATAGCTATCGCAAGTGAAAACTCGCTTCTTAACCAGCCTAAATCAGCAGCGATCGGAATCTGGAAAACGCCAAAACTTGACCTTATCGTAAAGCTAAGGAACAAAATAAGGCTTGCTGAAATCAGAATAGGCGTAAAAATGGAAGCTTGTGGTCTCATGACGTCCTTTTTGTCTGTGCGCATATAAAAATTGCGTCAGTCGCCAAATAAAATTTATTGCCCTAATATAGAGCCCATCTAAAGCTTTGCAATAACAGATAACCCCATAGGCAAGACAGAGGTCTGCTCAATGCTGAAAGCGATCATTTTGGCGATACTGGTTTTGGTGGTGCTGCTGATTTTACTGCGCCGCAGCCCGGCTATCAAAGCCAGAATGAACAGCCTGCTTCGCCAACCTCTTGTCAGATCTGTCCTCATTCAAGGTCTGCTGCGCCTGAGCCGGTTTCTGATTTTCAGACGATAAGGCGATCGCGCTTTAATCATCCTCTGGCGTGAAAATCGGGTCGGCGGTAAAATAGCCGCCTTGGTAAACTGCATCAGGAGCGTCAGGTCCGGGGCGCGGCATAGCCTTATCAAGCGCCGCTTCAAAGCTCAGGCCATTATCTTTAGGGTGCCAGCCGATATAAGCTGTGCCTTTGTTATCCCACCAGGCCCGGTCATTTTTGGAAATGCCATAGATAATTGGACAGCCAAGACGGGGGATTTTAAAAATCCGGTCGATCAAGGAAGTGAAGTCATCATAAGACATCCAGGTCGCCATCATCCTGTGATTTATCGGTTCAGGAAAACACGAACCAATTCTGACAATGGCGGTCTCAATGCCGAATTTGTCGTGATACAGGCTTGCCATCGCTTCGCCAAAAACTTTCGACACACCATAAATCCCATCCGGGCGGGGCAGGGCCTTATCATCCAGATAATCAGTTTGCTTATAAAACCCGACAGCATGGTTTGAGCTGGCAAACAGAATCCGACGACAGCCTGTTTTCCGCGCCGCTTCATACAGATTATAGACCCCATCAATATTTGCCGGCCTGACCAGTGACCAGGATTTTTCAACCGAAATCCCGCCAAAATGGACAATGCCATCACAACCATCAACAAGAGACAGAACCTCATCTTCCTTGCTTAAATCGCAATAAACAATCTCTTCATGCGGGGCTGCCTCACCCAGATCAGCGATATCTGAAATCCGTAATGTCTCGGCCATTGGGGCCAGCTTTGTGCGCAGAACCGCGCCGATACCGCCTGCTGCGCCAGTCATAAGAAGTCGTTTCATCATCTCATCCTTGGAATCGGGGTTGGGGAAGGCCGGCAACGCCAAGGCCAGTGATCGCAAATAAGCCGCCAGCATCAGGCTGGCTATCTTCAGTGCCCTCAGTTAAGCCAAACCCAATAGAGGTCAGATACAAAACATCTAGATTTTGCCCGCCAAACATTGGTTTGGTTGGTTTTTCAACAGGCACATCAAGCGTAAACAAAAGCTCTCCTTCAGGAGATATACGGTAAATCTGCCAGCCCCCGACACCAGCCATCCAATAACACCCCTCTGCGTCAACAGTACCGCCATCAGGCCGGCCGGCCACCTGGCGTGTATCAAAAAACAGCTCAGCTGGTCCTGGCCTGCCGGTGGCGATATCATAGCTGCACGACCAGATGCTGCGGGTCAGCCTGTTGCTGTCTGAAAAATACATGGTCTGGCCATCAGGCGAGAAGGTCATCCCGTTCGTTGTATAGACCGTTTTATTCATGGAACTGAGGCTGAGGTCTGTATCTAAAAGATAAAACCGCCCCTGCTTCTCAGGCGTGCCGCCATCTTTCATTGTGCCGGCCCAGAACCGTCCAGCCGGGTCGACTGTGCCGTCATTAAACCTGTTTTCCGGGATATCTGCTTCAGGGTCGAGAATATGTGTCTTATGGCCTGTATGGGGATCAAAAAACCAGAAACCAGATTTCGCCGCAACCACAAGGCCCCCGCCATCACGTCTGGCGATACATCCAACAGGCTCGCCAAAACTGAACTCTTTATTCTGGCCGCTTGTCGGATCATAACAGTTGATCAAACCGCCGGTTATATCCACCCACCATAATTTCTGATCTTCACAATCCCAGACAGCACCTTCACCCAGACGTTCTGCTGCAGAGACAATCGTCGAAATTTCAACTGACACTGGAAAGTCCCCCTACCTTTATTATCCCTTGTTTGAGTTCTATCAGAAACTTCTCAGAATGTCAGTCTTGGACAAGCACATTGAATTTTTTAGCCCGGCAGATAGCGCAGCTTGTGAGGTGATGCTAGGCTGGCGCACAGACATAAGCGGTGTGAATGAGGAATATGATGTCTGGTGAAAAGCGGATCCTGGTTTACGGAGATTCAAACAGCTGGGGCTATCTGGACGACGGTTTGGGGCAACGGTTTGCGCGGCGCTGGCCAGTTGAAATGCAAAACCAACTATCTGCTGTTCAGCAAGTCAGCGTGATAGAAGAATGTCTTCCCGGGCGCACAACAAATCTGCCTGACCCAGTCATGGGAACCGCATTCAACGGACACTCACCTTTTGAGGCTGTTCTCTTGTCGCATCAGCCTCTTGATCATATTTTGATCATGTTGGGCACGAATGATCTGAAAGCACGATTTAACAGGACAGCAGATGATATTGCTGCAGCGATTGTTGGTCTGGCGAAAATGGCCCGGTCTGTTCCTGCAGGCCGTGGCGGTTGGTCTTCTGCACTGACGTCAGATATAAGCGTGATCTGCCCGTTAGTCATCGGCCAGCGGGCAGCGGATCCAAATTGGGAACGGGTAGATGAATGGGCAGGGGCCAATGAGAAATCAGCCGCACTGCCCCTTGCCTTACAGCAAGCCTGTAATACAGCCGGATTGAGGATGGTTGACGGTAATGAATTTGGCCGGTCTTCAGAACGTGACCCTATTCATTGGAGTGAAGACACGCATATCCGGTTCGGGGCCGGAATGGCTCAGGCCCTCCAGCCTTATCTGAAGTAATGACAGGCAGCCGATAAAAACACCAGGATGAGCCAGTTGAGAAAATGGTAAACCCGTACAAGTTAGATATGTATCTTGCCACGCAGACCGCGGACCTGTTTGCTGAGCTTCAGGCGGTTGTCTGTGCAGATATTGACTTCACATCTTGCCTGCCTGAGCAGGTCCGTCAGAAGCTGTATCTGGGGCAGATTTGCGGCATTGATTTTGCCAACAGCCGGGCAGATGATTATCGATATTTGGCGACCTTCTCACTCGCTGATCAGGCGGTGCCGCCAGGCTATTATCGATCTGTTCTGGTCACACCGGCTAAGGGTGGCCTTGCTTCTCTTGATGCGTTCAGCCCTGAGAAACATCTTGTCGCGATCAATGAGGCGGGATCTTTTTCCGGGGCAATTACCTTTTCGCGCAGGATGTTTGGCAGCGGCAAACACATGTTTCCGCGCTATCAGATTACCGGCAGCCACATCGCTTCTCTTGGCTGCATCGCCCGGGCAGACGCTATGCTGGCCAGTATAGATTGCCTCAGCTTTCAGATGGCTTTGCACGAGACCCCTGAAGTGGAGCAACAGATCAGGGTGCTTGGATATACAGACCCGTTCCCTGGATTGCCGTTTGTGACATCTGCCCAGATGCCGGAAGAGATATGTGAATTAATGACGGGGCGTCTGGTGCGGTTCATAAAGGGGGACAGCGCAAAATTATGGGCAGACAGGCTGGGTGTGGTTGGGATCACGTGCCTGTCAGCAGACACATATCAACAGATGCGATCAGTTTGAGCTGCCCTGAATTGATATTCATAATTTACCTGAAATCAATTCGGCGTGGATAGAGCCCTACTTCTTTCTGGACAGGATGGGGTTAACCAGTTCACTCTAAACCGCTAGCAAAAAAGCGGTATAAGAGGCAGCTATGGAAAAGCCAAATATTCTGATCATTATGACAGATCAGCTCAACGGAACCTTGTTCCCAGATGGCAGGCCAGCACCATTTTTACACGTCCCGAATCTGAATGCTTTGGCAGACAGGTCTGCCTGTTTTGCCCGCAATTACACCGCGAGCCCTCTATGTGGCCCAGGGCGGGCGTCTTTTATGTCAGGCCAGCTGCCCTCACGAACGGGTGTTTATGACAATGCTGCTGAATTTTCATCAGCAGTGCCGACTTATGCACATCACCTGCGGCGGCATGGCTGGCAGTGTTGCTTGTCCGGGAAGATGCATTTTGTTGGTCCTGATCAGCTGCATGGGTTTGAAGAGCGTCTGACGACAGATATCTATCCGGCTGATTTTGGGTGGACACCTGATTACACAAAGCCGGGTGAGCGGATTAATTGGTGGTATCATAATCTAGGCTCTGTAACGGGGGCAGGTGTTGCAGAAATTACAAACCAGATGGAATATGATGACGAGGTGGCTCACTTTGCCTGCCAGAAACTTTATCAGCTGTCTCGCGGCCTTGATGAACGCCCCTGGTGTCTGACGGTCAGCTTTACCCACCCGCATGACCCTTATGTGGCGCGGCGTGAGTTTTGGGATTTATATGAAGATTGTGACCAGCTTTCACCAGAGATAGCCAGCTGGGATTTTGACCAGCATGATCCGCATTCAAAACGTCTGTTCATCGCTAATGATTATGAAAATTACCAGATAAAAGAAACGGATATCCGGCGGTCTCGACAGGCTTATTTTGCGAATGTTTCTTATCTTGATGAAAAAATTGGTGAAATTCTGAAGGTGCTGACAAAAGCAAGGATGGCAGATAATACGGTCATCATCTTCTGTTCTGACCATGGGGACATGCTGGGGGAGAGAGGGCTCTGGTTTAAAATGAGCTTCTTAGACGGATCTGCCCGCACCCCTTTGATGATCGCCGTGCCGGAAACCACGCCGGTTACCGTTCGTGAGCCGGTCTCAAATCTGGATATTGTGCCCACACTTGCTGACCTAGCTGGCCTTGATTTATCGGGTATTGCGCCATGGGTGGACGGGCAGAGCCTGTTACCGCTTATGGCCGACGATAGGCGTGACCAGCCGGTTCTGATGGAATATGCAGCAGAAGGATCATATGCCCCTTTGGTGGCGATGGTGGAGGGCCAATTTAAATTTGTGCGGTGCCAACTTGACCCGGACCAGATGTTTGATCTGGAAAATGACCCGCTTGAGCTGGTGAATTTGGCAGATGATCCCGCCTATGCAAAACAAGCAGATTCATTTCGTGCGAAAATTGAGCAAAGATGGAATCTGGACGAATTTGACAGGGCTGTTCGTCATTCACAGGCGCAGCGTCTTCTGGTTTATGATGCTTTGCGCAACGGGGCCTATTTCCCCTGGGACTACCAACCTCTGCAACAGGCCTCAGAGCGGTATATGCGTAACCATATGGACCTGAATGTTCTTGAAGAAAATCAGCGCTATCCTCGCGGTGAATAAACACATTTGCGTTACAGGATGAACGCGAAACTGACCATGATATGATATTCCCCCTTTTGCATTTGCCCGCTACAGGGTAACCTATTTTCATGTTTTTATGTAAAGTTGTGACAAGAGAGAAGCATGACCACAATTTCCCAAGAATTGTTAACCGATATCCGCTCACAATTCGCGCAAATCGATAGCTGTCCGGTCCAGGGACAGCGAGTGTTCTTTGAAAATGCAGGCGGCGCATTGACCTTAAACAGTGTGGTTGACGCCTCACGTGATTATGCGGCCATTCCCGATAATCAGGGTCGTGACAATCCCGGCTCACATGAGCTGGTCCGCGTCATTCAGAAAGCAAAAGATGATTTGCGTGTCTTTATGAACGCTCCGTCTGGCCAGTTTTTTGTTGGTGAAAGCGGCACAGAGCTTATTTTCAGGTTGGTGATGAATGCCTGTCTGGGCACAGAAGATGATGGTGTGGTCCTGGGCTCAACAGTCGAGCATCCGGCGACCAGAAGCGCATGTGCACGCTGGGCAAAAGTGAGCCGAAAGACTCATGTGTTGGTTGCACATGATAATGATTTAGGCTTGGTCAAGGCTGAGGATTACGCCGCTCAGGTGACAGCAGACACTAAGGTTGCGACCATCCTTCATACCTCTCCTGTCACCGGTATGGGCATGGATGTTGCGGCCATATCAAAGGCGATCCGCGCGGTGGCTCCAGATTGTTTTATTATTGTTGATGGCATTCAGCACGCTGCACATGGTCAGATTGATATCGCATCATATGATGTGGATGGCTATGTCATCTCTCCCTACAAGATGTTCTCACGGCATGGCTATGGCCTTGCCTGGATTTCAGATCGCCTGACTGATTTGCCGCATGATTCACTGGTTGGCGGGCCGGAACAGAATTGGGAGTTAGGCACACGTGATACAGGGGCTTATGCCACCTTATCTGAAGTTGTCAGCTATCTGGAATGGCTGGGCAGCAAAGTGACTGACACATCAGACAGGCGTGAAAAATTTGTTGCAGCAGGCGCGGCCATTCACGCCCATGAAAAAACGCTGACAGATTCAATGATCCATGGCACAGGGAATCTGCCGGGCTTGGCGGAAATGGACCGGGTTGAGATTATTGGCGGTGTTGATAACCCGGCCCGCGAAGGTCTGGTCTCGCTGGTCGTCACTGGCATGAGCTCAGCAGATGTGGTGAAGAGGCTGAATGAGCAGGGTATCCGCACGCATCTGCGCAAAGCTGATCACTATTCCGGGAATATACTTAATCCGCTGGGTCTTGATGGGTGTGTCCGGGTGTCTATGTGCCACTATAACAGTGAACATGAAGTTGCCCAGTTCCTGGCCGCGATGAAAACAATTGCAGCCTAACCAGACAGCCCTATATGCTTTTGTTTTGAGCGTGAGATGATCGTCAGTCCTGTTATCACAATAATGATGGACAGCATGTGATACAGGCCGAACACCTCGTTCAGGATCAACACGCCCAAAACGGCGCTGTAAATCGGCACCAGATTGGAATAAACACCGGCACGGTCAGGTCCCATCAGATCGACCCCGCGCATATAGAAAACCTGTGACATCAGTGAGGGGATCAGGGATACAAACAAAACAACAAGCCAGGCCAGTTGAGTGGCTGGCCATTGCGCTGTCCCTTGCCAGATTTCGAACAAAACAATCGGTATGGACAACAGCCAGGCGGCCCCGGCAAAAACAGCCATCATAGTCATATTATCGATGTCCGGGCGGTTACGCAGGCCAATTGTGTACCCCGCATAAAATACACAAGCCACCAACATGATCCAGTCACCTGTATTGACCTGAAGGCCCAGCAACACAGACAGATTGCCCTTACCAATGATGATAAGAACACCGATGATGGTCAGAAAGGTGCCGATAATCTGACCGCTGGTCAGCTCTATCCTGAAGATCAGAGTCACGCCCATCAGAATGAACATGGGCATTGCACATTGAATCAGGCCCAGATTGATCGCTGTGGTTGATTGAGCGGCGATATAAAACAAGGTGTTGAAAAATGACAGACCAAATGCGCCCATCATAAATACCCAGGGCCATTTTCCTTTTAATTTAGGTAAGCTGGCAGGCAGTCGTTTGCGTTGTGTCACCAGCAAAATGGCAAACACGATTGTCCAGCGCATAAAGACCACAACCATCGGCGAGACTTCGCCAACCGCCAGACGGCCCGCAACCGTGTTTCCGGCCCAGCCCAAAGTGGCCAGGCTGAGCAAGAGCGGCGCAGATGTGAAGGCGGAAGACAGAAGCCTTGCAGTCATGTTCAGTCCCTCAGGCAAAGCTCAGGCAAGGTCATCATCAGCATTAATCAGCAGATGAGGCATGCGCCGCCAGAAACCCGGTGATCGCATCACATAGCGCCTCAGGCTGTTCAACACAAGGGATGTGACCTGCCCCTTTGATCAACTTAAAATCTGCATTCGGGATCAAATTGGCGGTGTTCAGGACAAGTTCAGGTGGGGTAGATCCGTCCCCGTCGCCAACAACACATAAGGTCGGCACATCTAAATTCCGGGCAGCTTCTGTTAAATCGGCATCACGCAGGGCCGTTGCTGTGCCCAGATACCCCTCAATGGGTGTGCGCAAAAACATATTGCAATACCCGGCAAGTTCATCAGCACGGTTAGTATGAAAGTCAGCGGTGAACCAGCGTTGCATGTTCGCATCCACCAGGCCAGCTAATCCATCTGTGCGGGCTGTGTGCATGCGCTCATTCCACATCTCTGTTGTTCCGATTTTTACCGCTGTATCACACAAAATCAGGCCTTTGGTCAGATCTGGGCGAAGAGCAGCCAGCCTTTGGGCAATCATGCCACCAACGGACAAGCCGCAGATGAAGACCTTCTTTTTGCCCAGATAATCCAGCAAACCGGCCAAATCACCAACCAGCTCATCAAGCTGGTAAGGAGGATTGCCAATATCTGAAAGCCCATGGCCACGATTATCATAAGTGATGATTTCTGCCTGACCGACCAGTCTGACAATCACATCTCTCCAGATCCGGAAATCAGTGGCCAATGAGTTGGAGAAGACAACAGTCGGACAATCTTCAGGGGCGGAAATATGCTGATAATGCAGCGTGATGTCATTAACTCTTGCAAATTGCATAGTTGGTGATGGTCCTGTGCGGCTTGAAACGGTAATGGTCTTTTATTGACATACTCTCTGACGGCTGGAAAATCCAGCATGCTGCGTAAGGCGACTGGTTTCTTTTGACAGGCAGGGCTGAGAATTGACACTCACAGGAATAGATAACAAGCTCTGAATCGCAGACAGGTGATGGTATGAATGCCGGGCGGTCATGCAGGTGAAGATAAAGAGGGTAGTGTGCGCGAGGATATTAAAGAAACAATTTTCTATGGCCTTCTGGAAAAGGACTTTGGCGCGCGCACAAAGGCTCAAGACCTCGCCCGTCTGATCGGCATCGAACTTATGAATGAGGGGGATCGGGCAGGCGAACTCTTGCCAGAAGAGCAAAGCCTGTGCGCGCGCTACCTGGTTGGCCGCTCCATTCTGCGTGAAGCGGTTAAACTTTTGGTGGGTAAGGGCATGTTGTCTGTCCGGCGCGGTATCGGCACACGTATTGAACCGCGCCAGTCCTGGTCAGCTTTTGATCCTGAAATTTTGGGCTGGCAGTTAAGTGTCGCTGATCCCAGCTTTTGGCGTGATCTGGATGAAACACGCGCCATTATTGAATTCAGCGCTATCCGGTTGGCCGCTGTCAGGGCGGAGGTAGATCAAAAAAACCTTTTGTCTCAGGCTGTTCACATCATGCGCGAAAATGCTGAAACTGTAGAGACGGTCATTGCGGCTCGTGCTTTGTTCCACAGCACCTTGCTGAAATCCACAGCAAATAAACTGCTTGAAGGGATGACAGCTCTGGTCTTTGCAAACCTTGTCTTTCACTTTAATTTACAGCCTCATAATGGCGAAAAAAGGCAGCTGATTGAGCACTATGCTGCCCTTTACAAGGCAATTGATCAGAATAAGCCAAAGCTGGCTGAGGATGTGATGCAAAGGCTGCTTGTATCCGGCAGAGCAAA
>PBLR01000030.1 GCA_002722385.1 SAR116 cluster bacterium | reverse complement strand
TGTCTGAACCGCTGCTGCCCGCTCGCCGCCAAGGGCCACCTGGACAGCGATTGCGCCTTGCGCTGCGGCGGCCGGCATAATCTGTTCATCCAGAGCTGTGTACGCGCAGTCCAGCTGCAGCCGCTTCAGCCCCGCCACAGCCAGAATAATCGCGTTAAACTCTCCGGCCTCAAGTCGGCGCAGGCGGCTGTTCACATTACCGCGCAGAAGACCGATGTTCAGATCCGGGCGGTAATGCCGCAACAAGGCTGCCCGCCTGACAGACGCTGTGCCGATATGTGCCCCGTCCGGCAGATCATCCAGAGACGGATAAGGCCCGACCAGCGCATCACAGCGATCTTCGCGTGGCAGAACAACCGAGACTTCTGTGCCTGAGGCCAGCTGGGTTTCCATATCTTTTAAAGAATGAACAGCCGCATCCGCCCGGCCATCCAGCAAGGCAGCCTCTAATGTTTTGATAAACACGCCCTTGCCGCCCACCTCAACCAAAGGCCGGTCCAGCACCTCATCACCTGTTGTCGACAAGCCCAGAATCTCGGTCGGAATATCCACAAGAGCGCGGCGCACCTGTTCAGTCTGGGCAAGGGCCAGCTGAGATTTCCTGCTGGCAAGAATAAGAGGCGAGCGCGCAAAATCTGTCTGAGAACTGTCAGTCATGCGGCTTTCTTCCCACAGGTAACAGCCAGATGTAAAGCCAGAACTTGAGGCGTTCCGCCAACCAAAATGCCTTTTTTAACAGCCTACTCAGCAACCTCATCATATGAGGAGACAGGCGGGCAGGTGCAGATAAGATTGCGATCCCCATAAGCGTCGTCAACCCGGCCAACAGGCGGCCAGTATTTCAGCCCGGCCTGAGCAGTGGCCGGCAGACAACCTGTCTTGCGGCTGTAGGGATGATCCCATTTGTCCGAAACAGCCATAGAAGCGGTATGCGGGGCGTTCACTAGGGGGTTATCCTCTGCCGGCCAGCGGCCATCCTCAACCTGACGGATTTCTTCGCGTATCGCCAGCATCGCGTCAATAAACCGGTCCAGCTCTGCTTTGGATTCGCTTTCGGTTGGTTCGATCATCAGGGTTCCGGGGACAGGAAAGCTCATCGTCGGGGCATGAAACCCGAAATCAATCAGGCGTTTGGCAATATCTTCTGCATCAATGCCGGCGGTCTGTTTAAAGGGCCGGATATCGATGATCACCTCATGCGCCACATAGCCGCCCGCACTGCGATATAAAATCGGATAGGCCCGGTCCAGTGAGGCCGCAATATAATTCGCACTTAAAATGGCCAGCTGGCTGGCCTGTTTCAGCCCGTCCGGCCCCATCATCCGGATATAGCCATAGGAAATCGGCAGAATCAGAGGGGAGCCAAACGGGGCCGCCGCCACCTGGCGATGTGCCTGTTCTGTGCCGGTTGCAGATACATGTTCAGGCAGAAACGGGGCAAGATGTGCGCGCACCCCAATCGGGCCCATGCCCGGGCCGCCGCCGCCATGCGGAATACAAAAGGTTTTGTGCAGATTCAGATGGCTGACATCAGCCCCATATTTGCCGGGCCGGGCCAGGCCGACC
Organism: SAR116 cluster bacterium; assembly: GCA_002722385.1. The sequence goes on along the minus strand of PBLR01000030.1, from coordinate 30,349 downwards.
TGGGCATTCAGATTGGCCCCATCCAGATAGACCTGACCGCCGCCGTCATGCACCATCGCGCAGATATCCGCAATAGCCGCTTCAAAGACGCCATGTGTAGACGGATAGGTCACCATAATCGCGGCCAGCCTGTCTTCATGCTGGGCGATTTTGTCTTTCAGATCACCAAGGTCAATATTGCCGTCATCATCACAGGCGACCACCACAACCGTGAATCCGGCCATCTGGGCAGAGGCAGGGTTGGTGCCATGAGCTGAGGAGGCGATCAGACAGATATTGCGCTGGCCCTGCCCTGAAGCCGCCAGATAACCGCGAATCGCCAACAGGCCCGCATATTCACCCTGGGCCCCGGAATTGGGCTGCATCGACACCGCATCATAACCGGTAATTTCGCATAAATCGGCACATAAACCGTCAATCAGCGCGGTATAGCCTGCGGCCTGATCAGGCGGGCAGAAGGGATGAATATCGGCAAATTCAGGCCAGCTTACCGGCATCATTTCAGCAGCCGCGTTCAGTTTCATTGTACAGGAGCCCAGCGGGATCATGGTTCTGTCCAGCGCCAGATCCTTATCCGCCAGGCTGCGCAAATACCGCATCATTTCTGTTTCAGAACGATAGTTGTGAAACACCGGATGGGTGAGATAATCTGACAGGCGGTTCAGCGGCAACGGCACAGAGCCGTGCGATTTGCCGTCCAGCACATCAAAATCCGCATCAACCCCAAACACCTGCCATAAGGCTGTGACCACCGCCTCATCACAGGTCTCATCAAAAGACAGGCTGACCCCGGCCGGGGTGCGGCGCAGATTAAAGCCCGCCTGCACAGCAGAGGCGATCAGATCATCTGCCTGTTCAGTGTGGATATGCACCGTATCAAAGAAATAATCACTGCTGAGCCGGTAACCGGCAAGGCGCAGACCATCTGCAAAAATACAGGCCAGCCTGTTGACCCGGGCCGCCATCGCGCGCAGACCATCAGGCCCGTGCCAGACCGCATAGAGTGACGCCATCATGGCCAGCAAGGCCTGGGCAGTGCAGATATTCGAGGTGGCTTTTTCCCGCCTGATATGTTGTTCACGCGTCTGCAGGGCAAGCCTATAGGCCGGCGCCCCGGCGGTATCCACAGACACACCAATGATCCGCCCCGGCAAGGCCCGTTTATGCTGATCAGTTGTCGCCATAAAGGCCGCATGCGGGCCGCCATAGCCCATCGGCACACCAAAACGCTGGGCAGAGCCGATAGCCATATCCGCCCCAATTTCGCCAGGCGATTTCAGGATCGTCAGCGCAAGCAGATCACAGGCCAGAATACAAAAACAGCCCGCGGCTTTGGCACCGCTGACCAGATCAGAAACATCGGTAATCTCTCCTGTTGAGGCGGGATAGGAGAACAGAGCCCCAAACGCCTGTTCAGGGATAAAGTCAGTTTCCGGACAGCCTGTTTTGATCTGCCAGCCCAACGATTCAGCCCGTGTCCGGATCACCGCCACTGTCTGCGGATGACAGGTTTCATCAACAAAAAAGACCTCTGCTTTTGATTTATTCACGCGCCGGGCAACCGCCATTGCCTCTGCGGCGGCTGTGGCCTCATCCAGAAGTGAAGCATTCGCCATATCCAGGCCGGTCAGATCACAGACCATGGTCTGAAAATTCAGCAACGCTTCCAGACGCCCCTGGCTGATTTCCGGCTGATAGGGGGTATAGGCCGTGTACCAGGCCGGATTTTCCAGAACATTACGCAGCAGAACAGGCGGTGTGAGGGTGCCATAATAGCCCTGACCAATCAGGGATTTAACAGAGCTGTTCCGGGCCGCCAGGTCCCGCATAAAAGACAGCAAGGCCGCTTCATCCATGGCCGGGGCAAGGTTCAGTTCACGATCCATCAATATATTTGAGGGTACGATTTTCTGCGTTATCTGGTGCAGATCATCAAACCCAAGAGCGGAGAGCATCGCTTTTGTATCAGGCTCATCCGGTCCGATATGGCGGGAAATGAAGTCTGCGTTTTTATCCTGCGCCATTGACCTGTAACTTGCCATGATGTTCTGCCTCCAAGACTGACTTATGCGTTTCTGAATTAAGCGGGTTGCGGGTTGTTACTGGGTGAGCTGTTTATAGGCGTCTTCATCCAGCAAGCTGTCGAGCAGGCTGACATCATCAACCTTGATTTTCACAAACCAGCCCTCGCCTTGTGGATCGGTATTGACCTGAGCCGGATCAGTTTCAAGCGCGCCGTTCACCTCAACCACCTCGCCACTGACCGGTGCATAGACAGATGACGCAGCCTTAAAGCTTTCGACTGTGGCCATATCGCCGCCCGCGGTCACCCTTGTGCCCGGTTCCGGCAGATCAACAAACACAATGTCGCCCAGCTCATTCTGTGCAAAGTCGGTGATCCCTATCGTGGCCACATCACCCTCCAGGCTGATCCATTCATGATCTTCTGAAAATTTTATCATTGCTGTTCTCCTTATCGTTTGAACCGGTGAGGGAAAAAAGGCATCGCGCAGATGGTCAGGGCAATGCGCCTGCCCCTGACATCTGCCCAGACATTATCGCCGGCAGACAGCTGTTGCGTGGCCAGCAGGCGCATCATCACAACCGGATGCCCGGCAGACGGAGCAGGCGAGCCGGAAGTCACATGACCGATAGAGGCTGTGGCCTGTTCGCTGGCATAGACAGCTGCCCCTGCCCGGACCGGCACTTTTGATAAAGAGGCCGCCCCAATCCGGCTATGTTCTGCGCCGCTCTGAAGTTCACGCAATGTCCGTTCTGCCCCGAAAAACCCGCCTGAACGGGCCCCGCCAGCGCGCCGCGCCCGGCCAACCGCCCAGCCAAGAGATGCATCAACAATGCTTGTCTGTTCATCCACATCCTGACCATACAGACATAAGCCTGCTTCCAGACGCAGGCTGTCTCTGGCAACAAGGCCGGCCGTATCCGCCTGGCCGGTGGCACAAAGTGATTCGGTGAAGCTGGCGGCCTGTTCATCAGCCAGGCTGATTTCAAACCCATCTTCGCCTGTATAGCCTGAACGCGAAATCTGCAGAGCCTGTCCGTCATAAAGAAATGATCCTGTCTGCATAAAGGCCAGATCCCTCACCCCCTCAATAAGGCCGGACAGAACAGCTTCTGCCTTCGGGCCCTGCAGCGCGATAAGAGACCGGGACAAAAGCTGAAGATCAAAATTCTGAAGATGTGTGCGCAGCCAGTTAAGATCTTTTTCAACACAGGCCGCATTCACCACAAGACGGACATGGGTGCCCAGATTCATCACCATCAGATCATCCAAAATGCCGCCCTCCGGGTTCAGCAACACACAATAGCGTTGCTGGCCAGGCGACAAAGAGATCAGATCAGAGGGAATCAGCGCTTCAAGAGCGGTCAGGATGGCAAGGGCCGCGCCGGTGTCATCTGTGATATCAATCTGGCCCATATGGCTGACATCAAACACAGCTGCTGCCTCGCGGCAGAGCTGATGTTCCTTCAACGCCCCCAACGGATAATAGAGCGGTAAGTCAAAACCAGCAAAAGAGGCCAGCTTTGCGCCGCGTGCGTGATGCAATTCATGCAATGCTGTGCGTTTCAGCATGCTCAACTATCTTCCCCAATTCCCCAAGAGATAGCTTAAAGCCAGAATAAGAAAAAAGGCAACAGCCTAAAATCCTGACCACCAATCCCATCATTCATCTTAACAAAAAGATGTTAAAAAAAAATTTACAGCAAACCAATTTCTGCGCCTCAGCAGATCTGAGCCTGCCGCCGCCCTGCAGACGCCCCGGAACAAAGAGCCTGCCCCATTTACGCCGCCGATGATTTCAGCTATCACCACTGCATGACAGACACACCCGCCCTCATCCTTGGTCTTGAGAGCAGCTGTGATGAGACAGCAGCAGCGATTGTGCATTCTGACCGGACCATTCTGGCTGAGCATGTTGCCTCATCAGCTGATCAGCATGCTGTGCATGGCGGTGTGGTGCCTGAAATTGCCGCCCGCCAGCATCTGGATGTGATCGATAAGGTGATTGAGACAGTCTGTGCAAAGGCCGGTTGCCGGCTGGCTGATCTGGACGGGATTGCCGCAACAGGCGGGCCAGGGCTGATCGGCGGGGTGCTGGTCGGGACCATGACCGCCAAGGCGATCGCCTCTGCCCTGAAGATCCCGTATTTTGCGGTGAACCATCTAGAAGGCCATGCGCTGACCGCGCGGCTGACAGATGATGTGCCGTATCCTTATCTGTTGCTTCTGGTCTCTGGCGGGCATACACAGCTGCTCAGCGTGCTGGGCCCGGGCCGGTATCAGCGTTTAGGCACCACCATGGATGATGCTGCCGGTGAAGCGTTTGACAAGGGCGCGGCTGTGTTAGGGCTGGGTTATCCGGGCGGGCCGGCAATAGAAGCGGCCGCAAGAGACGGTGATCCGGCATCTGTGCCTCTGCCGCGGCCGCGAAAAGGCGCAAAGGACTGTCATTTTTCCTTTTCTGGTCTGAAGACAGCGCTTGCCCAACGCTGGGCAAAAGCATCTGAAGCCGGTACAGCAGATGTCAATGATTTTGCCGCCAGCCTGCAAAAGGCTGTTGCCGACTGTCTGGCTGACCGGGTGAAACAGGCACTGATCCAGTTTGCAGAGACACATGATGAGCGGCGTCTGGTGATCGCGGGCGGGGTCGCCGCCAATCAGGCGATCGGAACAGCCTTGCAGAAGCTGGCCGAGACCTATCAGTTTGAGATCCTGATCCCGCCACCCCGTTTATGCACAGATAACGGGGCCATGATCGCCTGGGTCGGGCATGAATATCTGCAGGCCGGGCAGACCAGTGCCCTCAGCTTTGCGCCGCGGCCGCGCTGGCCGCTGGATGAGCAAGCCGCCCCGCCGCCAGGACGGGGCGTGCGCACCTAAAGCTGTGCTTTTCCTTTCCCAGCAAACTGGCCTATAGTCAAGACATGAGACAAACAGCAAATATTGTGGTGATGGGCGGCGGCAGCTGGGGGGCGGCACTGGCGCATCAGCTGCGCCGGAACAAAGAGCTGAAGTGCCAGATTCTGGTCCGGTCAGCACAGACAGCGGCCGCGCTGAGGCAGGGCCATATCCGCCAATTGCCCACAATTACAGATCTGCCCGGCTTCAAAGTGACAGATGAGGCGGCCTGTCTTGCTGAGGCTGCGTTTATTTATCTTGTGCTGCCTGTTGCCGCGCATGCAGACAGCCTGGCCCAGATAAGGGCCTATGCCCCTGCGGACACGCCGGTTGTGCTCTGTGCCAAAGGCCTGGTTGATGATGAGGAAAAAGGCGGGCTGTTTTTGCCGGAATATGCACAAGCCCAGCTTGAGGGCCGGCCGGTGGCGGTGCTGACCGGCCCGTCTTTTGCTGATGAGGTTTTGTCTGATCTGCCGACTGCCCTGCTGGCGGCCAGCCGGCTAGAGGATGTCTCTGCCCAGATAGCGGCTCATTTTGCAGCCAGCAGCCTGAGGCTGTATCAGGGCACAGACAGTATCGGGGCGGCCCTGGGCGGGGCGGTGAAAAATGTGATCGCCATTGCGGCCGGTATTTGTACAGGTCAGGGGCTGGGCGATAATGCCCGGGCCGGGCTGATCACAAGGGGCCTGGCCGAAACAGCGCGTCTGGCCGACCATTTAGGCGCAGACAGCCGGACCATATCCGGGCTGGCCGGTATGGGCGATCTGGTGTTGTCCTGTTCAGGCCCGCATTCGCGCAATATGGCGTTCGGCCTTGCCCTTGGCCGCGGTGAGGCGGTGCCCTCGTCACTGGCAGAAGGCCGATTTTCCGCCGCCAAGCTGCGCGCCCGTGCAGACTATGAATCTATTGAACTGCCTATATGTTTTGCGGTAGATGACATTGTCAACAGACAGGCAGATATCCGCGCGCGGATCACCGCATTGCTGTCCCGGCAGGCCGGGCAGGAATAACCCTGTCTGATCAAAAAAAGAAAGGCTGTATTATGGCATATTGGCTGTTTAAATCAGAACCCGGAACATGGTCATGGCAGGATCAGCTGGCCAAGGCTGATGCAGGTGAGGGCTGGGACGGTGTGCGCAATCATCAGGCCGGTAACAATATGAAAGCGATGCAGGTCGGCGATCTGGGGTTCTTTTATCACTCGGTGAATGAAAAACGGATTGTCGGTATTGTTGATGTGATCGAAACCTGGCATCTGGACCCGACCGACCCGACCGGCCGGTTCGGCATGGTCACGGTAAGAGCGATAAAAGACATGACAAAGCCGGTCAGCCTTGCTGAGATCAAGGCTGAACCACGGCTGGCCGAGCTGGCGCTGGTGCGGCAGTCCCGTTTGTCTGTGGTGCCGGTTTCAGAAGAAGACTGGCAGCTGATCCTGGCGATGGGAGAGACCCGCCTGTAGACCGGCAGGCAAGGGTCAGACCTGGGCGCGTTCGCGGTAAATCAGATACAGATTGCGCAAATAAATAAACAGCCCCAGACCCTGGCCACAGATAATCACCGGATCTTTGCGCCACAAAGCATATAAAAACAGAACCATGCCGCCGCCAATGGAAAAATACCAGAAGGCAAGCGGGATCACAGACCGGCCTTCACCTTCTGATTTCAGCCACTGAATGATAAACCGCATCGCAAACAGGCCCTGGCCGGCAAAGCCGATAATGATCATCAGCTGTTCCGGCTGGGTGGCCAGAGACTGCGGCAGAAACGGGAGTACGACCAGCAGGCCCCGCCCAAGAAAAAGCGCCCCTTCACCAATTGCGAATGAGATCATATCCAGCATCATCAGCCCCGTTTTCGTGATGGTTTTTTGGCAGCAGATTTAGCTTTGGCAGCAGATTTGGTTCCCGCACGTGCAGATGGTTTCGTTTTCGGGTTCGGGCGCGCCGCACCAGCTTTCGGCAATTCAACAACTGTGCCCGGATGTGCCCGCCGCCGCATCAGCCAGATCACGCCTGCCAGATCCGAAATCCCCACAATCAGCCTGTCCAGAATCCCATATTTCGACTGACCGGCGGTGCGCGCCCTATGGCCGACAGGAACAGCCAGAACGGTGCCGCCCTCTCCTCTGACCAGAGTCGGCATAAACCGGTGCATATGGTTGAAAAAAGGCAGCTTCATAAAGATATCGCGATCAACAATTTTAATCCCACAGCCACTGTCAGGATGATCATCACGCAACAGGCTGCGGCGTGCGCCTCTGGCAAAGGCAGATGCCTGGCGGCGGATGCCGGTATCCTTGCGCGCCACACGCACACCGCCAGCCATACCCTGTGCCGGACGCATATCGAGCAGTGCAGCTTCCAGAGCCGGCAGATCAGACGGGATATTCTGGCCATCCCCATCCAGAACAGCGATCAGCGGCGCGCGGGCCTGCAGCAGACCTGTTCTGAGCGCGGCGGACTGGCCGGAGCGGCGCTGATGGGTAAGCACGCGAAGCTGGTCAATTTCAGCAGATGCGCGGCTCAGCTCGTCAGCTGTGCCGTCATCACTGCCATCATCAATATAGATAATTTCAAACGCGCGGCCCTTATAGACAGCGACAATTTCGTCAATCAGCGGCCGTATATTGCCTTGTTCATTCATCACAGGCACAAGAACAGAAATTTCTGGTGAGGCGGTCACTGGCATTTTGGTCCCGGTTTAATCACGACTGGTACGGCAAGCAAGGGGCCGCCCTTGAGGAATGCTATACCGGCCCAGCCCGTTCAGGTCAATGAGCCGAATCATGCTGGCGGCAGAAGATCAAGGGCTGGCGCGCTGATATAAGACCAGCTCAACATCCCGCCCTCTGGCCACAGTAAACCCGCTGACCCGGCCTTTGACAATCAGGTCAATCTCCAGCTTGGCCGCGGTTTCCAGAAATGGCGGCAAGGCGGCCTGTTCAACCACAGCCAGCCCGTCTGCCGCATCAGCCATGAATAACGCCGCCTCTCGGGCCTCCAGCAGAAACACATCACGGCCAAGATGAAACACAGCCGAGGGTTCATGATAACCAACCAGCCCGATCGCGGCCGGACGGCCAGGCAGCTGGTCAATCTGATCCGCCAGACGACCAGAGACATGAATGGCTGAGGCCCCGGCAACCACACCCGCAACCGCCAGAATATGAACCAGAATGCCGCCACCCAGCACAGCAACCAAATCAGTGACCCGGCGATGTCGGCGCCAGTACCATAACCGCCACAGACACAGCCCGACAAGACCGGCCGCCGCCAGAGCAGATATAAACGCCGCCCCGCCAGCCGCCCCGCCAAACCGCACCGATGCCCACAGCAAGGCCGCCGCAAGCACCAGCCCGAACAGCCCGCTGAGGCCAAGTAGGATATCAGACACCACAGCCATCAGCCGGGTTGGCGGCGGCATGGTCCTGGTCAGTGCATAACCACAAAGTAGCGCCAAAGCCGGCAGGGAGGGCAGGATATAATGCGGCAATTTTGTCGGCACAAATTCGATCACCAGCCAGTAGCCCACAAACCAGACCAGACAGAAGCGGGCCGCCTCTTCACGCCAGAGGCGGCGGCCCAGCCAGGCGATAAAGCCGGCAAAAGCAATACCCGGCCAGAATAAAAGCCCCAGCAGGCCAAGATAAGTGCCCGGCGGCGCGCCATGTGATTCCTGTGCAGATTGTACCTTGGACAGAAAATCACCCTGAATCGCGATATTTAAAAACGCGCCATCTGTTGCAGAAGTCACCGCGACAGCCCAGGGCAGAACAAGACAACAGGTGACCAGCAGGCCTTTGAGGATATGCAGGCGTTTCAGCCAGGCGGCCCGCCTGTCCATCACCACCAGGCCAAGACAGGTGGTCAGGGCCAGTAACGGGGCAATTGGCCCCTTCAGCAGAATACCGGCAGACAAACACACCCAAAAGCCCGCCCAAGGGACAGCAGGATCAGCTTCCGCCCGGTCCCGGTAAATGCGCCACAACATATATTGCTGGGCCAGCAAGGCAGAGAGTAAGGCAGAATCTGTCTTCGCCAGATGCGCTTCGGCAATCAGCAACGGAGAGGCGGCCAGAAGCAACACCGACACCATCGCCTGAACCGGGGCAATTGAAGAGGGCCATAAGGACTGGCTGAATTTATAGACCAGCATCAGGCTGAGGATCAGCCCGGCCAGGCTGGGCAAACGGTAGCTGGCGATATCCGCCGCGCCAAATACAGCCGCAGAAGCAGATTGCAGCCAGTAAATCGCGATCGGTTTTTTGGCGCGCAGCTCATCCATGAAATAGGGGGTGATGAAATCACCACTGGCCAGCATTTGTTTGCTGGCCTGCGCAAACCGGGCTTCATCCCTGTCTATTACGCCAAGGGTGTGATGACCGATGAGAACAGCCAGCGTGATCAGGCCAAGAACAAGCCAGAGGGCAGAGCGGCGGTAAATCAAACCCGCAAACCGCCTCTGCCCGTCGGCCTCATTCTGTTCTGCTGAAGATGACATAGACGTTCACTTACGCGTTTTATAAAAGTCTGAACCGGATGGTGCGCTGAATTTAGCCTATATCCGGCCCTGTTACCAGTGGCATGACAGTACAGCAGACCTCATCTGTGTTCTGCTGCGCCTGGCAATGGAAAATCAGAGATATCTGGTGTAGGCTTCGCCAGCCCCACCAGGGCCGCCCGACAGCCAAGGATCTGTAAGTTTGATGACAGCGACAAAAAAGGCCCAAACATCATATCGTCATATCTGGCGGTTGTCCTGGCCGGTGATGATATCAAATATCTCTCTGCCTCTGGTCGGGGCGGTTGATGTGGCCATGATGGGCCATCTGCCTGATCCGGCCTTTATCGGCGGTGTGGCCCTGGGCGGGCTGGTGTTTAATTTTTTATATCTGGCCTTTGGCTTCCTCAGGATGGGCACAACCGGGCTGACCGCGCTGGCCGCCGGGGCAGGGCAGATGGACGAGGTGGCCAGTGTTTTCCTGCGTGGCCAGCTGGTCGCGGCTGTCGGCGGCTTTGGGCTGATTATCTGTCTGCCAGCCCTGCTCTGGGCAACCGGGCTGATGCTGACCGCCTCAGCTGAAACGCTGGGCCATATGCAGACCTATCTCAGCTGGCGGATCTGGGGCCTGCCCGCCACATTGGCAAATGCGGTGATGCTGGGCAGCCTGTTCGGGCTGCAGCGGATGCGGCTGTGTATGGTGCAGCTGTTATTTGTGAATCTGTTGAATATTGTGCTGAATTTCATCTTTGTTCTTGGCCTGTCCTGGCAGGTTGAGGGAGTCGCGCTGGCGTCTGTCTGTGCGGAATGGGCCGGGCTGGTGCTGATGGCCGGACTTGTGTTACGGCCGGGCCAGCCAATGATGCGCATGATCAGAACGCTGTGTCTTGATCAGGTCTTCAGCAAAGATAAATGGGCCGCACTGCTGGCGATCGCCCGCGATTTGTCTTTGCGCACCTTGTTGATCTGGGCTGTCGAGGCGATCCTGCTTGCCTATGCCGCCGCGTTGGGAGATGCCGAGCTGGCCAGCCTGCAGATCATGCTGGTTCTGTTTGGCTTTATCGCTTTTGGCCTGGACGGGTTTGCCCATGCCACAGAAGCGCTGACCGGCCAGTTTATCGGGGCTGAAGACCCGGCTGGCCTGCGCCTGATGATCAGACGAAGCTGTCTTCTGGCCTGCGCCGCGGCCTTGTTCATCACCGGCTTGTTATATGTGTTTGAACCTGTTGTGCTGCCGCTTCTGACCAGTCAGGCGGCCTTGCTGCAGATGACCGCAGAGATATGGGTATGGGGGCTGGCGATGCCGGTGGCCGCGTTCCTGGCGTTTCAGATGGACGGGGTTTATGTCGGGGCGGCCAGCAGCCATCATATGCGGAACGGCATGATTCTGGCCTTTGGGCTGTTCGCAGCTCTGGTCAATGTTTTTGAGCGCTATCACCTTGACGGTCTGTTGTTCGTGTTTATTCTCTACCTTATCATCCGCGGTGTTTATCTGGCGGCGTTTCTGCCGTCTGTCTTGCGTCTGGCTGAGCCTGAACAAATCAGATAGAGCCGCTTGGTTTTTTCACGACAGGGCCACACATATGACCATACTTTCCTGCCGAACCGGACTGACCAGCTTATCTGAAGACAGCCTGGCGTTATTTGTTGTTGAGGTCAGCCAGTTTGAGGCATTCAGGGCGGCCCGAAGCGCGCCGCAGCAACAATGGATCACAGCCAACAGCTTTACCGCCAAGCCGGGCCGGTATCTCTGTCTGCCTGATGAAAGCGGGCAGATCTGCGGTGCTGTGGTGATCACAGACACGGCCGTCATCTGGGATATTGCCGGGGCCGCAACCGCTCTGCCAAAAGCGGACTGGGCCCCTGATCTGAGCTTTGCCGGTCAGGCCAGTTTACGTGATCTTCAGCTGGGCTGGGGTCTGTCCCAATATCGGTATGCCCCGCATAAACAAGATGACAGAGAACAGCGTCTGCCGCTTCTGGCGTTAACAGAGACGCAAATCAGCACAGACAGCTCTGCTCTTGTTCTGGGCACACATATCGTGCGTGAGATGGTCAATTGTCCGGCAAACCAGATGACACCAGAAGGTATTGAGGCCGCCGCCCGCGAGCTGGCTGAGGCCTGTTCAGCAGAAATAAAGGTGGTTTCAGGTGAGGCGCTGCCAGACCATGCCCCGGCTTTGCATATTGTTGGCCGGGCCGCAGAAGTGGGCCCGCGTATGATCGAGCTGAACTGGGGAGAGACCGGCCCGGCGATCACGCTGGTCGGCAAGGGGATCAGCTTTGACAGTGGCGGGCTGGATATCAAACCATCCAAGGCCATGGAGATTATGAAAAAGGATATGGGCGGAGCCGCCCATGTGCTGGGGATCGCGGCCGCGCTGATGACCGCCGGGGTGAAATGCCGGCTGCGGGTTTTGATCGCGGCAGCTGAAAACGCCATTTCGGCGCAGTCCATGCGTCCTCTGGATGTGATCGACACCGCCGCAGGCATTCCGGTTGAGGTGGGCAATACAGATGCAGAAGGCCGTCTGGTTCTGGCTGATGCGCTGTATCACGCGCTGCATGATGACGGTTATCCTGAACCTGTATTCCTGCTGGATTTTGCCACTTTGACAGGGGCCGCCCGTATCGCGCTGGGCACAGAATGCCCGGCCTTGTTCTGTAACCGGACAGAGACAGGCCAGACGATGATGACGCTGGGGGCAGAATTGCATGATCCGGTCTGGCAGCTGCCTTTGTTTGAGGCTTATGACCGCCATCTGGATGCAGGACAGGCCGGATTATCAAGCACCGGGAATGCGGGCGGATATGGCGGGGCGATTACCGCCGCGCTGTTTTTGCGCCGGTTTACAGGCCGGGAGGTGAACTGGGCCCATATTGATGTGATGGCCTGGAATTTATCTGCACGACCCGGCCGGCCAAAAGGCGGTGAGGCAATGGGATTGCGGACCAGCTTTGCGTATATACAGAAGCTGGCTGAGGACGCTCAGTAACCTCTGGCCTTGTTCACCACATGGTCAGGAACACCGCCATCCAGCACAGCCTGAATCGCGCGAGAGACCTGATCAGCAGCAGTGTCCGGGTTGGTCTGGGCAGCCACATGAGGCCAGATGGAAATCCGGTCTTCTGCCCAGAACGGATGCGCCTCAGGCAAAGGTTCAACCGCAAACACATCTAACGCTGCCCCGTCAAGATGACCAGACTGAACCGCGTCCAGAAGATCAGCTTCATTGACCTGGCGGCCGCGGCCGCCATTGATGAAATAGGAACCGGCCGGCATTTGTGCAAAGCTGTTTGCGTCAAACAGGCCTTCAGTTTCAGCTGTCAGGGGCAGAATACAGATATGCACCGCACAGTCCGACAGCATCTGGCGAAACCCGTCAGGGCCGTGAAAGGTCTGAACAGACGGGCCCAGATCGCGCGGCTGGCGGGACCAGCCCTGTACAGCAAAGCCCAGCGCGGCCAGCCGGTCTGCGATCACCGCACCGATGGCCCCAAGCCCGTAAACCGCAACCGGCAGGCCTTCGGTATGACGCTGAGGCAGGCTGTCAAACCGGCGTTCAGCAGCCGCCTTGCGATAGGCCGGACCATCCCGCAGATAATCAAGCAGAACCAGGCAAACCCACTGGCTGAGGGCATGTGACATATTCGGGTCAACCAGACGTACCACCGGCACATCATCAGGCAGATGCGGATCGCTGAACAGATGATCCACCCCCTGACCAAGAGACACAATCAGTTTCAAAGCGCCGAGCTGGCGCAGACGCCCGGGCGGCGGTGACCAGACCAGCGCAATATCCGCCTGTTCCGCCTCAGCTGAGCTGAGAGCGACCAGCCTGACCGGCCCCAGCCTCTGGCTGAGGCGTTCCGCCCAGCGATCCTGTTTTTCAGTCTCGCCGGTGCTGTCATGATAAGCGATGGTGATCATGAAACAGCCTGATTGACTGAGGCCAGAGCCGCGTCATGCAGCTCAGCAGTGGCGGCGACCAGCAAAGAGCCGTCAGAGGACAAGCCCGGCGGCTGGCCTGACCAGTCTGTCACAACCGCCCCGGCCCCTTGCAGAACCGGAATCAGCGCCATGAAATCATGTGTTGCCAGCTGGTGTTCCATCACAATATCCAGATGACCTGCCGCCAGCAGCGCATAATTATAACAATCCCCGCCATAATGAGAGGAACGGCAATGCTGGCTGAGCCGGTTAAACCGGGCCAGACCATCCGGGCTGAAGGCTTCCGGGCTGGTGGTGGCAATCTGGGCATCTTGCAGATGGCGGCAGTTGCTTGTGGCCAGCTTTGTGCGGCCCGCATCTGTGATCAGATAGCTGTGGCTGTCCTGGGTTACATAAGTTTCATCAAGGCCGGGCATATCAATCAGACCGGCAAACGGCACCCCGCCCCGGGCCACCCCGACAAGCGTGCCGAACAGCGGTTTGCCAATAACAAAAGCGCGGGTACCGTCAATCGGGTCGATCACCCAGCAGATCTGCTGGTCGGCTTCGCCGCCCTGTTCTTCCCCAATGATGGCATGGGCCGGAAAGGCCTTGGCAATCGCCTGGCGCAATTCGGCTTCCACAGCCCGGTCAGCACTGGTTACCGGGCTGTTATCTGGTTTCTGTTCAACCGAAAATCCAGACCGGAAATAGCGCGAGATAAGAGGGCGGCTCAGGCGCGGCAGATGAGCCAGAAGCGCCTCTATCTCAGCCAGGGTCTGGTCAGCACTTGTCATTGCGCCTCTGCGGCAATCTCGTCGCTGGTCGGCAGAGCCGCCGGCTGGTCAGCCTGGCTTCTGAGGTAAGCGATCAGATTGGCCCTGTCAGCAGGCTTTTTCAGGCCAGCGAAATTCATCTTTGTGCCGGCAATATAGGCTTTTGGCTTATATAAAAACGCGTTCAGCGCCACATAATCCCAGGCCCCGCCAAACCCGGCAAGAGCTTCGGAATAGGCATAGCCGCCAATCTGGCCTTTCTGCGCATTCACAATATTCCACAAGGCCGGGCCGACTTTATTCTGACCGCCTTTTTCAAACACGTGACAAGCGGTACATTTCTTGGCGACCTTCCGGCCGGCTGCCACATCCGCATTTGCCAGCAACGCCAAGACAGGTTCCGGCCCTGTCGGTGCAGGAGCAGCAGCAGCAGAATCAACCTGCTCTGTGACGTCTATCGGATAGGCATTCTGGGCCAGCTTTTGATGCGGCACCAGTATTTCTGAGATTTTATACCCACCCATTGCGATCAGCGCAGCCATCAGAAATCCGGCAGCGACTTTGTTAAATTTCAAATCATCCATACTTTTTTGCATCCCCAGGGCTGTGAATAACCGGCTAGCTGGTTTTGTCAGTAGCCGTGCGGCGTCCACGAACATATCACCTCAGCGTGCCTGCCAAAGTGAACTCCTCAAGGTTGCTGTGATACCGCAAATTCACGCGCGCCTCAAGTGTTGTCAGACCAGCCATGTGATGTCTTTTTCTTTGCCAGCTTATTCAAAATGTGAAAACTTATGGCCAGTTTTGTTCAACAATGAAGCCCGGTCTGATGACAAGCGATATCCTGACCCTGATTCCCGCCCGTATGGCGGCCAGCAGACTGCCTGGCAAGCCATTGGCTGAAATTGCCGGAAAACCCATGATTTGCCACGTCTGGGAGAAAGCGATGGCAGCTGATCTGGGGCCTGTGGTGGTAGCCACAGACAGTGCAGAAATTATGGCCGCGATCAAGGGGGCAGGCGGGCGCGCCGTGCTGACTGCCGCTGGTCACCCGTCCGGGTCTGACCGGATATATGAGGCATTATGCCACATAGATGAGGCCGGTAAATATGACGCTGTGATTAATCTGCAGGGCGATCTGCCGGAGCTTGATCCGCAGCTGCTTCATCATCTGGCCCGCCTGCTGGATAACCCAGCATGGGACCTGACCACCCTTGTTGCCCCGGCCACAGCCGAAGAGGCCGCCAAGCCGCAGATTGTCAAAGCAGTGGTCAGTTTTTCTGACCGGGCCCAAACATCCGGCAAGGCCCTGTATTTCAGCCGCGCCGCCGTGCCGGACGGGCCTGCCCCGTTTTTGCATCATATCGGTCTTTATGGCTGGCGCCGGGCCGCCCTGGCCAGATTTGTAAAGCTGCCCCCTTCACCGCTGGAAATGTCTGAGAAGCTGGAGCAGCTGCGCGCGCTGGAAGCCGGTATGCAAATCGGTGTTGCGGTTGTTGATGAAGCCCCGGGCGGGATTGATACCGCCGCTGATCTGGCCGCCGCCCGTGCCCGTCTTGGCTGACAGGCCGAACAGATTTGAAAAGCCTGACAAAACAGAGTACACAAAACACGCAAAAAAAGGCAAAAGAGGCAAAAAATGGCAGAACAGCGAAACATAGCCTTCCAGGGTGTGCCGGGGGCCTATTCTCATATGGCCTGTCAGGCACATGCCCCTGATTATACCCCGCTGCCTTGTGACAGCTTTTCAGACATGATCTCTGCCGTGCAGACCGGTACAGCCGATCTGGCCATGGTCCCGGTGGAAAATTCAACCGCCGGCCGGGTCGCCGATATCCATCATCTGCTGCCTGAATCAGGTCTGTTTATCGTCGGTGAGCATTACCAGCCTGTTCATCACAAGCTGTTGGGCATTAAAGGCACCACTGCTGATGAGATTACAGAAGTGCACAGCCATGAACAGGGGCTGGCGCAATGCCGCAAATCCCTGCTGGCCCGTGGCATCAGGCCGGTTATCCATATGGATACAGCTGGTGCTGCCAAAGATATCGCCGCCCGGGGTGACCGGCATGTCGGCGCGGTCGCTTCAGCCCTGGCAGCAGAGATTTACCAGCTGGATGTGCTGGATGTTGATATTCTGGATGAAAACACCAACACCACCCGCTTTCTGGTGATGTCGAGAGATTATACCATCGCCCCTGATCAGAACGGGCCCACCATGACCACCTTGATCTTTGAGGTGCGGTCTGTGCCGGCGGTCCTGTATAAATGTCTGGGCGGATTTGCGACCAACAGCATCAATTTAACGAAGCTGGAATCCTATATGCTGAACGGGTCAATGAAAGCGGCCCGGTTCTATATTGACTGTGAAGGGCATATTGACAGCCCGGCCATGAAACAGGCGCTGGAAGAATTGCAGTTCTACTGTACTGACGGCGGGATTAAGGTTCTGGGCAGCTATCCGGCAAATCGCGGCTGAACAGCGCGCAAAGATCAGCCGAGAGCGGCGGAAAAGGCTTGTTTACGGCGCGCAACTGGCGCATAATCCGGGGCGGAAGGCTGGGTGGACGACTGGTCAGGTTGACTCAGGTCAGGTCCGAAAGGAAGCAGCCACAGCATGTTTCAGACGGGTCATCCAGCCTTTCATAAACACCCCTATTTCAGAGGTTATTTATCAGCCTGACTATGGTCTGTACAGCTGGTGTCCAGACAAAGGTCTGGCAGGTCTGGTCAGGCTGGCAATAACCCGGTAATCTACATGCCATGACAGAAATATCATCACAGCCCTACCGCGTTCTGGCCCGCAAATACAGACCCGCAACATTCGCGCATATGATCGGACAAGAGGCCCTTGTGCAGACGCTGGGCAATGCGATCGCGCTGGGCCGGCTGGCGCATGCCTTTATTCTGACCGGTGTGCGCGGGGTCGGCAAAACATCAACCGCGCGGATTCTGGCAAAAGGCCTGAATTGTGAAGGCCCGGACGGGAAAGGCGGGCCCACCATGTCGCCCTGTGGCCAGTGCGGGCCATGCACAGATATAAATGACGGGCGGCATATTGACGTTCTGGAAATGGACGCGGCCAGCAATACAGGTGTGGATGATGTGCGTGATATCATTGACGGGGCCGCCTACCGGCCAGTCTCTGCCCGCTTTAAAATCTACATCATTGATGAGGTGCATATGCTGTCCCGCAGTGCGTTTAACGCGCTGCTGAAAACGCTGGAAGAGCCGCCTGATAATGTGAAATTCATTTTTGCGACAACCGAAATCCGCAAAGTGCCGGTCACTATTCTATCCAGATGTCAGCGATTTGACCTGCGCCGTGTGCCGGTTGATCTGATGAGTGATCATCTGACGGCGATTTCTGAGCAGGAAGGCATCACAGCGTCTCGTGAGGTGCTGGTTCATCTGGCCAAAGCCTCAGAAGGATCTGTCCGAGACGCGCTGTCCCTGCTTGATCAGGCCGCAGCGATGAGCGCTGATGATATCTCAGAACAGGCGGTTCTGGATATGCTGGGTCAGGCCAATGCAGATTTGATTCTGAAGATGCTTCAGGCCTGTCTTGACGGCAACACATCTGACGCGCTGGCCCTGTACAGCACCGCTGATGCCGGCGGGGCAGAAGCAGATGTTCTGCTGGCTGATATGCTGGATATGGTTCATCTGGCCAGCCTTATGGCCAGTGGCGCAGACAACACAGATCAGCCGGAGACGCAGCGTCAGATGCTGGCCGATATCGCCAAAACAGGCATCGCGCGTCTGGGCCGAGCCTGGCAGGTTCTGCTGGCCGGTCATCGCGAGCTGAGAGACGCCCCGAACCCGAAAGCAGCTGCCCAGATGGTGCTGATCAGGCTGGCCCATATCGCGCCGATGCCAACCCCGGCAGAGATCATCAAATCCCTGCCTGAGGCCCCGCCGCATCACCAGGCTTCATCTGCTGCTGCACAGGGTGAGGCATCTTCTGCCCCTGTTGCCGCATCACCTCCGCCTGTCGCTGATCAGCTGGCGGATTCCTGCGCGCCTGTGACAGACACCACAAGTCAGAAGCCAGAACCCCCGGTCACTGCAGACACAGACACAAGAACAGATGCAGACACCGGAACAGATTTCTCTTCTCTGCACCAGATCGCGACCAGCCTGGATGAGGAGGAAGAGAAACTCCTCGCCGCGCGCCTGCGCACACATCTGCGCCCGGTCAGCCTGTCTGCCGGCAAGCTGGAGGTACAGATTGACGGTGATGTGCCGCCATCCCTGCTCGGCCAGCTGGCCCGGTTCATGAGCCAGAAAAGCGGCCAGCCCTGGCTGGTCTCTGCCAGCCAGCAGGAGGGCGGGCCAAGCCTGGCCGAACTGGACAGGCAGGCAGAAGAACAGGCCAGACAGGCGGTGGCCGACCATCCTGTGGTTGCGGCTGTACTTGGCCAGTTTGAAGGGGCGGAAATCACAGCGGTGCGCCCGCACGCCCCAAACCCTGATGACCAGCTGAATGATGAGGTGAATAATGCGTAATCTTGGCGGCATGATGAAAAAAGTGCAGGACATGCAGGCCCGCATGGAAGAAATCACAAAAGAGATTGAAGCCAGCCGGTTTCAGAGTTCTGTCGGTGGCGGGGCGGTTGTGGCCACTCTGTCTGGCAAGGGTGAGATTGTTGATCTGATCATCGCAGATGAGCTGCTGTCTGACGGTGATGGTGAGGCGACAGCAGAGCTGGTCATGCTGGCGGTGAATAATGCAAAATCAGAAGCTGATGCGAAAAAAGCTGACGCGCTGAAGCAGTTGACCGGCGGGCTGCCCTTGCCGCCAGGCCTGTCTCTGCCGTTCTGAGATCTTTATCTGAATAAGGACAGATTATGGCCCAGCATCCCCTAGATCAGCTGATCCAACGGCTGGCCCGCCTGCCCGGGCTGGGCCCGCGATCTGCCCGCCGGACCGCGCTGTATCTGCTGAAAAACCGGGACCAGATCATGCTGCCCCTGGCAAGTGAGATGGATCATGCGGCCCGCACGGTGCGGGCCTGTGTTGAATGTGGCAATCTGGATTTAAGTGATACCTGCAGCCTGTGCCGCGACACAAGGCGGGACAGCCGCCGGATTTGTGTGGTTGAAGATGTGTCTGATCTGTGGGCGATAGAACGGGCCGGTATTTTTTCCGGGCTGTATCACGTGCTGGGGGGCACGCTGAGCGCGCTGGACGGGCGCGGCCCGCGTGAGCTGGGGATTGACAGGCTGATCCAGCGCGTCACCCGGTTTGAGACCAACGGACAGGCCAGCCCGCCAGATGAGGCCGATGAGGCCGGTGAGATCATTCTGGCCACCTCAGCAACTTTGGATGGCCAGACAACAGCCCATTATATTGCCGAACGGCTGGAGCATCTGCCAGTCAAAGTCACCCGCCTGGCCCATGGCGTGCCGGTGGGCGGCGAGCTGAATTATCTTGATGACGGCACATTGGCCCAGGCAATGAAAGCCAGAAGCCGGTTATAGGCTGTTCTCTGTCTTCGCCGGGGCAGTGTTATCTGTGTCAGCAGGCAGCTTGTCCGGCTGGGAGGGCAGCACCGGTTCTGGCGGGGTATCGCTGACATCATAATCTTCAATACGCCGGCCACGTGTGGTGATCTTTCCGGTTGAGGTTTTAATCTCGCGCACATCACGAACCGCCAAATCAAAATGCTTGTCCAGATTATCGACCCGCTTATCCAGACGGTCTATATCAGTGATCAGCACGCCGATTTCCTTTTGGATCAGGGCGGTTTGTTCACGCATGCGCGCATCACGCAAAATCGCCCGCACCGTGTTCAGTGTGGCCATCATCGTGGTTGGCGAGACAATCCAGACCCGGGCAGAATAGGATTTTTCAACAATATCCGGCAGATGAGCATGCAGTTCAGCATAAACCGCTTCTGAGGGCAGAAACATGCAGGCTGATTCGGCTGTTTCCCCGGCGATGATATAGCGATCCTGAATATCACGGACATGTTTGAGCACATCTGCACCCAGCTGTTTGCGGGCGGCCCGCCGCGCCGCTTCATCTTCAGCCCCTTGCAGCTGATGCCAGGCTTCAAGCGGGAATTTCGAATCAATGATGATATCCCCGGGCGGGTTCGGCAGCTTCAGCACACAATCTGCACGCCGCCCGTTTGACAGCTGAAACTGGAACTCATACGCATTTGGCGGCAGCACATTGCGCACCAGATTTTCCAGCTGAACCTCACCGAACGCGCCTCTGTCTGTTTTATTGGCCAGAATGTTATGAAGCTGGGTCACCTGGCCGGTCAGCTCAGAAATTTTGGCATTGGCCGCATCAATCACCGCCAGCCGTGCCGATAAATCATTCAGGTTTTTATGTGTTTTTTCGGTCTGATCCTGCAGCGACTGGCCCATGCGCTGGCTCATCCCGGCAAGCGAATCTTCAAGCCGCTTTGACAAGGCCGCCATCTGGTCAATCTGGGCCTGCTGCTGTTGCTGGTTGTTCTGGCTCAGCATCGCCAGCTGGCCGCGCAGGTCAGCCAGCTCAGATGTGTCCTGACGGCCCGCAGGCGGACGCCTCAGCAGCATCACGATGAGCACAACAAGGCCGCCAGCGACCAGCCCCCAGGGCAAAATAAAAAGAATCTCTGCCATAGGCGTCAGCTTATCAGCTTTATGATCAGATTTCATCTGAAATGAGCGGTGTGTGGCCGCAGCAGCCTTGCACAAATTCACACAATTATTCATAGTACTGGCCAGTTTTATTCTGATTGTCTGTGCGTAATGTGAAGGTGTCTGATTATGGCTATTTTGCCTCTTGTGCTGGTGCCCCAGCCCGTTCTCCGTCAGGTTGCTGAACCTGTTGATGAGGTTACAGATGAACTTGTGAAGCTGGCAGATGATATGGCAGAGACCATGTATGATGCCCCGGGCATTGGTCTGGCTGCGAATCAGATCGGTGTGCTGAAACGCGTGATTGTGATGGATTGCGCGCGTGAGGATGCCCCCCCTGCGTTGTGGAAAATGTTCAACCCGGAAATTATCTGGCGATCTGATGAGGCGACCAAAATGGAAGAAGGGTGTCTGTCTATCCCCGGTCATAATGCCGAAGTGAAACGGCCGTCAGAAGTGCATGTCGCCTATCTGGACAGTGACGGAGTCAGGCAGGAAATGCAGGCAACAGGCCTGCTGGCCGCCTGTGTGCAGCATGAAATTGACCATCTGAACGGGGTTTTGTTTATTGATCATCTCTCGCGCCTGAAACGTGATATGATCTGGCGCAAAGTGATGAAGGACAGCCGCACAAAAGATGACTGATCTCGCCCGCCCTGACCGGCCGAACATTGCTGATAAGCTGTCTGTTATCTTTATGGGCAGCCCGGATTTCGCCGTGCCCAGCCTGAAGCGTCTGGCAGAGCGGTATGATGTCAAGGCGGTGTTTACCCAGCCGCCGCGCAAATCCGGCCGCGGCCTGAAGCTGAGGCCGACCGCCATTGGCGCTGCCGCAGAACAGCTCGGCCTGCCCTGTTACTGGCCAGAAACGCTGAACGCGGCAGATACACAAGATCAGCTGGCCGCATTCAAAGCTGATCTGTTTGTGGTGGTGGCTTATGGCCTGCTGCTGCCGCAAGCTGTGCTGGATATTCCTGTCTATGGCTGTGTCAACGGGCATGCCTCGCTGTTGCCCAGATGGCGCGGGGCCGCCCCGATACAACGGGCCATTGAGGCCGGGGACAGCCGCACAGGTATTTCCACCATGCTGATGCAAAAAGGCCTTGATACCGGCCCTGTTTTTGATACCCGCCAGACCGAGATCACAGAAGATATGACCGCCGGTGAGCTGCATGACATTCTGGCAGACCAGACCGCCGATTTGCTGTGTGTCACCCTTGATAAGATAAGCGCAGGTGAGGCACAAGCTGTTGCCCAGCCAGAAGAGGGGGTGAGCTATGCGCATAAAATCTCTTCTGCTGACAGCCAGATTCACCTGGACCAGCCTGCCGATACCCTGCAGCGGAAGATCAACGCCTACACCCCTTATCCCGGGGCCTTTGTTGAAACCAGCTTTGGCCGCCTGAAGCTGATACAAGCACGGCCCGCAGACGCCGCTGGCCAGCCCATGCCGCCAGGCCAGTTTTGCGGGCTGTCAGATGAAGGCGGGCTGATTCTGGCCTGTGGGCAGAACACCGCGCTGGAGGTGGCATGGCTGCAGCCTGCCGGAAAGAAGGCAATGACGGCACGGGCCTGGCTGAACGGTCATAGCCTTTGCCCCGGCCAGTCATTGACAGACCCGAAATGAGCAAGCCAGACCTGTCCCCGCCGGTAAAGCGGATGCTGATCAGTGTTGAATATGACGGCACGGGCCTGGTTGGCTGGCAGCGTCAGGAAAATGGGCCGTCTGTCCAGGCCTATCTGGAACAGGCGGCAGAAAAGCTGACCACCCGGCCAACCCTGGTCCAGGGGTCAGGCCGCACAGATGCCGGTGTGCATGCAACAGGACAGGCCGCGCATCTGGATGTGCCGGCTCACCTGAATGACAAAGATGTGGTGCGCGGGCTGAATGCCTGGCTGCAGACAAAACAGGTGGCGGTGTTATCCGCCCAAGAAGTGCCAGATGATTTTCATGCCCGTTTTGATGCGGTTCAGCGGGCGTATCTGTACCGGCTGCTGAGCCGGGAAACCCCGTCTGCCCTGCGCCGGCATCAGCTCTGGCATCATCGTGCCAGGCTGGATGTTGAGGCCATGCACAACGCCGCCCAAAGCCTGGTCGGAAAATATGATTACACCAGTTTCCGCGCCGCCGGCTGTCAGGCAAATTCACCAATACGCACCATGGATGAGCTGTCTGTACAGTGTGTAGATGATGAAATCCATATCACCGCCCGGGCCCGGTCGTTTCTGTATCATCAGATCAGGAACATCACCGGCAGTCTGGTCCAGGTCGGTATCGGCAAATGGTCACTGGATGAATTTATCCGGATCCGTGATGCCAAAGACCGCAGCCAGGCCGGCCCCACCGCACCCGCACATGGGCTGTATTTAACCCAGATTGATTACCAGCTTGACTGACCCGGCGGGCCGCAGGCTCAGCCCAGACCAATACCGGTCTGCACCCCGGCCAGCAAGCCGATCACCAGTTCAACAACAAACCGGCCGACCACAAAACAAACCGCCGCAAAGGCAGTGGTGCCAATCTGGTCCCGGGCCAGCCGGAACAGCCAGATCAGAATCCATATCGCGATCGGCAGAATCAGAATCTGTAACAATGCAAGACCGGTCATCTGCATCGCGATTGTCACCAGCCCAAACAAAACCACCTGCAGGGCGCCCACCCACAAATAGGGCACAAGAAACCGGGTGAAGCGGTCCGCCCGGCCCATAAAAACAAGAGCATGCCAGACCAACAGACAATACAGCAGAATGGACACCAGAGAGATGACCATAAATAAAATCACAA
Source organism: SAR116 cluster bacterium (assembly GCA_002722385.1). The sequence goes on along the minus strand of PBLR01000030.1, from coordinate 6,794 downwards.
AATCACCACCAAGGGCAAAAAGCGGCAGAGCCGCCAGAATCAGACCCAACACCCAGTTGGTCAGCACAGCCTGCCAGAACCCTTGTGCAGAATAATCAAACACATCATCTGCCTTTACCCGGCCAGCAACCACATCAAAGGCAGAAATCAGACATTGAACAACTGAACGTGGTGAAGAGGGGTTTGACTGCATCTGTTATCTGTCCATCTGCCTGATCATCTCAAAATAGATGTCTGTTAATGTCTCAATATCGGCCAGGCTGACATGTTCATCAACCTGATGCATGGTCTGGCCCACCAGACCAAATTCAGCAACCGGGCAGAGGCTGGAAATAAACCGCGCATCTGATGTGCCGCCGGTTGTTGACAGCTCAGGGCTTTGCCCGGTGACCGTCCGGATAGCTGATTTAACCACATCCAGATGAGCGCTGGCCTCTGTGATAAACGGAGAGGCATTTGACCAGAACCGCGCCTCATACTGAACTTCAAGCTGGGAGGCAGTACGGGTGAAATGTTCATCCAGCCAGCTTTGCAGGCTGTCTGTTGTATGTTCTGTATTGAACCGTATATTAAACTGGGCAAAGGCCTTGTCAGGGATCACATTGCTGGCCGGATCAGCGATGTTCAGATGTGTCACCTCGGCCGTGCTGGGCCCGAAATAATCTGTACCGCCATCCAGCTTAGCCGAATTTACAGGTTCAAGCATCGCAAACAGCGCAGGCACCGGATTGGTGGCGAAATGCGGATAGGCCACATGCCCCTGGCGGCCCTTTACGGTCAGCGCGCAGGTCAAAGAGCCGCGGCGGCCGTTTTTAATGGTCTGGCCCAGAGCAGACGGGTTGGTCGGCTCACCCACCAGACAGAAATCAGGGATATTGTCTGTCTGCCGCATCCAGTCGACCATCTTCACCGTGCCGTTGATCGCGTCAGCTTCTTCATCGCCTGTTATAATCAGGCTGAGGCTGCCGGTCAGCTTATCCGTGGCAAGATAGCGTCTGACCGCCGCCACAAAGGCCGCGATGCCACCTTTCATATCTGCCGCGCCCCGGCCATAAATCAGGCCGTCTTTTATCTCACCAGAGAACGGCCCATATGACCAGGCCGCCTCATTACCTGCAGGGACCACATCAGTATGGCCCGCAAAGGCCAGATGCGGCCGGCCGTCGCCCAGACGCGCAAACAGATTGTCAATCCGTGCCTCGCCCTCACCAAAGGGCAGCCGGGTGCAGACAAACCCCATCTCGCTCAGCTCTGCCTGCAGCAGATCAAGTGCGCCGCCCTCAGCAGGGGTGACAGACGGGCATCTGATCAGATCTCTGGTCAGCCTGACTTCATAAGACAGATCAGCCATCACATATCATCCTGTTTATCTGTTTGCCTGTCAGTCACGAAGCAAATCATTCACAGACGTTTTTGAGCGTGTTTTTTCATCAACCTGTTTGATGATCACAGCACAGGACAAAGACGGAGAGACCGTGCCATCCTCACGTGTCTTGCCCGGAAGCGAGCCCGGCACAACCACAGAATAAGCCGGTACACGGCCCATGTGAATTTCGCCTGTCTGGCGATTCACAATCTTGGTTGACGCCCCGATAAACACGCCCATGGACAGAACCGCGCCCTGTTCAACAACCACACCTTCAACCACTTCAGAACGCGCACCGATAAAACAATCATCTTCGATAATCACAGGTCCGGCCTGAAGCGGTTCCAGCACGCCGCCAATACCCGCACCGCCGGACAGATGCACATTCTTGCCAATCTGCGCACAAGACCCGACCGTTGCCCAGGTATCCACCATGGTGCCCTTATCCACATAAGCGCCCAGATTCACAAAGCTGGGCATCAGCACAACTGACGGCGCGATATAGGCTGACTGGCGCACAATTGACCCGGGAACAGCCCGGAAACCGGCCGCGCTGAAGCGGGCCGCATCCCAGCCGCTGAATTTTGACGGCACTTTGTCCCACCATACAGACGCCCCGGCTTCAGGATGACCAGCCCCGCCATCCATCACCACCATATCATTCAGACGGAAAGACAGCAGAACAGCTTTTTTCAGCCACTGATTCACCTGCCACTGGTGGTTGCCTGTCGGTTCAGCAACACGGGCCTGGCCCGCATCAAGCATAGCCAAGGCTTGTGTCACAGCTTCGCGGATTTCGCCAGTGGTTTGTGCATTCACCTGATCTCTGTTCTCAAACCATTGATCAATAACGGCTTCAAGGTCTGTGGTGCTCATCGGTTTATCTCCTCGGGTTGGCGGTTTATCTGATCAGAAGATCGGCTTTGGCAGGGATGTTCAGGTTAAGTCTGCCAGACATTGTTTTACATCAGCTGAGATAAAGTGCACAAAATTATTTTCAGCCCCCTTCGCCGCCCAGTCATGATCACTGACCAGCCATATGGTCTGCATGCCCAAATTCGCCGCCGGTTCAAGATTGCGCGCCATATCCTCTATCATAACAGAAGTTTCAGGCACAATGCCGCTTTGCCGGACAAACAGATCATAAGGCTGCGGGTCTGGCTTGGGAATATGATCAGAGGCGACAATATCAAACATAAAGTCAAAATGATGACGGATGCCAAACGCGTCCAATATCCGGGTGGCGTGACGCACCGTGCCGTTTGTATAAATGTGTTTGCGGCCCGGCAGACGCCCCAGCAACCCGTCAAGTTCAGCATCAACAGCCACATCAGACAGATCAATTTCATGCACATAATGCAGAAAGTCATCCGGGGCCATATCATGTTCAACCATCAGCCCCCGCATTGTTGTGCCATAGCGGCGAAACAGACGTGTTTTCATTTCAGCGGCCTGATCTTCTGCCAGATCAAAATGCGCCATAATGAACTGGGTCATCCGTTCAGCGACACGCGGAAACAGGCTGGACCGGGCCGGATAGATCGTGTTGTCGAGATCAAATACCCAGTCAGATACAGCTGAGGCGTTCAGGCCAGATACAGCCTTGCCATTCATCATATCAGCAGACATGTCCATAATTGTGCTGCCCTTTCTTTTCGCCGGTCAGTTAACTGATGGTCATAAGTGACCAGACACAGTCCCCCACATCCTGACCGTCCAGACAGACCTTGCCTGAAACACCTCTGCTAGAGCGGGCCTGAAGCCATATGCTTTTAATTTAGTCTGTTGTGATCAGCGTGCCAATCCCATGCTCTGTAAAAAGCTCAACCAGCACGGCATGCGGGGCACGACCATCCAGAATAACAGCGGCTTCAGCCCCTTTTTCAACAGCATCAATACAGGTTTCAACCTTGGGGATCATACCGCCCTGCACTGTGCCATCTGCGATCAGCCGGCGGGCGGCAGAGACCGTCAGATGGCTGATCAGATTGCCGTCCTTATCTTTCACGCCCGCAACATCAGTCAGCATCAACAGCCGGGTGGCCGCCATCGCACTGGCCACAGCCCCGGCAGCGGTATCGGCATTGATATTATAGGTCTGGCCGTCAAGGCCGAGGCCGACAGGTGCCACAACCGGGATCATCCCGACCCCCAACAGCGCGTGCAGAACCGCCGGATCAACTGTTTCCGGCCGCCCGACAAAGCCTAAATCAACCTGTTCAATCTGACTGTCTGACTGGGCAGACACATCAGACAGTTTTGAGGCGGTGATCAGCTGGCCATCCTTGCCAGACAGGCCGACAGCCCGGCCGCCTGCTGAATGAATAGCCGCCACCAGAGCTTTGTTAATGCCGCCTGCCAGAACCATTTCAACAACCGAAATGGTGGCTTCATCTGTTACGCGCAGCCCATTTATAAAATTTGATTCAATCTGTAGCCGGTTCAGCATATCGCCTATCTGCGGGCCGCCGCCATGCACAATAATCGGCTGGGCCCCGACCTGGCGCAACAAGGTCATATCGGCCGCAAAGCTGGCGACATATTCCTGTTCGCCCATCGCATGGCCACCGAATTTCACCACCACAGGCTTATTCGCATAGCGCCGCATATAAGGCAGGGCTTCGATCAATATACCTGCTTTTTGCAGCCAGTCTTCTGGTGTTGCCGATGCTTGTTCTGCCACCTTCTCATCGTCCTTTTTGGTTTTACGCACAAGGCGTTGCCGCCGCGCCTCACTATAAGCAACTCTGCCGCCAAATACCAGAGACCAAATCCGAGGCCAGAGGCGGCCTCAGCTTAAGGTCAGGAGCCTGACAGCGGCAGGCTGAGGCTGGCCAGATGGGCACGCAGCTCTGCAATGCCTGCGCCGGTCTGGGAGGAGGTGGTCCAGACATGCGGAAAGGCGGCCACATGACGGCTGATCTCCTGTTGTGTCTTATCATAGATTTGCTGTGCCTGAGCCGGTTTCAGCTTGTCTGTCTTGGTCAGCACAACCGCCCAGGATACGGCCGCCTCATCCATCAGTTTCATCATCTCTTTATCTGCCGGGCCAATGCCGCGGCGGCTGTCTATCAGGAGCAGCATCCGTTGCAGGCTTTGCCGGCCAACCAGAAATTTGCGGGTCAGCTTGGTCCAGGCCTTGATATCTGTTTTCGCCGCTTTGGCATAGCCATAGCCCGGCAAGTCAACCAGCTGGAGCCGGTTCGCCAGAGCAAAGAAAATCAGCTGTCTGGTCCGCCCGGGTGTTTGCGAGGTTCTAGCCAGGGTGGTGCGGCCGGTCAGCGCGTTGACAAGAGAGGATTTGCCGACATTTGACCGGCCCGCAAAAGCGATTTCCGGCAGGCTGATCGGCGGCAGAGCAGGCAGGTTCTGGGCCGCGGCAATGAAGTCACACTGCCCGGCAAACAAAAGCCGCCCTGCTTCTATTTCGTGATCATCAAACCGGAACGGCTCTGCTGTCATTACCGGCCCCTGCCTCAGGCTTTGGCCTGCTTCTCTATGCTTCTTGTAATCCACCATTGCTGGGCAATAGACAGGATGTTGTTCCATGTCCAGTAAATCACAAGACCTGCCGGAAAGCCTGCAAGAAGGAAGGTGAAGAAGACAGGCATCCACTGGAAAATCTTTGCCTGAATCGGGTCAGGCGGGGGCGGGTTCAGGCGCATCTGAACCGCCATTGAAACCCCCATCAAAATCGGCCAGATGCCGATCGACAAAAACTGCGGAATAAAGTCAACCGAATAGGGCAACAGACCGAACAGATTGAAAATGGAGGTCGGATCAATCGCCGACAAATCCTGAATCCAGCCAAAGAACGGGGCATGCCGCATTTCAATCGAGACATACAACACTTTATACAGCGCAAAAAATACTGGGATCTGAAGCAGGATCGGCAGACAACCAGCAGCCGGATTGACCTTTTCCCGCTTATACAGCTCCATCATTTCTTTATTCAGCCGTTGTTTGTCATCGCCGTAATCTTCGCGCATTTTCTGAATCTTCGGCGCCAGATGACGCATTTTCGCCATCGATTTATAAGATTTGTTGGCCAGCGGGAACAACAACAGACGCACAATAATGGTAAAGCCGATAATCGCCAGACCAAAATTGCCAAACACACCAAACAACCAGGAAATCGCATAGAAAAACGGCTTGGTCAGGAAGTAAAACCAGCCAAAATCAATCGCCAGATCAAAATTCGCGATCTTCAGCTCTTCAGCATAACGGTCAAGAGAGGTGACTTTCTTTGCCCCTGAGAACAGATAAGTCTGCCAGTTAATCTGCTGGCCGGGATCAAGCCGCAGGGCCTCTCCCAGCATATCTGTCTGATAGATATCCACCGGCCCTGTCGGGGTCGCTGAAGAAAAGGACCGCATAGAGTAAAAGGCGTTTTCAGACTGTACAGGCATCAGCGCGGCCAGCCAGTATTTATCCGTAATGCCAATCCAGCCGCCGGCCTGATCTGGTGAGAAGGTCAGCCCCTTGCGGCCTGCATCACGCAGATCATCATAATCTTTCTCGCTCAGGGTTTCATCAAACACGCCGAGCGGGCCTTCATGCAGAATATACAGACCAAGCGTATCAGGCGTGTCTGTGCGGCGCAGCAGGCTGTACGGGCTCAAAGTTACCGGTTCTGTGCGGCTGGAGGCCACACTGTCTGTCACCGTGATCAGATAATCTTCATTAATGGCAAATCTGCGGGTGAAGACAAGCCCGTCACCATTATCATAAGTCAGGGTGACCGGCCCGCCAGGGGTCAGGGTCTGGCGGTCAGCCTGCCAGACGGTTTGTTCATCCGGCAGGGTAATGGCATTATTGCCGCTGGCCACCCAGCCAAATTCAGCAAAATAAGGGGTGTCAGAATCAAACCGTTTAAACAGGTGGATCAGGCCGGCATCATCCTGCTGGGTTTCAAAATAGCCTTTTAAGATCACATCATCGATACGCCCGCCCATGGTCGAGAACGATCCGCTGAGCTGCGGGGCATCAATCTGAATCCGCACACCTGTATCCTGGGCCACCGGCGCGTTTGTGTCCTGTCCGGCCGCCACATTTGCCTGCGGGCGCTGGCCGCCGGTTGCTTGTGTCTGTGTCTGGGCCTGCTGGGCTTCATAGGCGGCCCTGTCTGCCTGCATCTCTGGTTCGACAACATAAAGCTGCCAGCCGATGAGAATCGCCAGTGAAAGAGACATAGCAGCGATAAGATTTCGTGTTTCAGGTGCCATTTTTTCGGTTTTCCCAATCTTCACTTTTTTTCAGCAGAGCTGTGCTGTCTGCCTATCCCTGCCCCACTTGCGCATCAGGGCACAGGATCATAACCAGATCCGCCAAACGGATGGCATTTGGTAATACGTTTAACGGCTAACCATCCACCACGCAACGCCCCATATTTTTCAACCGCCTCTATCGCATAAGCAGAGCAGCTCGG
>PBLR01000029.1 GCA_002722385.1 SAR116 cluster bacterium | reverse complement strand
GGGGACTGGGCCGCAATTCTGGCGCAGGCCGAACAAGACTGGCAGCACAGCTGGCCGGCCGCCTTGTCAGATGCACAGCTGATGACAGCTGTCCGGCGTTACCGCAACCGATCACATCTGGCGATCGCGCTGGCAGAATTGTTTGGCCAGACCCGCATTGACACCTCCTGGGGGGCGCTGACCAAAGTGGCTGAAGAGGCGTTGCGCGGTGTTGTGTCATATCTGCTGAGGGACCAGCCGGCCCAAGGGTCAGGCTGGGTTATCCTGGGGCTGGGCAAGCTGGGCGCGGGTGAGCTGAATTATTCATCAGACATTGACCTGATTGCCCTGCAGGACAGCCGGGCTGAACGCGCCGCCGGACAAACAGCAGAACAGAACCACAAACATTTCAGCGAGCTGACCCGCCGCCTTGGCCATCTGCTCAGCCAGCAGACGGAAGATGGTTTTGGCTGGCGGGTGGATTTCCGGCTGCGCCCTGACCCGGCCGTGACCCCGTTATGCCTGTCCGCAGACGCCGCTGTGACTTATTATGAATCCATTGCCCGCAGCTGGGAGCGGGCCGCCTTTATCCGGGCCCGCCCTGTCGCCGGTGACCTTCAGGTGGGTGAGCAGTTTTTGGCTCAGATCTGTTCATTTATCTGGCGCCGCAATCTGGATTATACGGTGCTTGATGATCTGCAGATTTGGCTGCGCCATCTGCCGACACCGGCAGGGTATCTGGGTTTTGATGTCAAGCTGGGCGCGTTCGGGATCAGGCATATTGAATTGCTGGTGCATTTGCTGCAGCTTCTGGGCGGCGGGCGGCATGAGGGTTTGCGCCAGTTCAACACATTTGCCGCTCTGGACGCGCTGGCCAGCGAAGGCTGGTTGGACACCACCCAGATTCAGCAGATGAAAGACTGTTACAGCCAGTGGCGGCTGGTTGAACATCGCCTACAATATCTGCGGGACACACAGACTCACTGCCTGCCGCGCAATGAGCAGGAAATGGACCAGTTTGCCGCCTTTGCTGGATTGCCGGAGGCGGCCGCGTTACGCCAGAAACTGCAGGAGCTGCAGCAGGCAACAGAAGCGGCCTGCAGCCACCCGCTGATGGACAGGCTGATGGCGGCACATAAAGCAGGCCCAACAGACAAAGAACGGGTGCTGGCCAGTTCAGCAGACCGGACTGTTAACAGCCGCTGGCTGGCCGATATCGGGTTCAGCCGGCCTGATGATATGATGGATATTATTGATGGCTGGATGTCGGGCCGGATCCCGGCGACCAGAAGTGAGCGGGCCCGCGGCTATCTGGGCCGGTTTCTGCCGCCGTTTCTGGCCCGTCTGGGCAAGGCCAGCGCCCCTGACAGCGCCTTTGCCTGTTTTACCGAACTGATCCGCAACCTGCCTGCCGGGGCACAGATATTCGCGCTGTTTGTGCATTACCCGCAAATCGCTGATCTAGTCGGTAATCTGTTGGTGAAAGCCCCCGCGCTGACGCGCCAGCTGTCCCGCAAACCGGCTTTGTTTGACCTGCTTCTGGATACTGAATTTTTCACCCCCTTTACAGCAGAACAGCTGGCCGGGCCACCAGACCTGTTGCATACCGCACAGGCTGAAGGGGCTGAACATGCCCTTGATGAGCTGTGTCTGTGGGCGGTTGAGACCCGGTTCAGGGTTGATGTTCATTTCCTGCAGGGGTTGTGCAGCTTTGAAGAAGCCAGCAGCCGACTGGCGGCCCTTGCCGATATCTGTATCCGCGAGGTGACCCAACTGGCCCGATTGGATATACAACGGCGTTATGGCCATCTGCCAGATGACCGGTTTGCGGTGCTTGGCCTGGGCCGCCTGGGCAGCCGCCGTCTGATCACGACATCTGATCTGGATCTTATATTTGTGTATCAGAGCGCGACAGAGACCGCCTCAGACGGCCGTCAATCCTTGAGCGCCGGCCAATATTATAACCGCCTGGTCCAACTGATTATCAGCTGGCTGTCTGTGCAGACCGCACAAGGCAAATTATTTGATATTGACACCCGCCTGCGCCCTGATGGCCGTTCAGGAGCGCTGGCCACCCGGCTGGAGAGGCTCAGCAGCTATTATCAGACAGAGGCCTGGCCCTGGGAATATTGTGCCTTCCTGAAGGCCCGTATCATTCAGGCTGATGCAGATATCAAACAGGCCGCAGAACAGATTATTCTAAAAATCAAAACCACCCCGCCTGCTTTGCCGAAGCTGGCTGATGATATCCTGACCATGCGCCAGCGTCTGGCCGCTGATCCTGCTTCTGCCCATTCCTTGAAAAAACGTGCCGGCGGCTTTCTGGATGCAGAGTTTCTGGCGATTCTGCTGGCGGTTGATAAGGGTGATCGCGAGCTGATCACAGCGCCGAAGGGCAGCCCGTCAAGCTGGCTGCGTCAGCTGGCGCAAGCAGCAGATCAGTCAGATGATCTGAACGAGGTCTGTGCCGGGCTGGATGAGCTTGAGCTGATCACACAATTCACCAGCCTGTGTCTGGGCAAGGCGTCAGGTACGGTATCTGCGTCTGACAGCGCGCCGACCTGGCTGGCTCTGGCTGAGCGGCTGGGCCTGGAAGCCTCAGATTGTCTGGAGCAGAGACTTGAGATGAGATGTGAACAGATAGACAGAATTTTGCAAAAATATTTAGAAAAAACAGCAACAAAACAGCCCTAAGATAAGCAGATTTATCTGAACACGACCCCTTAAAGACGCATTTAGATTAGCAATGCCTGATGAGACTTGATAAGGGAGGGGAAGTAGGGTGAGGAAATAGGGTGTCTTCCGGGGCTGGGCCTTGGGAAGGCGGGTATCGTTACGGTAACCTGGAGACCGACACTGATGTTTCGCTCTTTAATGTCCTCCTGGCCATTATTCTTTGGCCTGCTTCTGATTATGATTGGCAATGGTCTGCTGGTCTTTTTGCTGGGGGTACGGGCCTCTGCGGCCGGATTCAGCACAACCGTGTCCGGGCTGATGATGGGCGGCTATTTCATCGGCTTTTTTGGCGGCTCTCGTTATGTGCCGCGCATCCTTCAGGATGTTGGCCATATCCGCACCTTTGGCGCGTTATCGGCGATCGCTTCTGCGGCTGTTCTTGTGCATATCGTCTCTGTTAACCCCGCATTATGGACAATTATGCGGCTGTTCACAGGTTTTGCCTATGCAGGCATGTATATTGTGGTGGAAAGCTGGCTGAATGATAAATCCACCAATGAGACAAGAGGCCAGATGCTGGCTATCTATATGATCATCACCATGGCCGGGCTCAGCGCGGGCCAGTTGCTGGGCGGGCTTGATGACGGGATCACCAACTTATTGTTCCTGACCGCCTCTATTCTGGTTTCGGTTGCGGTTGTGCCGATTCTGATCACCGCCTCACAAGCTCCGGAATTTTCTGAACCGGAAAGTGTGTCTTTGCGCCGCCTGTTCCAGATTTCGCCTCTGGCGCTGGTCGGGATGGGCCTGCAGGGCTTTACCGCCTCAATGATTTTTGGCATGGGCGCGATTTACGCCACCTCAATCGGGATGAGCAACCAACAGGGCTCGGTGTTTCTGGCCTCTGTCACTATTGCCAATGTGATTATGCAATATCCGGTTGGCCACCTGTCTGACCGGTTTGACCGGCGTCTGGTGATTCTGATTGTGGCCTGTATTTCAGCTGTTGCGGCGGCCTGCGCGTCCTTTGTCGGTATCTCCAGCTATTGGGGTCTGGTTATGCTGACCGCCCTTTATGGCGGCTTTTCGATGACCATCTATTCATTATGTATTGCCCATGCCAATGACTATCTCAGCCCCAGCCAGATGATCGGCACAGCCTCTGCGCTGATCACGGTAAATGGAATCGGGGCCATTTTCGGCCCGCCGGTGATCGCCGCCTTAATGGATCTGTTCGGCAGTTTTATCTTTTTTGCGGTGATGTCAGGGGTACATATCGGCCTGGGCGTGTTCGTGCTGGCGCGCATGTCGCTGCGGTCTGCGGTCCCTGCCGAAGCCCAGGGCCCGTTTATTGCCGTGCCTGAACAAGGTACAGCCGTGGCGGTCAGCCTGAACCCCGAAACCGCCTGGAGCGAGCCTGATCCAGACACAGCGTTAACAGATGATCCGCTGGCAGATAACCCTTATCTGGATATCGCCGCACCAGCCAAACCATCTTCCTGATCTGACAGCTGAGGGCACAGGTCCTTATCTTTACGATCCTCCTGCTTCTGGATAACTGGTCATCACGACCCCTTCTCAGCTTGACTGAAGCTGTAAGGTCCGGCGCCCGCCCCTAAATTTAGAAAAAACTTAAATAATGGTCAGGGCCTCTGTAGGATTGAGGACATGATGATGCGTGTTCTTATTGTTTTCTGGCTGTTCGGCATTGTGGTGGGTCTGGGTCTGACCGGGATCTGGTCAGCTGCGGTTGGGCAGGAAGCCCGTCTTCAGGTCAGCATCACCGCAATAAGTGATGGGGATTCCCTGCGGGCAGGAAAGCTGAGGTTGCGTTTGCACGGGATTGATGCTCCAGAGAAAAAACAGCTCTGTTCAACCGCTTCAGGCGAGAGCTATGCTTGCGGGCAACAGGCGGCTGACTGGCTGAGATCGCAAATATCGCCGGGCCAGAGGCTGTCTTGTGTGCTGTTGGATACAGACCGGTACCGGCGGCTGATTGTGCAATGTTTCAAAGAAGATATGGATCTGAATCAGGCTGTGGTCAGGGCCGGATGGGCACTAGCCCATACCCGTTATTCAGATGCGTATATTCAGGCAGAACAGCAGGCGAAAGCAGAAGGGATCGGGCTGTGGCAAGGGCCGTTTATGCGGCCAGAAGAGTGGCGCCGGCAAAAGCGGGAGCGCAAAAAATAAACTGTCTTACAGCAGCCCCAATTCGCGCAGTTCTGAGGCCAGTTCAGCTGGCATGGGTGTTTCATCATCACTGTGCGGCATATCTTCAGGGGCGTCTGCCACCTCAAGATAGCGCCAGCCCTGAAAAATACGCACCCGCCGCGGCCAGACCGGAATCAGCTCTGGGGCCAGAACAATGCCGCAGGCCGGGCGGCCATCCTCTCGCTTCACCTCAATCAGATCAGCGATTGGCTGGCGCACACAAATCTGGCCTTTAATGACCCAGTACAGACAGCCGCCATCCAGCAGCTCATCTGCCCGCCTGGGCCAGTTCCGGGTCGGGTGAATGATCGGCAGCCCCTGGCGGGTGCGCCGGTTCTGCCAGCTTTTCAGCGAGTCAATCGACACAGAGCCGACAGAGAGCTTTTTTAAATGAACAGTCATGGCCTTAACTTAAAGAGCAGCCGCCAGAGCGGCAAGGGCTGAGTGAAAAAAACAAAACCCCTGATTACAAAAGATACAAGGCCGCCAGACCTAAAAACACAAGAAAGCCAATCACATCTGTGATGGTGGTGATAAAGACAGATGAGGCAACCGCCGGATCAACCCCTGTTTTGACCAGAGCCAGCGGAATCAGCGTGCCTGAGATTGCCGCCACAATCATATTCACCAGCATTGCAAAACCCAGCACAAGCGCGATTTGCGCATCACCAAACCAGACATAAGACAGACCTGCGGTGACGACCGCAAACACCAGCCCGTTGGCGATGCCGACATACAGCTCTCGCAAGCCAAAAGTCACCGCAACTTTGGGGCTGAATTCACGCATCGCGATCGCCCGTACCGCCACGGTCACTGTCTGGGTGCCGGCATTCCCGCCCATTGAGGCGACAATCGGCATCAGCACGGCGAGCGCGACAATCTTTTCAATTGTGCTTTCAAAAAAGCCGATCACCACTGAGGCGATTACAGCTGTGATCAGATTAACAAACAGCCAAGGTGCGCGCCCCTGAAGTGTTTCCAGAACAGATGTGCGGATAGAGGCGTCAGACACACCGGCAAGGGCCATCAGATCTTCTTCTGCCTCTTCATCGATCACGTCAATGATGTCATCCAGCGTGATGATGCCGACCAGGCGCCCTTCTGCATCAATCACCCCTGTTGTGACCATGCCATAACGGCGGAACAACAGTGCCACCTCTTCCTGATCCATGGTGACCGGGATTGACCGCAATTCGGTTTCCATAATCTCAGAAATCCGGCGCGGCCGCTGGGTGCAGAGCAGCTTATTCAGCCTCACCTCGCCGACAGGATGGCCGCTGACATCCGTGACCATAATCAGATAAAATTCTTCTCTGTCCAGATCAGATGAGCGCAGAAAATCAATGGTCTGCCCCACAGTCCAGAAGGGCGGCACAACCACCATTTCACGCTGCATCATGCGGCCGGCAGAATCTTCGGGATAGGCCAGGCTCTGTTCAACCAGAACCCGCTCCTGATCAGGCAGGGCTGATAACACCTCATCAAGCTGTTCAGGTTCCAGCTCTTCAGCGATGGTGACAACATCATCTGAATCCAGCTCCGGCAGAGAGGCGGCAAACACATCAGGGTCAAGAAGGTCGCGCACATCCTCTCGCACATCCTCATCCAGATAAGGCAGGATTTCAGCATCAAAATCAGAACCAAGCTGGCTGACCAGCACCCGCAGATCCTCAGCCGAAATCCGTTCCAGAAAATCAGCCTTGTCCGCCGGATGCAGCGGGTCCATCAGCATCCGCAGACGCTGCCATTGTTCTGTGTCGATAGCCTCATGAATGGCCGCCTCAACCTTCGGGGTCAGCCCATACATAGAGGCGACCTGGTGTGCGGGGCTGTCGGCGCTGTCATCTTGAGGGCGTGGTGACCCGGCTGTCTCCACCATCTCACGGCCTCCATATCCATGCGCATCAGGAAAAAAGCCATTTTAGTGGCTCATCCCAGCCTAGCACAGAACAGGGCTGAAAACAAATCAGGGGGTATCAGTCGCTTTTGATCATTTTCTTTCAAATTCTGGCATTGAAAGAATATTTCAAGCCTTCTTAAGATAGCTGGCCACAGCGTCAGCCAGCTGATCTGTGGCCTGATCCGGAATGTCTTTATGAAGCACCAGACGGAACGCCTGTTTGGCCGGGCTGATTACGATTCCCTGTTCTGCCAGATAGGGTTTCAGCCCGTCCCGCTTATGGTCCGGCAGATGCATATAGACCATATTGGTATCGACCGTATCTTCATCGACAGACACGCCTTCTATCGCAGACAGCGCGCTGGCGAGTTTTCGTGCCCGTGCATGATCATCTGCCAACCGGTTAATATTATGATCAAGAGCATGATGACCTGCCGCGGCCAGAATACCCACCTGGCGCATACCGCCGCCCAACATTTTGCGCAGCCGCCTGGCTTTGGCAATAAAGGTTTTTTCCCCGACCAGAACAGAGCCAACCGGCGCGCCCAATCCTTTTGACAAACATAAAGAGATGCTGTCAAAGCCGGAGGTGAAGCTGTGCAGAGGCGCATTTGAGGCGACCACCGCATTCATCAGACGGGCCCCGTCCAGATGGCAGCGCAGATGATGATGGCTGGCAACCGCACATAAATCAGCCAGATGCGCGGCGGTCTGGACCCGCCCATTCACGGTGTTTTCAAGGCACAGCAGCCGGGTGACCGGAAAATGAGAATCATCAGGTTTTATCGCTGCTTCAATATCTGCAGCGGTCAGACGCCCGGCCGCGTCAACCGGCAACGGACAAGGCACCACCCCGCCCAGTACCGCCGCACCACCAGCCTCATAAAAAACAGAATGATAAGTCTGACCAGACAGGAATTCTTCACCGCGGGCAGCATGAGACAAAATCGCAATCAGATTTGACTGTGTGCCTGAAGAGACAAACAGGCCGGCCTGTTTGCCCAGCATGTCGGCAACGCGCTCTTCCAGGCTGGCGGCGGTTTCATCATCCCCATATACATCATCCCCGACCGCCGCTGTCGCCATCGCTGCGCGCATCGCCTCATCAGGCTGGGTTACGGTATCACTTCGGAAATCAAACAAATTATGAGCAGACATAAGACATCCTGTAGTTGCGGTCATGGCCAAAGCCATCTTTAAGGGGGCGCCCCATCTGGCAGGGCACACCTCAAAACCATATCTCAGAAAACAGCGGAAACACAACTCAACGGCTGATGAAAAAAAAGGGCCTGCCCCTGATGGTCAGAGACAGGCCACATGAAAAGACCGGGAGGACGTGTTTAGGGGGGACAACCTCCCGGTCTTTTTTCAAAATGTGATCTTAGCGGGAGAATTCAGGATAGGACTCCATACCCAGTTCTGAGTTATCCAAACCCGCCATTTCAGCGTCTTCAGAGACCCGGATTCCCATCGTCTTATCCAGAATGACCCAAGCCACCAGAGAGACAATGAAGGTAAACAGACCAACAACAACGATGCCGGTCAGCTGGGCCATCAATGTGGCATCAGGGTTTGTGATGACCACAGCCAGCGTGCCCCAGATACCGGCAATCAGGTGAACCGGAATTGCCCCGACAACATCATCAATCTTCAGCTTGTCCAGCAGCGGAACAGCAAAGACCACAATCACACCGCCCACAGCCCCGATAAGGGTCGCTGTTCCCAGGCCAGGGGTCAGCGGTTCAGCCGTAATTGACACCAAACCGGCCAGCGCCCCGTTCAGTACCATGGTCAGATCCACTTTCTTATACAGAATTTGTGTTAAGATCAGAGCCGCAATTGACCCGCCAGCCGCCGCCGCGTTGGTGTTGGCAAAGATGCGCGAGACATCAGCAACATCACCGACAGTGCCCATAGCCAGTTGCGATCCGCCATTAAACCCGAACCAGCCCAACCACAAGATGAATGTGCCCAAGGTTGCCAGCGGCAGATCTGCACCAGGCATCGGCACAACCCGGCCGTCCGGGCCATATTTGCCACGTCTGGCACCCAGGATTAACGCTCCGGCCAGAGCCGCCCAGCCGCCGACAGAATGCACCACAGTTGAGCCCGCAAAATCAAGGAAGCCCAGCGCATCAAGGAAGCCGCCGCCCCATTTCCAGCTGGCCTGGAATGGGTAAATAAGAGCAGTCAGCGCAAAGGTGAAGACCAGAAACGGCCACAGCTTGATCCGTTCAGCCAGCGTACCGGATACGATCGACGCCGTCGCCGCACAGAACATCAGCTGGAAGAAATAATCAGAAGCGGTAGAGGCATAACCGATATCATCAGCTGTTTCAGCTGACACACCAACAGCTTCCATCACCGCGATTGCCGGAAACAGGTTTGACAACACGCCGTCAACCGCCCAGTCGCCCAGCGGATACATCAGATTATAGCCAACAAGATAATAACCGACAGCCGCAATTGAAAACAGCGCGATATTCTTGGTCAATTGTGTTGTGGTGTTCTTGGCCCTGACCAGCCCTGCTTCAAGCATACAAAAGCCGCAGGCCATGAACATGACCAAAAACCCGCCAACCAAAAATAAAAGTGAATTGAGAATGAACACCCCATGTTCTGGCACGGTCTGGGCTAATGCAGGTGCGCTGAGCACAGACAGTCCTGCCACCAGGGGTATGAGAGATTTACTTAAACGCATGATAACGCTCCTTTACGAATATTCAAGAGTGATCAGAGCGCGTCTGCGCCGGTTTCAGCGGTTCTGATCCGCATCGCATCTTCAAGAGACAGGACAAAAATTTTGCCATCACCAATCTTGCCTGTTCCCGCTGCTGTCTTAAGGGCTGAGACCACGTCATCAGCCATCTTTTTTTCAACAGCCACTTCAATTTTGACCTTAGGAATAAAATTCACGACATATTCGGCCCCACGGTAAATTTCGCTTTTACCTTTCTGGCGGCCATAGCCCTGAACCTCGCTCACGGTCATGCCAGAAATGCCCAGAATGCCTAACGCTTCATGGACGGCATCGAGCTTTCCTGGCTGGATGATTGCAATGATATATTTCATAGTGCCCTCATTTCTTTGTTGTTAAGGGGCTCTCCTCATCAGCGTTATGAATGCGGGAAGCAGTTCACAGCCAAGTGGTGAGAACCTGACGGCTTCAGAGATACCAAAGTGATGTGAAAAAATATTGTGCTGGTTTTTGTTCAATGCGATGCGTTTTTTGCATCGCCTGCCTTGACCGGCCCCGGCTGAGGATTATGTAGATGAAGGTCAGGCAACCCTTTCAGGAGCAAACGTCATGCGCCATTTAACCCATTTACGCTATATTGATGTGGTGGCCAGAGAGAGATCCATCCGCAAGGCATCTGAAAAGCTGAACATCACCTCTACCGCCCTGAACAGGCGCATTCTGGCGCTGGAAGATGAAGTCGGCACGCCCTTGTTTGAACGTCTGCCGTCAGGGGTCAGGCTGAATACAGCTGGCGAGCTGTTTATTCAGCATATCCGCAGCCAGATGACAGATTTATCACGTGTGCTCTCGCAGATATCTGATCTGTCCGGGGTGCGGCGCGGTCATGTCACGATAAGTGGCGGGCCTGAACTTCTGGCCTCATTCCTGCCGAAACAAATTGCACAATACCGGCAGGAATTTGAAGCGGTGCAGTTTGATGTTGTTCGTCATACACCAGCTGAAAGCCTGGCCGCGCTGATCAATTTTGAATCAGATATGGCGTTTGTGTTTGATTCTGTGCTGCCGTCTGACGTGCATATTGTGGCGTCAGTTTCACAGCCGCTCTACGCGCTTGTGCAAGACAGCCACCCGCTGGCCGCAAACAGCATGCTCAAACTGCAGGATTGCCTGGCCTGGCCGGTGGTCTCGCCGCAGACAGATAGCGGGCTGAAGACCATGCTGGAGGTGGGCCGGCTGCGGACTGCTGCCAACCTGCAGACCGTCATTCATACAGATGAGACAGAGTTTGTGCTGGATTATGTGCGCCGGGAACAGGCTGTTGGCTTTGCCATACCCTTAAGCTTTGAGGGCAGCACGCAAAGCCTGTCCGGATTGAAAGCCATTGCGATAGATGAACGTGATGTGCCGCCGGGAATTGTGCATCTGGTGCAACGCAAAGGGCGGGTCTTGTCCGTGGCGGCTGCAAAATTCATGGACCAGATGGTCCAGACGCTGAACCAGCGTTTTCCGGACACAACCCGTTAGTCCGAAATTAACAAAAAAAAGAGATGCGCGAACACATCTCTTTTTCGTGTTTCATGTCGCCGGGCCATCCAGAGGCAGGCGTTGATCACGCCTTTACAGCATCAAGGCTGGCCACAAACAGGCGGGTTCAGCTATAGGGGCTGCCCCAAGCTGTTCCTGAACCTGTTTTTCTGATCTGTCCGGCTTGAAGTCACACTCGACATTTGATCACCTCCTTTGCTGTTGTTGACACATAAACTGTTTCTGCAGACAGGCTGCACAGCCACAGCGTTGCGCGGGAGATTGGGATTTGTCAATCCTTGAGAAGAGCGGCGTGCCACCCTGCAGAAAAGCTGCGGGAAACAGCCCAGCAGAGCGTCAGCGAGAGGATTTGCGCCTGACCGGCTTAAACCCGCCCTGTTTTGGTTTGCCTGGCCGTTGTGGCCGCCCAGACTTGCCCGGTTTTTTGCGAATAGACAAGGTCTGATCAGAACGGTTTGCCTCTTGCTGTTTCGGGCTGGATTTTTTTGGCCCAGACGGTTTTGGGCCTGATGATTTCGGGCCGGGTCTTTTCAGACCAGAGGTTTTTGGGCCTGAACCTGTTTTGTCTGCATGTCTGGGGCCAGATTTTTTTGGACCGGATGGGCGGGAGTCGTCCTGCCACGACCTTTCCTTTTTCGGACCAGAGCGTTTTGGCCGATCCGCTTTATCATCAGGGTGCCATTTACCTGCGCCACGCGGCTTGCGGCCTGGCTGAAACGATTTCTTGCGATCATGCTTTTTCTTATCACGACCTTCCGGGACCACCGGGCTGTCGATTTCCTGAACGGTGATATCGTCACTTAACCTGCCATCACCTTTTAAGCGGGCCAGAAACCCGTCCACAGCCGTATCAGCAATGCCCACATGGCTTTCTGCATGATGCAGGTGAATATCGCCCACATCAGATCGCTTCATACCGCCGCGTCCGGTCAATAAAGACAACAGCCCGCGCACATGCATATCCTGTCCTTTGCCCGCAGACAGGCTGAACCAGCGATAGGTCTTGGCAGCATAGGCCATATTTGGTTCTGCTGCCTCGCCCAGCTCTTCAGGAGCGGCCATATCACGGCGATGCTGGCGGATCAGAGCCAGAGCCAGCTGATGCGCGGTAAAGCTGTCTGCCAGCTGGGCCTGCAGGCTGGCTTCTGCCTCATCTGCCTGTTCTATCAGATCAGGGTTGGTCAGAATCCGTTCATCATCACGGGCCCTGATGGCATCTGCATCTGGCGCGTTGCCCCATTCAGCGGTAATGCCTGCCATTTGCAGCAATTTCTGAGTTTTGCGGTAGCTGTTATCCGGCACAACAATGATCGCAGTCCCTTTACGCCCGGCCCGGCCGGTACGGCCAGACCGGTGCAGCAACACATCTGCGGTGCGTGGCAGGTCAGCATGAATAACCAGATCAAGATGCGGCAGATCAATCCCTCTGGCGGCAACGTCAGTGGCCACACAGACCCGGGCGCGCCCGTCCCGCATCGCCTGTATCGCCTGATTGCGGGCAGCCTGATTAAGGTCACCAGACAGCGCCACAACAGACAGGCCGCGGTTCGCCAGCCGGGTTGACAGATAAGACACAGACGCCCGTGTCGCACAGAAAATCACTGCCTTTGTGTCATCATGATACCGCAGCAGATTGATAATGGCGTTCTGGCGGTCAGACGGGCGCACAGAACAGGCCTGATAGGTGATATCTTTATGCTGTTCTTCAGCAGAAATGGTCTCTACCCGCACGGCCTCTGTCTGATAACGGCGGGCAAGGGCAGCTATCGTGCGCGGTACAGTCGCTGAAAACATTAATGTGCGGCGTTGTTCCGGTGCGGCTTTCAGCAAGGTTTCCAGATCCTCACGAAAGCCCATATCCAGCATTTCATCTGCTTCATCAAGAATGACAGCACGCAGATGATCAGGATAAAAGCTGTTCCGGTTCAGATGATCAACAAGACGGCCTGGTGTGCCAATCAAAAGATCAACACGGCCAGACAGCACGCGCCGTTCTGTGCGGATATCCATACCCCCAACAGCAGACGCCAGCACCAGCCCTGTTTCCGCATACAGCCAGTCAAGTTCGGCCTTGACCTGAAGGGCGAGTTCGCGTGTCGGGGTGATTACCAGCGCCGCTGGTCGGGACGGCAGGTCAGAATCGGCATCCTCATCCAGCAGCTGATCAGCCACGCTCAACCCGAAAGCAACTGTCTTGCCAGAGCCGGTCTGCGCAGAAACCAACAGATCACGACCCGCACAGCCTTCAGCCAGAACAGCCGACTGAACATCGGTCATGGCGGTAAATCCGCGCTTCTCCAGCGCGTCTGCCAGAAGCGGATGCGCGGCGTCAAATTGTGTCATTGAATTTTGCCTTTTACGTTCATGTCCGGCCCGTCTTTACAAAAACACCTGTTTGCTGATCCACGGACATGCCTGATGTGGTTTGGTTGTAGCAGTGATTGCAGATTTGTAAAGCAAAACAGTCTGTGGCCTGCCACTGGACAAGGCCAAGCCGCAAGGGCTAAGAAGAAGACCAAGCTTACTCTGGCCTTTGTCTGGCCGGTCATTTTTTTGGGATAGGTCGAAACCGTATTATGTCTGGCGTATCTGTTCTTTCGTCTGCCCGTCATCTGTTGGTGATCCAGCCTCTGGTCGGCATTGGTGACATGATCTGGCACAAGCCCTGGATAGACCATCTTGCCCGCACCCACAAAGTCACCTTGATGACCAAGCCAACTGTGCAGGCAGATGTGATTTTTGAAGGCGCCCCGGACAGCTTTTCCGTACTGAAGCTGGAGCGGTCCATCAGGGGCAGGCGCGGACGGCATGACGGTCTGGCCGGTTTTTTCAGGCTGGTCAGCGATATGCGGGCCAGCGGCGCTGATACAGCGGTTATTCTGCATGCCTCTTCACGCTATGCTCTGGCCGCCCGGCTGGCGGGAATAAAGCTGCGGTTTGGCTATGGCATCGGCCGCCAGCGCCGTCATCTGAACGCGGGTCATTATCTGGATAAAGCCGCGCTGAGCCAACATGCGATTGACCGGGTAAGCCGGTTTGCTGAGATCAACGGATTTGGCCTGAGCGAGCCTGTCTGGGCAGTTCACCCGCGCACGGCTGCGCGAAAAGAGGCTGAACGGCTGCTGGCCACATGGGCAGCCTCAGCCGGGCAGACAGACTTTACACCGTTTTTATGCATCGGCATCGGGTCTATGCACCCCGAACGGCAATGGGGGGCAGCCCGGTTTGCTGAGCTGATCTCAGCCCTTGCAGAAAAGCGGCCTGACCTGTCTTGTCTTATTCTGGGCGGCCCGAGCGAGCAAAAGCTGGCTGAGGAGATTTTATCACTCTTGCGCGCCCATAAATTGGCGCCGCCTGTGTTTCTGGGCAGGCTGGATGAGGCGGTTGCGCTGATGGCCCTGTCTTGCGGCTATGTCGGCAATGATACCAGCCTGCTGAATTTTATGGTGTGTGTGGGCAGGCCCGCCCTTGGTCTGTTCTCTCAATCAAAGCCGCTGACCTATAGTGCGCTCTTGCATAAAACAGAGGCTGTCTCAGAAGATGAATTTGGCCGTCCAGGGGTTATCCAGAACATTAAAACAGCAGATGTTCTGGCAAAGATAAACAGCCTGTGGCCTAGGGGTGAATAAGGCCGCTTCAGCCCCCTTTATGACACAAGCCTTGTGATTGCCCCCGCTTGCCGCTATGGTCTGTCGCGGGTTTTGGGCAAGGGTGCCCGTGTTTAAAGGGTGAGAGTTACGCAGATATGAGTGATATGACTATGGACGTCCTGTTTGTTGGTAATGCGATTATGGATGTGCTCAGCGCTTGTGATGAGACATTCCTGAGCGAGCATGACATTGAAAAAGGCGGCATGAACCTGATTGATGAGGACCGCGCCTTATATCTGTATCAGGCGATGCCGGACAAAACAGAACAATCCGGCGGGTCAGCCGCAAACAGCGCCTATGGCTTTGCCTGTCTGGGCGGCAAGGCCGGATTTGCCGGTCAGGTGGCAAAAGATAATGTAGGCAACGGGTTTATCCGTGATCTGCAGGCAGTCGGGGTTACATTTGCCGGCCGGCAGGCCGATACCGGCCCGGCCACAGCCCGGTCCATGATCCTGGTCACGCCAGATACGATCCGGTCAATGAACACCTACCTCGGCACATCTTTATATCTGAACGCCAGCCATCTGCCGGAACAGACCAGTGCTGAGATTATCTATCTTGAGGGGTATCTGTTTGACGCCCCTGAAGGCCCGTCCATCTTTGCCCGTGCAGCCGAAATGGCGAAACAGTCTGAGGCCCAGCTGGCCCTGTCCTTGTCAGATGCCTGGTGTGTGGACAGACATCATGACGCGCTGTCAGTGTTTGTGCGTGATCATGTCTCAATCCTGTTCAGCAATGAAGCTGAAATGGCAAGTCTGGGCAAAGCTGATGTGCACAGCTCTGCAGAGATGATCTCAGGCTGGGTTGATGAGCTGATTGTCACCAAAGGCGAAAACGGTGCCAGCATCTTTGCCGGAGAAGAACAGGTCAGCGTACCGGCAATGCCCATCGGCAAGGTGGTGGATACAACAGGGGCTGGTGATTTATTTGCCGCGGGTTATCTGTTTGGCCGGGTGACAGGCGCGTCCCTGCTGCAGTCGGCAGAGCTGGCCAGCATGTGTGCAGGAGAGGTGATCTGCCATTTCGGCGCGCGTCCGGCACAGGATTTATCCGGGTTTATTGCCGAAGCTGTCTAGAATTTCAGCCTTGCGCCGACACGCATATCCACCGCAGACCGCCCCCTGATACCAGCATAATTATGGCTGTAT
The DNA here is from genome assembly GCA_002722385.1 of SAR116 cluster bacterium. Next base: position 5,149 of record PBLR01000029.1, on the reverse strand, counting down.
TGTGCTGCTGAATACCAGTTCAGACCGATAGGCGTTTTTGTCTGAACAATATGATAAAGATCAATCTGACGGGCCGGATTGACCAGCGATAACCGATCATAAACAGACAGATACCGGCCATCAGCCTGATAGCCTTTGGTTGTTGCCTGCGTTAACAGACCTGAAGTGGTGGCCAGCGGCAGGGCAAGTCCGAACTGGTGAGAAGTGGCCTGGTCCGCATGCGGGCGGTAGTCCAGCTGGAAACTTGCTTTATCTGCTGTCAGATCATGATAGCCGATCAGATCCGCATAAAAAGCCTCTGCTGAGGTATGGAGCAGGCTGTAACGGCTTTGCAGCTGAAGATTGTCGCTCAGATACCGGTTTGTGCCCATTTGCAGATAGGCTGTTTGTGCGGGCCGCGCCAGCTGGTACACACCAGATACACCTGTGCCCAGAATGCTGTTCTGTTCCGTCAGGATGCCGGCGGTTATATCGCTGTGCACAAGTTCAGAGATCAAATCTGTTGTGATTGCATATTCAGTGAAGTCATGGCCCTGTTCAGTGGTCCCGCGCAACAGGCGTGCGCTGAGGCCAATTTCATCAGACAGCCGCCAGTAAGAGGACAGCTGGAGAATATCCTGGCTGGACGCAGATAAAAAGGAAGAGGCCAGTTGCGGTAAATCCACCTGGCGATCCAGCAATAACGGCTCAGTCTGGCTCAACCGCAGCAGATCAAGGCCAGCTTGCGGCGTGGCATAGCTGAAGGACAGATGGTCAGGCAGACCGTCATCAGATCCCCCTTCTGATACAAGCTGAAGCCTGTCTGAGCGATAAACAGGTTCCGGAGCTGTGCGGTCAAGCTGATCAAGAAATGCCTGATTGGACGGGCGCGGCTGAACAGCCTGTATGATCGTCGGTTGCCAGTTATAGGCGCGGGCATAGCCATCCATAACGCCAATGGTCAGATCAGCAACCTGCAGAGCCTGGCCAAATACAGATGAGGGCTGAAGAGAGGTGTTCTGCATGGTCGCCCCGGTAACCGCATGGCCATTGGTTCCGGCAATCGACACCCCGCCCTGCGGCTGGCTGGCCTCAGCCAGATTAAGAAGCCCCACACCATAGACTGTGTCTGTGCCGTTGGCGCCTAAATCTGTTGCTGTGGTGAGGACAAGTGTTGTCAGCTGTTCCGGGGTCAGATTCGGAAATTGTTCTTTCAGCAAGGCCAGACCGCCTGTGACATGCGGGGCCGCCATAGAAGTGCCTTGCAGATTTTTATAAGATACCGGCGGCGAGGTTGAATTGTCATCCACATCATAAGTGGAATAAATCGCAACGCCAGGTGCGGCGATACAGAAATCCTTGGCATAACCGCAGCCATTGCTGAAGCTGGCGATCTGGTTGTTCTGATCCACCGCGACCACGGTCAGCCATTGGCCAGAAACATTGTCATCAACCACAGCATAAGAGCCCCTGAAGGAGGGAATATTGTCATTTACAGATGTTCCTGTATTCGCGGCGTACTGGACAAAAGTATCAGTTGTCGAATCTGAATAGAGCTTGATCTGGCCCGTTTCAGTGTTCAGCCCGTCATTACCGTTCGCGAACACCACAACCGTGTCATCTGTTGCTGTCTGCCAGGCTGATAATTCGGTAGGATACAGGCCATAAATCGGTGAGCTCACCCCATTTATGGTCTGGGTCCCGGAAATAAATTCAGATGAGTTGTTATCATCATAATTATAATAGGGGCGTTTGTAATAATAGGTGGACCCGTTATAGCTCAGCGTGTCGGTTTTGGTTGACCCCCAGCTGTTGTTCATCACCGCAATGCCTGATCCGGACCCGGCAGCAATCGCGTTGACAAGCTGCGGCGTGGTCACAAACGACAAATCATTGCCAAATATTTTCACCGGCTTGATGGTCACCTCAGGGGCAACACCATGCATGCCTGTATCATTCTTCACCGCACCGATGGTCCCTGCCACATGTGTGCCATGCGAGGAGACACAGCCATTTGTAGGACAGGATACAATGCTGTCACCATCAAGGGCGTCATAGGCTGTGGTCAGATTTGCCTGCAGGTCTGCATGATTTGTGTCAAACGGCGAATCCAATACAGATACCGTTACCCCATCACCTGTAAACCCTCTGGCATAGGCAGTAGAGGCGTTGATCGCCCCCAGCCCGTAATTGGCGTTATATTCAGCTGTTTCCCAGACCGCGGTATCCAGATTTTCATTGCCGCCGCCAATGCCGTCACCAGCACCAGCCCCGCCGCCAGTACCGGCAGCTGTCTTTTCTGAGCCGCCGCCTGAGGCCGCTGCCGCTACCGCGCCCGCCCCTGCCGCAACACCTGCCACGGTTGCCGTGGTGACCGCCCCGGCAGCCGCACTAGCCGCCGCCCCGGCCCCGAAACCACCAGCCGCCCCCACAGCAGGAGGCGGCAAAGGTACAGGCGGCGGCGCAGGCATAGGCGGAGCAGCATTCAGCGGCGCCAATGCCGGATCATACAAATGTGCAGACATCACCTGAAGCACGGCCAGGCGGGCGTCTGACGTAAGCTGTCTGGCAGCTGTCCGGCGATGCCTGGCTGTACGCCTGACTTCCTCGCGCCATTGGCGTGAGCGGGGCTGAGCCCATACCGTCTGACGGGCAGGCTGGGTGGTGATAAAGCCTGAGCGGCGGGCAGGCAGGCTGCCAGCTGTATCTGTATCAACAGATGCTGATGAGACCAGCTGGGCCAGAAGACGCCGAACCGTGCGTGCCGGCAAGGGCAGTTTTTGTTTCAAGTCAGCCAGGCTGTGGGCCTGTATGGTCAGATCATCTGGGGCCGCCCACAAGGCTGCCAAGCGCGCATGAGACGGGGTGTCAGCAGACACCGCCAGAAGCTGGTCGACCTCAGCAAACCAGCTGGTCTGATCAAACACCCTCTGGCCTGTTGTGCTGTCTTCAGCCTTGAGCGGATGGACACACAGCAACAGACAAACACAAGCCAGACGCCCGAAAACAGCCTGAACAGGTCTCAGTTTTTCACGCCAGCGGCCCAATACCATTCCCACTCAACATTCTTCAACACACATCTTATCACAGGCAGGGACCTGAACAGTTTATGACAGCCTGAATAGCCGACACCGCACATACCGTTCGGTTTGCGGGTACAGTAACGACATTATTCTGTGAAATTGCACCTCATCTGAACAGTAAAATTCAGAATTAGATCAAAATTATGAGACGACCAGCACCTCACAGATGCGGGACCAAATAACGCTGGCGTTTTTTGTCTGTCAGATACCGCAAATCAACACAAACCAGACCATCAACACAATAGGTGAATTCAGGATCGATATTAAAGGCTGAAAACCGCACACCGCCTGGCTTACACACTTCTGCATATTGTTTATATAAAGTCGGCACTTTCACGCCGAGATGATCCAGCTGTTCACGCAGGCGTCTGAAATCAGCCCTCTTGTCACGGCCGGGGATGATCTGTTCAGCCAGCTGGCTGTGCTGCGGGTCAGGCCGGTAGGGCAGCCGGCCACAGGCCAAATCAGCCGGATCCGGATAGTGATGAGCATAGTAGCGCACCAGCAGGGCCCTTGCCCGTTCAGGCAAAGATGCTGATAAAGACACCGGCCCAAACAGATAGCGAACCTCTGGATGGCGGGCAATATAAGCCCCGATGCCCTGCCAGAGATAATCAAGCGATCGGTTGCCCCAGAAACGGGGCTGAACAAAAGACCGGCCCAATTCCAGCCCAGCGTCAAAAATGGGCTGTGCTGTGTCCTGATAAGAAAATAAGGTACTGGAATAAAGCCTTTTTTTATCCTTGTCAGGCCAGGCCCAAATTTCCCCCAGACGATAGGCCCCGGCAATTTCAAGCAGATGGTCATCCCACAACACGATATGCCGGTAATAGCGGTCGTAGTGATCAAGATCACGGCAAGCCCCGGTCCCTTCTCCCACAGCCCTGAAGGCTTCTTCACGCAACCGGCCTATTTCCTGCAGAGCCGGTGAGGTGCGGTCTGCTGACAGAAGAAGAATTGATTTGCCATCTGCGGTTTTGCCCAGATGTTCGGCCTGCTCAAGGTCTTGTTTCAGGGCCTGGCGATCCTGCGGCGGGCTGAGGCGTTCCGGTGTGACAATGACAGGCGGCGGATGTGTTTTGCGCAGGCTGTAGACATGGTGCTGGATAAGGCTGGTTTTGCCAGATCGCGTCACAGAAAGCGTTTTGAGCTGCATATTGTCGATTTTCGGGCCGATATGAAAGCGCATCCGGCCTGAAAAGCTGATCATCTCGCGCGGCAAACACAACATCGATAAGGTCTGGCTGAACAATGAAGTCAGATAAAAGGCTGCTGAATTGCGGGCCTGTATACAGACCGGCAGAACCGGGACCTGAAGACGTTCAGCAAGCCGCAGAAACCCGCTGTTCCATTGTCTGTCTCTGATCCCGCGCAAGCTGGCCCTGGACACTTCACCTGCGGGAAAGAAGATCACCGCCTGGCCTTGTATCAGCGCCTGTTCGATGAATTTGATATCCTGTTTGCGGGTCTCGCCGGTCATGTTATCGACCGCCAGAAACAAATCAGATAAGGGGCTGAGCTGTTTTAACAGCTGATTCGCCACGATGTTCACATCCCGCCGCACAGAACCGATCAGATGTAACAGGCTGAGCCCGTCCAGCCCGCCAAGCGGATGATTGGCCACAATAATCACAGGACCTTTGGCGGGAATATTACGGATATCCTCAGGGCTGACCTCATAGCTGAACCTCAGCTCTTCAAACACCTGTTCAATAAAGTCCAGCCCGTGAAGGTGAGCGTTTTGAGCAAGAAAGCGGTTTATCCGCGCCTCTTTGATCAGCAGGCGTAATGCACCACAAACCGCCGTCTGAACCCAGGATGGCTTCCGGGAAAAGGAAGGGGAATGTGAAACCAGAGCCTGACTGACATCAATCTTGGTCACCACAGGGGTGTAAACAGGCTGTTTGTGCGGCGAATCTGTCATCAGACTGTCTGGCCACAGGGGTCAGTCACCTGTGCGTGTTGCCCAATATTCTTCGCCGTAATTCTGGAAAATCTCTTCACCGTCAGATATCGGCTGAAGCGCGGTGAAGCGGACAAACTGGATATCGTCATCATCAATTTCCCATTCCGCATTGGGGGTATCG
>PBLR01000028.1 GCA_002722385.1 SAR116 cluster bacterium | reverse complement strand
GTCGGAGTGTAGCGCAGCCTGGTAGCGCACTATACTGGGGGTGTAGGGGTCGTGGGTTCGAATCCCGCCACTCCGACCAACGAATTCTGTAATACATACAGTGATTAAACCCCTTCTGGTTCTTTCGACCAGAAGAGTCTCGTTGTGCGTTTGCGAACACTTTGTGAACAGTTTTGCCTTTAGCTACTGAATGAGCGAGGACTCTCATCCATGCAACCGCACTATAGATCTCATGTTGATATCAATTTTATTGGCGAAATTGGAAAAACTGGAGTTGTTTCCCAATCTGTCATATGTGGCTTCTACTGCATCAAGTGATGGGTAACTTACACCTACGCCTCCAGATCACGCCAGACAGACATATTCAGCAATAGATGAGGGTCGGAGAACAGGCGGATATCTGTTGCGTTATTCCCGTCTCCGGTCAGGCGCCAGATAAAGCCATCTGAGGCCTCAGCTTCAGCATTCACCGAATCTAATGCCGCCATGAAATCAGCATTTACTGGGTCTTCAGGGGCAGCACGAAAGCGGGCAATATTGATCTGGGCAAGGTAAACGTCAGTCATTTTGGGCCTGATATGCGTTTCAAAAAAAAGACCGCGCTCATACAGAAAACGCCCAGCAGTTAGATAAGAATCTGAGATTCCATTTGCTTTTCAGCAATCTACTGGACGTTTCCTTTTTAACTTCGTCATCTGGCACCCTCTTGTTCAGGAGCTTACTGTATAGTGTGGTGCCGATTTGAAGCATCTTCAAGCATGTGCGCGTAAAGTAATGGAGTCAAACCTGTTTGTGGAGAAAATTTTTCTCAAATTTGCCTTATCCGTCCTGCGGGAGCTGGTCAGCTGGTCGCTCTGGCATTTTGTTTGCATGTCAAAGACAGAAGTCTGACTTTTGACGGGAGAGGGGTATGACGGAAAAGCTGGGTTCGGAATATATCGTTGATATTATTGAGGCGACCATACGCGTGTTGGTGGGAACAGGATTGACCCGCGAACAGGCCCTGCAAGTGATGCTGAGCCAGTTGGCCGTACAGGTCAGCCCTGAGGTAATGAAAATGGCCGTATCAGTCAGCGAGAAATACGCACATGCTTTTGATGCCGGGGAATGGGATCCAAACGGGTCCAGCCAGAAACAGGCAAAATGTGGCACAGGTGAACAGCCCTTTGCCTATCTGTAAGCTGAGGCTGTTCAGGCGAACCGCTTGACACAGGCAGCCTGACAAGGCCAACCTTTATGGATATGAGGGGAGGCGTTGAGATGTCGGATATAAAGGCGCTGTTATTTGATGTTTTCGGGACAGTTGTTGATTGGCGGTCCTGCATTTCTGATGAAATACGCCTGCTTGCCCGCCAGCATGACGTGGCTTGCGATGCAGAACAATTAGCTGATGAATGGCGGGCCCAGTATCAGCCGGCCATGGAAGCCATCAGAAGCGGCCAACGTGGCTTCACCCGTCTAGATATACTTCACGCCGAAAATTTAGATCATGTGCTGGCGGCAAATGGCATCACCTCTTTTTCAGCCGCAGAAAAGGCGCATCTGGTAAAAGCCTGGCACAGGTTGCAAGGCTGGCCTGATTCCTCAGCAGGTTTATACAGGCTGAAACAACAGTTCATCATTGCCCCGCAATCAAATGGGAATATCGCCCTTATCGTCAATATGGCCAAAGCCGCGGATTTGCCCTGGGATGTGGTATTGGGGGCTGAGATCGTGCAGACCTATAAACCCCGGCCAGAAGCTTATGAGCGGGCCTGTGATGCGCTGGGTTTAAGACCTCAAGATTGCATGATGGTCGCGGCTCATAATGATGATTTGTTTGCCGCCAGAAACACAGGCATGAAAACAGCCTTTGTGAAACGTCCCACAGAACATGGCCCGCAACAGACAACAGATTTAACAGCTGAATCAGACTGGGATTTCGGTGTGGACAGTTTTCTTGAGCTGGCAGAACAGCTGGGATGCTGATGGTCATATGGGCCCGGCCTGAACGGACTGGCCGAACATTAGATGGTAGATAAAGAAAGTTAAGATTATGGTTTCCGTTTTTTTGCAGAATATCGCTCTGATATTGGTCACCTTGCTGATTTTGTTTAATCACAAGGCTGATTACACCCTGTATCTGGCCATTGCCGCTATCGTGATCGCCAGTGTCAGAATCGTCTTTGTCGACAGTTCTGGTTCAGCCAAAGTCACGCTGTTTCTGTTGCAGAGTTTTCTGTTTTCGCTGGCGATATGGTATGTATTTTTTCCCAAGCATATTCACGATATTTTAAAAGCGTTTTAAGGGCTTGCGGCCCACAAACAGTCTTTATAGAGAGGTAAAATGAGCAACCCGCTTTGGAAAGGTCAGGCGTTCAGCATCAGCCACGCAGATGGGTCCGGCACCACCGAGAGCCATTTTGAAGGGGGGTTGCGTGCGTTTTTCGAATATCGCGATCTGGGCATCGCTGCGGCAACCGGCGGGTCTTATGTGGCCCATGTCATCCGTGCGGTCCCCGGCCGTCATGCGGAACCGACCTGGCATGTTCATGATCTGGATTTTCAGATGGTCTATATTCTGCAAGGCTGGGTGGTGTTTGAATATGAAGGACAAGGTGAGGTGACCTTGCGGCCAGGCACATGTGTTCTGCAACCCCCCGGCATCCGGCATCGTGAGGTCAGGCATAGCGATGATCTAGAGCTTATTGAAATCTGCTCGCCAGCGAAATTTGAAACCACGCTGACAGACGCTCCTGACTAAAGTTTTGATTTTGTTTGGCTATGCGCCCAGCAGAACCGGCATCAGAGTGAACAACAGCAGACCGGCCATAACAAAATTAAATCGCCTGAGCGCCTGTCTGTTCTGCAAGAACGCGCCGACAAGGCTGCCGCCATAGGTCCATAAAACCGTCGCCATAATCGTCACCACAGCAAACACAAAGGTGATAATCGCGGTCGACAGCATAAGATTGTCTGTCTTGCCGATATATACCGTCACCGAAGATGTAATCACAATAACTGCTTTTGGATTAATGAACTGAAACATCAGGGCGGTACCAAAGCCTAATGGCGTTGCGGTTCTGTCTGCTCCTTTCGGCGGAGCGGATGTGGCGATTTTCCAGCTCAGATACAGAAGAAAGAGAATGCCGGCAAAACGAGCGATATCTATGATTTGCGGAAATAGAGCAAACAGGCTGGACAGACCCAAACTCGCCATAACCACAAGGCTGAGAAAGCCGACAGTTACGCCGCAGATATGGGGGACTGTGCGGCGCAGGCCGAAATTTGCGCCAGAGGCGGCCAGCATCAGATTATTGGGACCCGGCGTGAAAGCCGAGATCCCGGCAAAGGTAGACAAGGCAATCAGATTTACTGAATCCATCAACGCAGTTTCGCCTGTTTGTTCTGATCCCTTGTACGCCTTGCAAAGGGCCCGCAAGCAAGAGTTACTGGATTTTGGCAGATTTTACAAGGCAGGCGATACGATGTGGCCAGAGCAGATCACAAACGGTTTTGGTTTGCCGCTGATTCAGTTCAGGGGTGCGTATTCTGTAGAAGCGCGGGCCGGCATTGCTCACTTCGGCGATTTGAAGCGGCAGTTTGGCGAATAAGGTGCTGAATTTTTGTTCCAGCCGCTGTTTTTCGGCGGTGGCATTTTCCAGCCGTGAAAAGGCCCCTAGCTGGGCAAAGTAGACAGCCTTTGATGATGCCTGGCTGTTGTTTGTCGGCACAAGCGGTGTGGCCAGATTCACATGAGCGTTCGCTTGTTGGTCAAGCAGGTGAAGAACGGGCGCAGGGCTCTGTGGTTCTGGTATAGGGGCGGATAATACTGCTGAAGTGTCAGCCACCTCTGATGTTTGTTTCGGCTGCATCGGGATCAGCTCTGTGCTGGGGGCCTGTTTTGCCGCAAGTTCCTCAGGCTTGTTCTGTTCTGCGGGCCTCTCAACAGAAGAGGGGGCCTTAACTTTATTTTGTGGCGGGCGCTCCGGGCGTGACACAGGCCCGTTGATCTCTGCAAGCTTTGGAGGGGCAGGCGTCATCTGGACTTTTTTGGGGGTGACCGGTTCTTCTGGTGATGTCGCCGCTGTTGTCGCTGGTTTCTGTCCGGGCAGGGTCAGGGTAAAGCTGTTGCCGCCACCGATAGACAGCTTCACTTCCTTGTTTTGTTGTTCTGGCTCTGGCTTATTTTGTGCTTTTTCTCTAGCAATGGGTCTGGCTGGTTCTTCTGTGCCGCCTTGTTCAGATTTTGACAGAATAGCGGTGTTCACAGGCGCGTCAGGTGCAGTTGCTCTGGCGGTGACAAGCGGTGCTGGTGCAGGTGAACGGGTGCGGCGGGGGCCGGTTTCTGCAGCAGAGGGTTGCGCGCTTGCCGCCGGAGAGGCGGTGTCATCCAACAAATAAGCCAGTTCAGGCTTTTGCTGGCGGATCATCTCATCACCTTGTTCGAACAGGCTTTTGCACTGGCTGTTGACCAAAGTCCTTATTTTTTTCGCACCGAAAACCTCTGCTGAGGCAGATTGCCCGGTCTGGTTCGACAGGGTTTCTGTTTCTTCATCTCCGGCAATCATCAGACTCGACAGAACCCAGTCACGATAACTGGCGATCAACTGGTTGATTTCCTGTTCTGTGCTGTCACGCTGCAGCTCAAGCATCACCGCTTTTCGGATGACCGCCCCTGCAAATTTGCGCCGTTCCTGCCATAATGATCCCAAATCGGGATTGAGAACAGATTGTGATTCCATCAGCGCTGAAAAGCTGGCGCAAATCGCGCCTTGTTCAGCCAGCTGGCCATAGCTGTTCCATGTCTCCAGCCGCAATTCAGCCTGGGCCTTGGCTGACAGAAGCCAGCTCAAAAACAGCAAAGCGGCAGAAATGATCCGGAATAACGGCATGGTTTCAGGACTACTCTCAATAAAAATCGGTCACTTGTTTGCAGGAGGGATGCAAAATTGATGCCGCTGGCGGGGGTGTCAGCCGTTCTGATCGAACTGTATGGCATCATGGGCTGCCCGCAGCAGTGCCCGCGCTTTATTCTGGCATTCTTCATATTCAGATTGTTCAACTGAATCATAGACAATACCTGCCCCGGCCTGAACATGCATCTGGCCGTCTTTCACTACCGCTGTCCGCAAAGCGATACAGCTGTCCATCTCCCCGGCAGCGCTGATATAGCCAACCGCTCCGGCATAGATGCCGCGGCGGTCTGTCTCCAGCTCATCAATGATTTCCATGGCTCTGATCTTTGGTGCGCCTGACACTGTGCCCGCAGGAAAGCCAGCAACCAGCGCGTCAATAACATCACATTCCGGTCTGATCTTCCCTCTCACTTCTGAGGCGATATGCATAACATGGCTGTAAAGTTCAATTTCAAAATCTGACACCACACGAACAGACCCTGGTTGCGCAACCCGGCCGACATCATTGCGGCCTAAATCCAGCAACATCAGATGCTCAGCCCGCTCTTTGATGTCAGATAACAAATCGTCAGCATTGGCCTTGTCTTCTTCTTCATTGCGGCCACGTGGCCGTGTGCCAGCGATGGGGCGGATTGTCACTTCGCCTTCTCGCAACCTGACCAGAATTTCAGGGCTGGAGCCGACAATAGAGACATCGCCAAGGTTGAAATGAAACAGGAAGGGCGACGGGTTCAGGCGTCGTAAACTGCGATACAGAGCGATAGAGGGCAGGGAAAACGGAATTGAGAACCGTTGCGAGAGAACAACCTGAAAAATATCCCCTGATTTGATATATTCTTTTGCTTTGCGCACCATCTCAAAAAAGCTGTCTTTTGACATATTGCTTTTTGGTGTGGTGACGTCCGTTGCCGCCGGCACCGCAGGAATTGAGGGCAGGGGGGCCTGTAGCCGGGATTCGATCTGATCAAGTTCGTGATTGGCTGTATTCCAGGCGTTATCAGCTATTTCAAAATCTGCTGGCCTGATTTGGTAACACAGGGTGATGGTATCTTTCAGCCTGTCAAAAATGGCCACAACAGACGGGCGCATCAATACAGAATCATGGACGTCAAGCCGGTCAGGATTGTCATCAGGCAGGCTTTCAACATGTCTGATCATATCATACCCCAGATAACCAAACAGCCCTGCCGCCATTGGTGGCAAAGGGTGGGTGTCATCCATCCAGCTTTCAGCGATCAGCGCACGCAGACTGTCCAGCGGCTGCACAGCAGGCAGTTCTTCAAACTCATCTGGTCTGGTCTGGGCTGACCTGTTGATAAAGACCTTGTCCTTTTTGCTCTGCCAAATCAGATCCGGCTTCAGGGCCACAACTGAAAATCGGCCTCTGACCTCACCACCTTCTACTGATTCCAACAGGCAGTGATGGGTCTCACCATCAGCCAGTTTCATCATCACACCCACAGGGGTCTGGGTATCCGCAACAAGCGTGCGATAAATAATCTGATTTAACCCAGCGGCGAATAGCTCTGCACAGGTCTGGCGGTCATGATGCGCAAGGCCCAATGTCTCTTCGCTCATATCCGGGGCTCCATGGCATATGCCTCACGCAGGTCTACTGACCTGCCTGGCCAACCAGTACTTGCTGGACCAGAGCAGGATTGAGTTCCAAAGCGTGTGTTTCAGTCAACGCCAGCGCCAGCGCAGAGGACAAATCAGAACCGACCAAGCGGTTCAGGCCATTTTGTATGGTCTCGCTCATCTCAGCCTGCTCAGACTGGTCTGCCGCAACAACAGAATCTGTGCGCACCACGATAACGCTGTCACCTGTTTCAACCAGCTTTGCCTCGCCAATGGCTTGTGAAAATGCGGCGTCCGCGATAAGGCCGGCGGCGGCATGGTCAAGGCCGCTGCCTGTCCGGCGGAACAAGCCGCTCTCAGGGTCATTGGCCAGGCTGGTGTCTGCTGAGGACATGATCTGTTCTGCCTGCGCTCTGGCGGCGTCAAGAGCGCGTTGCTGGGTCCAGTCAGCAGCCAGCCTGTTTCTGACCTCATCAAGGCTGCGGCTGCGGCTGTCAGCTTCATCTGTTGGCCGCACCACGAAAAAGCTGTTCCCTACGGTTTCAATAACGGTGCTGATGGTGTCGATATCCAGCTCCCAGGCCTGCTGCAAAAACAGGCTGTCTGTGGCCAGATCGCCATAGGAATCAGTCACTGGCTGGCCATCAATATCCCGGCCATTGCGGTCAATATTTTCAATAATGCCCACAATCATATCCAGCTGTGCAGCAGCCTCTGACAGGCTGGCCCCGGTCCCCAGATTATCTTCTAGCTGGTTTGCATAATCATAAACTGTGTCAATGGCCTGTTCAGCGACAAGGGTGCTGGCAATCTGTTCTCTGACCTCTTCAAAACTTGCTTCACTTCCTGGCTGGACCTCATCAACCAGAACAAGGTGATAGCCAAAAGATGAAGCCACCGGACCTGCAGCTTCATTCACCGTTGCGGAAAATACCGTTTCAGCCAGCTCATCAGCCAAATCACGGCGTGTCACCAGCCCCAGATCAGTGTCACTGTCTGTCCAGTTCAAGGTCTCTTCTGCCACTGTTGCAAAGCTTTTGCCGGCATTCAGTTCAGCTTTGGCGGCGGCGGCATACTGTTCAGTATCAAACACCATCTGGCGCAGGCGGCGGCGTTCTGGTGTGATAAATTCATCCCGGCGCAGATCAAACGCTGTTCTGAGCGCGGTGTCTTCAATTTCAATCCGGTCTTCAATCAAGTCAGGGAACAGATAAATAACCTCGAAGCTGCGCAAAGCAGGTGCATCATAATTTTCCTGTTCACGGTCAAAAAAAGCAGCCAGTTCAGCTTCAGACGGCGCGGCGATGGTCTGATCCTTCACATCAATCTGCTTTAGGGTCGCTGTTCTCTGCTCCAGCCGGAAGGCAGACAGGCGGGCGGTGATGGTTTGCGGAAACGCCCCGGCGACAGTCACGCTGCCTTCAATTTGATCCTGCAGCAAGGAATATGACAGCCGGTCAAGATATTGCTGTTCAGTGTAACCGGCCTGTGCCAGGGCGGTTCTGAACCTGATATTCGAAAACTGGCCCAGCTCATCACGGAAGGCAGGCTCACGCCCAATCGCTGTTTTTTGCATATCACGGGTTGAGGTAACCCCGAGGCGGCTGGCTTCAGCCTGATATAATGTTCGGCGCGCCAATGTGCCCATAACCTCATTCAGCAGTCCTGCCTGCAGAGCTTCTCCTGTAGACAGGCCGCCGCCAACCGAAAGGCGTGTGCGCTCAAATTCTGTTGCGGCTTCAGTTGCCGACACAGATTGATCGCCAGCCTGTACCGCTTTATTGCCGGATGAAAGGAAGCCACCTGACATATCACCAATTCCCCACAAGGCGAAACCAGCGGCCAGAAACAGAAGAAAGACCTTCATCACAGGCGACTTTGCGCCTTCTCTCATCGAACGTAACATCAGCTTGTCCTTAAAGGGTGGCCAGACACCAGCCAGCCAATCAACTTTGCTATGGGGTGAAACAGTTTTGCGATCTCAAATTTCCCACACTATAAAGAAAACAGGCGGGAAACCGCAATGCTTAAATCAATGTGAAAGAGATGATTCTGCATGATTATCGCTGCTAACTGGAAGATGAATCCACAACCATCTGACGTCGCATCGCTTTTTGCCGGATATTGCGGGGATCAGCGTATTACACAGGCGAGAGCTGAAATCTTGTGTTTCGTGCCCTCTTGTTATCTGGCCATGGCCGAACAGGCGCTTAAAAAGACAACGATAAAATGGGGTGCGCAGAACTGTCATCCAGAGCCGTCAGGGGCCTATACAGGAGAAGTGTCAGCTGAAATGATCAGCGGTTTCGGCGGCAGTTGGGTTCTGGCAGGTCATTCTGAGCGCCGAAGCGGGTTTGGTGAGACAGATGAGTTTATTAGCGCAAAGCTGGTTGCGGCGATCAAGGCGGGGCTGAATGTTGTGCTTTGTGTCGGTGAGCCCAAAGAGCGGCGTGAGCGCGGCACACAAAACCAATATGTGGCCACACAATTGGCGGCCAGCCTCGCCGCGTTTGGCGCTGAGACATCTGACTGGCAAGCGGCTCATTTAAAGCAGCTGGTCATTGCTTATGAGCCTGTTTGGGCTATTGGTACTGGCCTTGTGGCCACAACTGTGCAGATTGACGATATGCACACTCATATTCATGCACAGCTTGAACAGCGGTTTGCGTCTCTCCAGGCGGGGGCTATGCCACCCATCCTGTATGGCGGGTCAGTAAAAGATGACAACGCTAGAGACATTCTCACCCTGCCTCTTGTGGGCGGGGCCTTGGTCGGCGGGGCGTCGTTGTCAGCCAGCAGTTTTGCGGCCATAGCTGGCTGTGCGGATATGGTTATCTGAAGGGTTTGCCGGTTCGGGGAAGGGGGATGCCCATTTTTTCTTTGCACAACCTCTTTCAATTTGTTAGGAAAATGCCGGTGTAGCGTGTCTGCACGATACAGTTCAAGACAGGTAGTTTTATGACCACAATCTTACTGACCATTCATATTTTAATCGCTGTTGCTCTGGTCGGCACAGTTTTGCTGCAACGCAATGAAGGCGGCGGTTTAGGGATCGGTGGATCTGCTGGTGGCGGGTTTATGACTGCGCGGTCAACAGCAAATTTGCTGACACGCACAACAGCTATTCTTGCCGCTTGTTTTTTTGCGACTTCAATTGGTCTGGCCATTCTGGCAGGAGCGGGCAGCCAGCAGACATCAATTGTTGATGAAGTGGTGAATTCCGTGTCAGACCTACCTGCACCAACAACGCCACAAGCGCCAACCGGACAATAATTGTGAACATGCAGGGTGTGAATGTGAAGACCGCCAGTTTAAAAAAGTGGTGGCGGACGTGACTCGTTATGTCTTCATTACAGGTGGTGTTGTCTCCTCACTGGGCAAAGGCCTTGGTTCAGCCGCACTTGGCGCGTTATTGCAGGCCAGAGGCTATAAGGTCAGGCTGCGCAAGCTTGATCCCTATCTGAATGTTGATCCCGGCACGATGTCACCGACCCAGCATGGTGAGGTGTTTGTAACCGATGATGGTGCGGAAACGGACCTTGATCTCGGCCATTATGAGCGGTTTACGGGTGTTCACACGCGCCAGACAGATAATGTGACCACAGGGCGTATCTATTCTGATGTACTGGCAAAAGAACGGCGCGGTGACTATCTGGGGGCCACAATTCAGGTGATCCCGCATGTAACAGATGCCATCAAGGCTTTTGTTTATAATGATCTGAGTGATGAAGATTTCGTCTTGTGTGAGATTGGCGGGACAGTCGGGGATATTGAATCGCTGCCGTTTTTGGAAGCGATCAGACAAATCGGAAATGAAATTGGCAAACCGCAGGCTTGCTTTATTCATGTCACCTTGCTGCCTTATATTGCGGCCGCGGGTGAGCTGAAAACCAAACCGACCCAGCATTCAGTGAAAGAACTGCAATCGGTCGGGATTCAGCCTGATATTCTGTTGTGCCGGACAGAACATTCTCTGCCTGACGAGCAACGCGCGAAAATTGGCCTGTTCTGTAATGTGCGGCCTGAGGCTGTGATCCTGGCAGAAGATGTGAATAACATCTATGAAGTACCGCTGGCTTACCATGAACAGGGCCTTGATGGTCAGGTCTGTGCTCATTTTGGTCTGGACAGCCCCGCCCCTGATCTGGGCCGCTGGCAGCAGATCGCCCATAATTTCGCCAATCCAGAAGGTGAGGTCACAATCGCGATTGTGGGTAAATACACCTCTTTGCAGGACAGTTACAAATCACTTGGTGAGGCGCTGACCCATGGCGGCATTGCCAATAAGGTGAAGGTGAATATCAAATGGCTGGATTCAGAAATTTTTGAATCAGAGGATAGTCAGGCTTGTGGTCATCATTTGGAAAATGTGTCTGGTATTCTGGTTCCCGGCGGCTTTGGTAAGAGAGGCTCAGAAGGCAAGATAGCGGCGATCCGGTATGCCAGAGAACAGAAAGTCCCGTATCTGGGGATTTGTTTTGGTATGCAGATGGCGGTTCTGGAAACCGCGCGTTCTGTTGCAGGCCTGCCACAGGCCAGCTCGTCTGAATTTGGCCCTTGTGATGAGCCTGTTGTCGGGCTGATGACAGAATGGGCATCAGGCAATCAGATGGAAACCCGTAGCGATGCTGATGATTTGGGCGGAACGATGCGTCTGGGCGCCTATCCTTGTGAGATGGCAGACGGCTCACTCGCGGCCCAGCTTTACGGGTCCAGCTTTGCAGAAGAACGCCACCGGCATCGTTATGAGGTTAATATTGCCTATCGGGAAAAATTGGAACAGGCTGGCTTGAATATGTCTGGCTTATCTCCTGATGGGTTATTGCCTGAAATTGTTGAACGCCCGGACCATCCCTGGTTTGTTGGGGTGCAATTTCACCCTGAATTGAAATCTAAGCCGTTTGAGCCGCATCCGCTGTTTGTCGGTTTTGTTTCAGCTGCCCGGAAAAAGTCTCGTCTGGTCTGACCGGCGGGCGGATCAGTCTGTTTTGCGTTCATTTTTGCGCGGGGAATACACAGATGACAAAGGTAATGGTTTCAGATTTTGAGGTAGGAGACGGCGCCCCGCTGGTGCTGATTTCCGGTCCTTGCCAGATAGAAGGGCGTGATCATGCCTTATATCATGCTGAGGCCTTGCAAAAAGCCGCCCGCGCGGCCGGGATGAATTTTGTCTATAAATCCTCTTTTGATAAAGCAAACCGGACCTCTTTGTCCGCACAACGCGGTGTCGGCCTGGACGAAGGGGTGCAAATACTGGCTGATGTGAAAGCCGCGCTGGGCTGTCCTGTCTTAACAGATGTACATCTGCCCGAACATTGTGCGGTTACTGCTGAAGCGGTGGATATTCTGCAAATCCCGGCCTTTTTATGCCGGCAGACAGATTTGCTGGTCGCGGCCGCCCAGACCGGGGCTGTTGTGAATGTCAAAAAGGGTCAGTTTCTGGCCCCCTGGGATATGCAGCATGTTGCCGATAAGTTGGTCCAGTCAGGCAATTCGCGTGTGCTGCTCACAGAACGGGGCACATCTTTTGGCTATAATACGCTGGTCAGTGACATGAGAAGCCTGCCACAGATGCGCAGCACGGGGTTTCCGGTCATTTTTGACGCGACGCATTCTGTTCAGCAGCCTGGCGGATTGGGCGGGGCATCTGGCGGACAACGTGAATTTGTTCCTGTTCTAGCCCGTGCGGCGGTGGCTGTCGGTGTGGACGGCCTGTTTATGGAGGCTCATGAAGATCCGGATAACGCGCCGTCAGATGGGCCGAATATGGTGCCTTTGGACCAGATGCCTGACTTGCTGGTCACATTATCGAGACTTGCCGAAGCCGCAAACGGCTAAACCTGCCTATTGGGGACACAGAAAGGAAAGCTGATGTCTGATATTCTTGATATTCATGCCCGCCAGATACTGGATTCACGGGGCAATCCTACAGTAGAAGTTGATGTTCTGCTGGGCGACGGCAGCTTTGGCCGTGCGGCGGTGCCTTCAGGGGCCTCTACCGGGGCCTATGAAGCGATTGAGATGCGCGATACAGATCAGGCTAGCTATGGCGGTAAAGGGGTCATGACAGCCGTTGATGCCGTGAACAGGGAAATCTTTGATGCGCTGTCAGGGGCTGATGCGACTGATCAGCTGCAGATTGATACTGATCTGATTGCGCTTGACGGGACAGACAACAAAGCCCGGCTGGGGGCAAATGCGATTTTGGGGGTTAGCCTGGCGGTTGCCCGGGCCGCAGCTGATTCAGCGGGTCTGCCGTTATGGCGGTATTTGGGCGGTGTTCACGCTCATGTTCTGCCGACCCCGATGATGAATATCCTGAATGGCGGGGCGCATGCGGATAATGCGCTTGATGTTCAGGAATTCATGATTATGCCGGTTGGTGCGGCCAGTTTTAGTGACGGTCTGCGGATGGGGGCTGAAATTTTCCAGGCTCTGAAGTCTGAATTGTCAAAGCAAGGTCTGTCTGTTGCTGTTGGTGATGAGGGCGGTTTTGCCCCGGCGATCAACACCACACCAGAGGCGATGGATGTGGTTTCTCGTGCCGTAGAGGTAGCTGGCTATAGTCTTGGAGATGATGTGGTGTTGGCCTTAGACGCCGCGGCCACTGAATTTTGCGATCAGAACAGCTATCATCTGAAAGGGGAGGGACGCACCCTCAGCTCAGCTGAAATGGTCGATATGTGGGCTGATTTGTGTGGCCGTTATCCGATTGTGTCTGTTGAAGACCCGCTTGATGAAGATGATTGGCCGGGGTTTGTTGATTTAACAGCCCGTATTGGTGACAAGGTTCAGGTTGTCGGCGATGATTTATTTGTCACCAATCCAGAACGCTTAGGCAAAGGCATTGAAATGAAGGCCGGCAACGCCATTCTGGTGAAGGTCAATCAGATTGGCACCCTCAGCGAGACAATGAAAGCCATTTCAGATGCCAAGCAGGCTGGTTTCGGGGTGATCATCTCTCACCGGTCAGGGGAAACCGAAGACAGCTTTATTGCTGATCTGTCTGTGGCGACAAATGCCGGACAGATTAAAACCGGGTCTCTGTCACGTTCAGACAGGCTGGCCAAATATAACCAGCTGCTCCGGATTGAAGAGGAGCTTGGCGAGATGGCGGTTTATGCAGGGTCAACGATCTTGCGCTGACCGGCACTCCCTATTTCTTCCTAAACTTCATAAAAACCCAATGAATCCGGCGATTCGCTTTTCGCTTGACCAGGCGAATCGTTTTTGATTCACTGAACTTGTCTTGTGAAAACTGACAGGTGAAACCACAATGTATCCTTCCTTGCGCCGTCCTATCGCCTTTGCGGGCAGTCTTGTCCTAATCGGAACACTGATCGTGTTTTTTGGTTTTCATACCATCGCCGGCGAAAGAGGCCTGTTGGCCCGCGGCGATATTGACAGAGAAATTCAAGCGGCACGCGAGACCCTTGCTTTGCTAGAGAAGCAAAACCATTTCCTCGAACACCGGATAAGACTGCTTCGGTCCGGGGCTGTTGATGCCGACATGCTGGCAGAGACCGCACGGGCCAATGTGGGCATGTATAGTAAGAATGATGTGATTATTTCAATTGATTTGAGTAAATTGAAATTTTAATATCACCGGTTATTAACTGAAAAACAGTTTATATATAAAAAATCATTATTATTCAATATAATAAAAATCTTGCAAAAAACATTATTTTGCCGTCATCCTTGCATCTGTAGAACATGACAGTCAAAGCTCGTCAGGGCTGAAAGGGAAGACGCATGGCCGATAAACAGAACACCGCGCGAAAGCGGGGCCGGCCGCCAAAGGCGGTAATTAATGACAAGCCGTCACGTGAAGTTTTGGAACAGCTGTATGAACAGATGATCCTGATCAGACGGTTTGAGGAAAAAGCCGGCCAGCTGTATGGCATGGGCCATATTGGCGGGTTTTGTCATCTTTATATCGGTCAGGAAGCGGTTGTGGTGGGCATGCAGTCCATGGCAGAAGACGGCGATTCAGTAGTGACCTCTTATCGTGACCACGGCCATATGCTGGCTTGCGGCATGGACTCCAGCGGCGTGATGGCGGAATTAACCGGGCGGCGTGATGGCTATTCACGTGGCAAGGGCGGGTCAATGCATATGTTCAGCCGCGAGAAGAATTTTTACGGCGGGCATGGCATTGTCGCCGCACAGGTGCCCATTGGGGCAGGGCTGGCCTTTGCCCATAAATATAAAGGTGATGGCGGGGTGAACATGGCCTATCTGGGCGATGGTGCAGCCAATCAGGGCCAGGTTTATGAAACTTTCAATATGGCGGCCTTGTGGAAGCTGCCGGTCGTGTTTGTCATCGAAAATAATCAATATGGGATGGGAACCTCTGTTGCCAGAGCCGCTGCCGGTCAAGATTTGGCCGACAGAGGCAAGGCTTATGGTATTCCCGGTCTTCAGGTTGACGGCATGGATGTCTTGGCGGTCAGAGCTGCTGCCCGTGAAGCTCTTGATCACTGCCGCTCAGGCAAAGGTCCGTACATATTGGAGATGAAGACCTACCGGTATCGCGGACATTCGATGTCAGACCCGGCGAAATACAGAACCCGTGATGAGGTTGATGCGATGCGCAAGCAGCATGATCCGATCGAACAATTGCGTGATTTGCTGCTGCGTGAGGGGGCTGATGAGGCTGGTCTGAAACAGATTGATCAGAGAGTGAAGTCTATTGTCAGCGAGGCAGCTGATTTTGCGCTGGCCAGCCCTGAGCCTGATGCAGAAGACCTCTATAGAGATATTCTGATCGCCTGACTCAGGCTGACGTTTCAATAAAGGATAGTGAAATTATGGCAGTAGACATTAAAATGCCGGCTCTGTCGCCAACCATGACAGAAGGACGCTTGTCCAGATGGCTTGTAAAAACAGGTGATGAGGTCAAATCAGGTGATGTGATCGCTGAAATTGAAACCGATAAAGCAACGATGGAAGTTGAGGTCGTTGATGAAGGCGTTGTCGGTGAGATTACTGTTGCTGAGGGTAGCGAGGGTGTGGCGGTCGGCGCGGTGATTGCGCGTCTGCTGGAAGACGGAGAGACAGATCTGCCGGCCTCTGCTGAACAGAATCTGGACAGACCGCCAGCAGAACCAGCAGCAGAACCAGCACCAACAGGTGCGGCTGTCGTTGTTGAGGCTGCGGCGGCCACTCAGGTGGTTGCTGAACCTGATTGGGACGGGCCAACCAAACAGCAAACTGTCCGTGAAGCTTTGCGTGATGCGATGGCAGAAGAAATGCGGAAAGATGAACGCGTGTTCGTGATGGGCGAAGAAGTGGCCGAATATCAGGGCGCTTATAAAGTTACCCAGGGTCTGCTGGATGAATTTTCCAACAAGCGAGTCATTGATACACCTATTACCGAACATGGCTTTGCCGGCCTCGGGGTAGGGGCGGCCTTTGGTGAGTTGCGCCCGGTGATTGAATTTATGACCTTCAATTTTTCAATGCAGGCAATTGATCAGATTATCAATTCCGCAGCAAAGACATTATACATGTCGGGTGGGCAGATGGGCTGTCCGATTGTGTTTCGCGGGCCGAACGGGGCTGCCAGCCGGGTGGCTGCCCAGCATTCACAATGTTATGCCAGCTGGTATGCACATTGTCCGGGCCTGAAGGTTGTCTCGCCCTGGTCTGCTGCTGATGCCAAAGGCTTGCTGAAAGCCGCTATCCGTGATCCGAACCCAGTTATTTTCCTTGAAAATGAAGTGATGTACGGCCAGAGCTTTGACGTGCCTGAACATGAAGACTGGGTTGTGCCTATCGG
>PBLR01000027.1 GCA_002722385.1 SAR116 cluster bacterium | reverse complement strand
GGGCCCGGCATCCTCTGAACAGATAGCCCAGAGAGATGATCTGATCCTTCAGAAGGCATTCTGATGACCGTTCTGATCAACTATTTAATTTAGAAATATTTAATAAATTAAACACTGTTTTTGATACACCTAATAAAAGAAAAAACAGTGCGAAATTCAGGATAGAGAAGCATTAAGATGGTTCTGGTGGTGGTGTCTGCAGGCGGGCTTGGTCTGGCTGACGAATATAGCGTGTCTGCCTGAACCAAACAGGCCTGACCGCCGCAGGGGCAGTCAGGCCAGCTTATCTGTTTATCAGCTGCCTGAAAGGATTAAGTTCAGCTTTTATTTTGTCTGTTATCGATCAGATCATCCACCACAGACGGGTCAGCCAGGGTTGAGGTATCCCCCAGTTCGGCAAAATCATCTGCTGCGATTTTCCGCAAAATCCGGCGCATAATTTTACCTGACCGTGTCTTTGGCAGGCCAGGGGCCCATTGCAGCAGATCAGGGCTGGCGATCGGGCCAATTTCCTGTCTGACCCACTGACGAAGTTCAGTGTGCAGCGCGTCTGACGGATCCTCACCAATATTCAGCGTCACATAGGCATAAATGCCCTGTCCTTTGATGTCATGAGGATAGCCGACAATAGCAGCTTCAGCGACTTTGGGGTGGGCCACCAATGCTGATTCAATCTCTGCTGTGCCCATCCTGTGACCTGACACATTCAGCACATCATCCACCCGGCCGGTGATCCAATAATAGCCATCTTCATCACGGCGGGCCCCGTCACCGGAAAAATACCGCCCTTCAAAAGTTGAAAAATAGGTATCAATAAAGCGCTGGTGATCACCATAGACTGTGCGCATCTGCCCGGGCCAGGATTTGTTAATGCACAAATTGCCTTCAGTTGCGCCGGTCAGCTCGTTATTCTCATTATCGACCAGAACCGGATCAATACCGAAAAACGGCAGGGTCGCAGAGCCTGGTTTTGTAGTTGTGGCGCCCGGAAGAGGCGTGATCAAAATGCCGCCTGTTTCGGTCTGCCACCAGGTATCAACAATCGGGCAGCGCCCGTCGCCAACCACCTCATGATACCACATCCAGGCTTCCGGATTAATCGGCTCGCCAACAGACCCCAGCAGACGTAATGAGCTGCGATCCCATGTCTTCACCGGCCCGTCCCCTTCACGCATCAGCGCCCGGATGGCGGTTGGCGCGGTATAGAAGATGGTCACTTTATGTTTTTCAACAACCTGCCAGAAACGGCCTGAATCTGGATAGGTCGGCACCCCTTCAAACATTAATGTTGTGGCCCCGTTCGCCAGCGGGCCATACAGAATATAGCTGTGTCCGGTCACCCAGCCCACATCAGCGGTGCACCAATACACATCACCATCTTGATAATCAAACACATAATGATGTGTCATAGAGGCATAAACCATATAGCCACCGGTGGTGTGCAGAACCCCTTTCGGCTTTCCGGTTGACCCTGATGTATACAGAATGAACATCGGGTCTTCAGCACTCATCTCTTCAGGCGGGCAGTCTGCGTCTGCTGCGGCCACCGCCTCATGATACCAGACATCACGCCCGTCCTGCCAGGCGATATCATCCCCGGTGCGGCGCACCACAAAACAGGTTGTACAATCAGGACAAGACGCCAGAGCTTTGTCTGTATTGGCTTTCAGTGGGATTGGCCGGCCGCCTCTGATCCCTTCATCAGCTGTGATCACAACAGTTGACGCACAATCCTGAATCCGTCCTGCCAGCGCATCTGGCGAAAACCCTCCGAACACCACAGAATGGATCGCCCCGATCCGGGTACAGGCCAGCATGGCCACCGCAGCCTCAGGGACCATCGGCATATAGATGGTGACCCGGTCTCCTTTTTTCACGCCTCTGGCTTTCAGCGCGTTGGCAAACCGGCATACCTCTTCATGCAGTTCAGCATAGGTGATATGTTTTGCATCTGCCGGATCATCACCTTCCCATAAAATCGCGGTCTGATCTCCTCTTGTGGCCAGATGCCGGTCAAGACAGTTGGCAGACGCGTTCAGGGTGCCGTCTTCATACCATCTGATATGCACATCTGGCTTGTTATAGCTGACATCAGACACTTTTGTATAAGGCTGTATCCAGTCGATCCGCTTGCCATGCTCAGCCCAGAATGCCTCATTATCTGAAAGTGACTGTGCATAAGCAGCCTGATAACCGTTTGCATCAATATTTGCCTGTGCAGCCTTGTCGGCTGCCGGCGGGAAGGTTCTGTTCTCGCTCATCTGGTTCCCCCTGGTACTGGTAAGGACCTTCGTTCTATGGCCCTGATGTTCACCTCGATATGGTGTCGATCATGAAAATATGGCTTCTGTTGTACGCAGATTGGATAAAAATGAAAAGACAGAAGGCTGATTTTCTGTGTCAGCAGCTGAACAAATTTACCGGTGCGGATAGACCTCATCAAGCAGGGCATCTGCTTCCTCAGCTGATGTTAAGTCCATCACTCTGCGCACCACATCAAAGCTGAACCCGTTGCGGGCCAGCCGCCCCATATGTTTTTGTCTGTCCTCTGGGCAGCTGGGCGGGGGAGATGAAAACGGCCCGACAGATTTTTTGCGGGCGTAAATCAGCGCCGCGGCCAGCTCAGTTCTGTCATCTGGCATGGTGTCATCATCACTGTCCTGTAGCACAGACAGCGCCAGATCGCGGCTGATCCCTTTTTTGGCCAGCTTGAGCAGGATACGCCTTTGTGACTGTCCGCTTCGCAAGCCTTGCCTGAACTGGCTCCGGATAAAGGCTGCATCATCAATATAGCCCAGCCGGATACAGCTTTCGATGACATCCCGGATAGAGCTGTCCAGCAGGGTCGGGTCGGCCAGCTCTAATTTACGCTTCACAAATTTGCGCAACACCACCTCAAGCCGGGCTGAGGTGCTGGCATAACGCCCCAGATAATGAAGTGCTTTATTGGTCAGCCGCTTTTTGATCCGGTCTGCAGACAGCCCTGCATCAGCTGTGCGGGCAACAGGCGGATCAGATGGTTTATCTGTCATAGATCTGTCCTGTAGCCTTGCCTGATCTGCGGGTTGCGTTTTTGGTGCGGGCACCTTATCTGTCTAGCAGAGAACAAGCTGATTTGTCTAATGAGCCCTGACCAGCAGGGAGGTACCGCTATGCCGCGCACGCCCTATAATCCGTCTCTTCGTCGCCCTGTCCGCATTTCCGGGGTGAATTGGGTTGGCCTGCAAACGCTGTATTTAAAAGAGGTGCGCAGATTCATGAATGTGCCGACTCAGACATTGCTTGGCCCTGTTGTCACGGCGGTTCTTTTCATGATGGTCTTTGCGGTTGCTGTGGGCGAGCGTGCAGGTCTTGGGGCGGGCAACAGCTTTGTTCAGTTTCTGGCCCCCGGACTGGTGATGATGACGGTGTTGCAGAATGCCTTTGCCAATACCTCTTCTTCCATCACCAGTGCGAAAGTCCAGGGCAATATTGTTGATTTGCTGATGCCGCCTCTGGGGCCGGGAGAGCTGCTGACCGCAATGGTGGCTGCATCGATCACAAGAGGGGTTCTTGTCGCTTCTGTCTGTGTCGCGACCTTCTGGTTTTTTGATGCGATTATTCTGCCGCCTGACCTGCTTATAGCTGGGTTGTTTTTGCTGCTTGGGGCCAGCGTTATGGCGATGGCCGGTCTGATCGCCGGAATATGGGCCCGTAAATTTGACCATTTGTCTGCCATTACCAATTTTGTGGTCCAGCCTCTGGCGTTTCTTTCCGGGACATTTTATTCAATTGAACGTCTGCCCGCGCCGTTTGACACAATCGCTGGTCTGAACCCGTTTTTCATGATAATAGACGGGTTCCGATATGGAATGACAGGGCTGGTCGAAGGTCATTTACTGACATCTGTGCTGGTGACGCTGACGATTAATTTTTGTCTTGCCGTGCTTTGTTATCGGATTTTGTCTTCAGGCTTCCGTCTGAAAAGCTGAGGGCAGGTATCGCGGCTGGACAGCTGAGCAAAAAAAGAGGGCAAGGCACGTGACACAGACTGATCCGAAACCAGAGGCTGCTGACGGTATTCTGCCTGTACAGGAATTGCAGACCTGTTTTGTAAAAGGATATATTTCGTCTCAGACAGAGCTGGCTGAAGGCCAGATCCAACCGGCCAGTCTGGATTTGCGGCTGGGTCACCGGGCCTGGCGGATTCAGGCCTCATTTTTGCCGGGCATGAATCAGACCGTTCAGGATAAAATCGAAAAATTCTCCATGTATGAACTGGACCTCACAGACGGGGCGGTTCTGGAAACAGGTTGTGTGTATATTGTTGAGCTGCGGGAACGCCTTGCTCTTCCTGATACGCTCTCTGCCTTGGCGAACCCGAAAAGCTCAACCGGGCGGCTTGATGTGTTCACCCGCCTGATCACCGACGGGGCAGTTGAATTTGAAGCGGTCGCCAAAGGCTATCACGGCCCGCTCTATGCGGAAATTTCCCCGCGGACATTTTCTGTCAAAGTCAGGCAGGGCAGCCGCCTGTCCCAGCTTCGTTTGCGCCGTGGCCAGCAAAGCCTGAGTGATGTTGAACTGGCTGATCTGCAAAAGGCCCAGAAAATCGTCCAGTTTGAAGATGAGACACAGATATCTGTTCAGGACGGCATCGGCCTGTCTGTCAACCTGACCCCGCAGCCCGGCACAGATCTGGTCGGTTGGCGGGCACGAAAACATGCCGGGCTGATCGATGTTGATGTGGTCGGCGGCCAGCCTGCCAACCGGTTCTGGGAAGCGGTAACGGTGCGTGATCTCTCCAAAGGCGGGCTGGTTCTGAACCCTGATGAATTTTATATTCTGGCCAGCCGTGAATTTGTGACTGTCCCGTCTGCTTATGCAGCTGAAATGCGGGCCTATGATACACGTGTGGGCGAATTTCGGGCGCATTATGCCGGGTTTTTTGACCCCGGCTTTGGTGTGGACGCGGTCGGGGCCAGCCCGACCAGAGCGGTTCTGGAAGTCCGCTCTCATGATGTGCCGTTTCTGATTGAACAGGGCCAGGTGGCCTGCCGTCTGGTTTATGAGCCGATGGCCGCCGCCCCTGATTATCTTTATGGCGCGCAGGGGTCTGGTTCAAACTATCAGTCGCAGGGGCTGAAGCTGGCCAAACATTTTCATATCAGCTGATCAGACCGCCTTGCCGGTGCCCTAAACAGCTGAATTAACTTGACAGGCAGCAAGGTTTTGTACCATAGCTTGCGACTTTCTTCTGATTAACGCTGAGGCATATGACCATGGCAGACCAAAGCTCTCTTTCCGACACAGCGGTAATGCCGACTTATGGCCGGGCAGACCTCAGCTTTGTGCGCGGTAAGGGCAGCTGGCTCTATACCGCTGATGAGACAGCCTATCTTGACTGTGCAACCGGTATTGCGGTCAATCTGTTTGGCCATAATCACCCGCGTCTGGTCCAGGCGTTGCATAGCCAGGCAGACCGGCTGTGGCATACCTCTAATCTGTATCGAATTCCCGAACAAGAACGTCTGGCGGCACGGCTGGCTCAGCATGCCGGGCTTGATCATGTGTTTTTCTGTAATTCAGGGGCTGAAGCGAATGAAGCGGCCGTGAAAATGGCGCGCCGGTTTCAGAACCGCCAGTCAGGAGAACATAGATATAAGATCATCTGTGCAGGCGGCTCGTTCCATGGCCGTACATTGGCGATGCTGGCCGCAACAGACAAACCTCTGTTCAGGGACGGGTTCGGGCCGATGCCAGAAGGGTTTGAACATGTGCCGTTTGGCAATCTGAACAGCCTGCGTGATGCGCTGTCTGATGAGGTCGCAGCGATTATGGTTGAGCCTGTGCAAGGTGAAGGCGGGGCCAACGCCGCCCCTGACGGCTATCTGCAGGGGGTGCGTGACGCGGCTGATGAATATGGCTGTCTGGTTATTGCAGATGAGGTACAAAGCGGTATGGGCCGGACAGGCCATCTGTTTGCGTATCAGGCCACCGATATTCAGCCAGACCTTGTGGTTCTGGCAAAAGGGCTTGGTGGCGGCTTTCCGGTCGGGGCGGTGATTGCCAGAAGCGATATTGGCGAGGCTATGGGGCCAGGCAGCCACGGTTCCACCTTTGGCGGCAACCCTCTGGCCATGGCGGTGGCTAATGCGGTTCTTGACGGTCTGGAAGAAGACGGATTTCTGGACACAGTCAGAGCACGTATAGACAGGCTTAATACCCATCTTCAGGAACTGGCTGCGGCGTATCCTGACAAGATTGTTGAGGTGCGCGGCAGCGGGCTGTTACGCGGCCTCAGGCTGGCAGAAACCTTGGCAGTTGGTGACATCACAGCACAATTGCGGGCGCGCCATCTGTTATGTGTTCCGGCAGCTGAGAATGTGTTGCGGCTGTTGCCGCCCCTGACCATTAGTGAAACAGAGCTGGAGACAGCCCGTTCGGCGCTGGACAGCTGTTTTTCTGAACAGACAACCGCCTGAACCAGACGATCTGTCATTACAGGATACCATAGAGATGCGGCATTTTCTGGATATCAAAGATTTCGATAAAGACAGGCTGACAGCCATGCTGGAGACGGCCCGTGACATGAAGTCTGGCGCCTATACCGGCACGCCTTTATCTGGCCGTCATATCGGCATGATTTTTGAAAAACCATCTACCCGGACACGGGTTTCGTTTGAAGTGGGTATCTCGCAACTGGGCGGCGTTCCTGTTGTGCTTGCCGCCAGCGATCTGCAATTGGGCCGGGGTGAGACGGTGGCAGATACAGCTAAAGTTCTGTCACGTTACTTAGACGGGATTATGATCCGGGCTTTGCGTCATGAAACGGTGACTGAACTGGCCGAAAATGCGACTGTTCCTGTCATAAACGGGCTGACCAACCTGTCTCATCCGTGTCAGATTATGGCTGATCTGCAGACCATTATTGAACAGCATGGCCAGCTTGAAGATGAAATTGTGGTCTGGTTCGGTGATGGGAATAATGTGGCAAATAGCTGGATTGAGGCAGCAGCCCTGTTCGGGTTTGAGCTGCGCCTTGCCGGGCCGGAAGCCTATCGCCCGCCTGCCGGCCTGATCGCCTGGGCCAGAGAGAAGGGCGCGAATATCATCATCACTCAGGATGCAGAAGAGGCCGCCCGCGGCGCCAGCGTTCTGGTCACAGATGTCTGGATATCAATGGGAGATGATGAAGGCACCCGCCTGAAGGATATGCAGCCCTTCCAGGTGACAGAATCCTTGCTGCAGCTGGCCCAGCCAGATGCGATGTTTCTGCATTGTCTGCCCGCGGTGCGTGGTCAGGAAGTCACCGCAGGGGTAATTGACGGGCCGCAATCAGCTGTCTTTGATGAAGCTGAAAACCGTCTGCATGCGCAAAAAGCGGTTATGGCGCATATTCTGAATGATAATTTTTGACAGCATTTCTGGTTTATAAGTCAGGCCTAAATTCATGACAGTTTCTTCCTTTCCGACAGACGCAGGCCAGCTTGCTGGTGCCAGTTGCGTCACCCCGTTTTATCTGACAGGTGAGGATGAAGAGATATCCACCCCGCTGATCAGAGGCCGGCTGGCCCGCCTGTTTGATCCGGCCCGCACGATCCTGGGCCGTCATGACTATCCAGATTCTGTCAGTGAACTTTGTGCTGAAACAATGGGGCTGGCGGCTTGTTTGTCGACCACGCTGAAATTTGACGGCGTGTTTACTGTGCAGGCCAAAGGGGACGGGGCGGTCAAAACCTTGTTTGCGGATGTGACCTCTCAAGGCCAGATCAGGTCTTATGCAGCATTTGATGATCAGCTGGCTGAACAGTTTCTGCCGACCGGACCAGCTGTTCTGCCGCGGCTCATGGGGTCAGGTTATGTCGCCTTTACTGTGGATCAGGCCGCCGCAAACGGGGATGTCGGTCATCGCTATCAGGGGATTGTTGAACTTGAAGGCCCGCATATGGGTGATTGTGCGGTGGCCTGGTTTAAAAATTCTGA
Organism: SAR116 cluster bacterium; assembly: GCA_002722385.1. The sequence goes on along the minus strand of PBLR01000027.1, from coordinate 33,541 downwards.
ACAGCTGGCCTCACATGTGATCACAGCCGCCCGCAAGACGCAGGCAGGCTGGCAGGGCGCGGCGCTGTTTCTGCAGCAGATTGCCGAAGAGGGGGGCGAAGGCCTGAAACAGGTCGACAGTTCTATGGAAGAAGAATGGCACACCGCGATGGTGCTGATGTCGTCAGTCAAAAAAGACGAACTGCTTGACCCGTCTCTGCCGCCTGATCAGCTGCTTTACCGGCTCTTTCACGCAATTGGCCTTCATCTGCAACCTTCTCGGCCGATGTCTGATGAATGCCGCTGTTCAGCAGAAAAAGTTGAAAATATGCTGCAGTCTTTATCCCCTGACCAGCGCGTGGATATGAGCGATGAGAGCGGCTGTCTGGTGGTCAATTGTGAATTCTGCAAAACCACCCGCAGCTATCACCATAACGATTTCTCGTAACAGAGTGAGCAAACACTTACTCTGCTCTGGCCTGCTCAGACCTGTACAGATGACTTTTTGCTTCAATTTTCTTCTGGCTTCGTTATCATGAGGGTCATCATTGGCATAACCGCCTGAGGTGAACGGGAATGATGAAACGCCTTTTAATGTCCAAATGCGCTGCTGCTGTGCTGTTTGCCAGCGGTTTTTTTATGCTCACAGGGTGTGCTTCTGCCCCTCCGGCCACGCCGCCGCAATATGATCCGGCGGGTTACAGCTCGCTTCGTGTGGATGCGCGTAAGCTAGAAATCATTGAAAACTGGCAGATGCCTCTAGCGCCGCCTTATATTGAACACACGCTGATGCCGAATCTGTCAGACATGGTGGTGGATTGGGCCGAATATGTACTGGTGCCTATCGGCGGATCGGGTGAAGTTGTGCTGGATATCCGACAGGCCAGTGTAAAGGTTACTGACCTGCCGCAAAGCACAGCATTGCTTGATGTGTTTTCTGATCAGCAGGACACCAAGGTCCGGGTTGATATCAAGGCGAAATTGATGTGGATACAGCCTGTTGGCGGCAAACAGGGGATTGTTGATGTTGACGCAACAACCACCCGTACAGTCAGCGAATCCTCAACCCCTAATGCCCGTGATGTGGCGATCAGAGGCGCGATGATTGAGGTGATTGGGCTGCTTGACGCCGAAGCCCGCCGCAAGGTCCGCACCATTGATGGAATCATTCGTCCGTAACGCGTGACCAGCCTTAAGCGTGCCAGAACCGCGGGCTGAGCATCACCAGAACGGTGAACAGCTCTAGCCGGCCCAGCAGCATGCCCACACACATGGCCCATTTTGCTCCGGCAGGCAGGCTGCTGAAATCGCCTGCTGGCCCGATCACATCACCCAGCCCTGGGCCGACATTTGAAATTGAGGTGGCCGCCCCGGACAGCGCGGTCTGGAAATCAAGACCGAACAGCCCCAGAATCATTGTCAGCGCGACAAAACAAAGAATATATAAGTAGAAAAAGCCCATAACCGCGTCCAGAACCGGTTCCGGAACAGGCCGTTTGTTATAATAGGCCAGCACGACTGCATGCGGGCGCAACAGCCGCGCCAGCTGGACTTTGATATTTGCTGCTAGGACCTGAAGCCTGAACATTTTGATGCCGCAGGTGGTCGACCCGGCACAACCGCCAATAAACATGCAGATCAGAAGCAGAGTTGTGGATGACCCGCCCCATAAGGCAAAATCAGCTGTGCCATAGCCGGTACCGGTCATCACCGACACCGCATTAAACGATGACAGCCGCAAGGCTTCTGCCCAGCTATGTCCGTCTCGGTTCAGATCAAAAGTGATCAGCAAAATCACCGCCGCCATCAGCACTGCAAACCATCTGACCTGCGGGTCTTTAATCAGGCCCCGCCAGCCGCCGCGGGTCAGCGCCAGATAATGCACAAAAGGCAGGCTGCCTACAATCATCCCGCCGATCACAATCAGCTCAATCAGATGCGAGTCAAATGCGCCGATAGATGAGGTTTTTGTTGAATAGCCGCCTGTCGCCAGAGTTGTCATCGCATGGGCCAGCGCATCAAAAGACGGCATACCTGCCCCGGCCAGCATCGCTGTCCATAAAATGGTCAGCCCGGTGTAAACCGCAAAAATGCCGCCTGCCAGCTGTGTTGCTCTCGGGATCACCTTATCAGCGGTTTCAAAAGATTCTGTCTTGAACAGCTGCATCCCGCCAACAGACAGCATCGGCAGGACCGCCATCGCCATCACAATGATGCCGACACCACCCAGCCATTGCAGCAACGCCCGCCAGATCAAAAGACCTGATGATGCCTGTTCAATATCGCTCAGAATGGTTGATCCGGTGGTGGTGATGCCAGATGTGGATTCAAAAACCGCATCCACCACAGACAGATTTAAAGTGGAAAAATAAAACGGTAAGGCCCCAAACAGCCCGATCAGGACCCAGGCGCCATTGGTCAGCAGAAAGGCTTCCTTCAGGCCGAGATCTGTACCTTTAATGCGGCCATTGGCCAGCCATAAACATATGCCGATAAAGCCGGAAAACAGGGCTGCTGCGGCAAAAGCCTGCCAGTCTGCATTGCCGTTGGCCAGATCAAAGCTCATGGGGATCAGCATCGACACAGCCAGAATGGACAATAAAAGGCCCAATATTTTGAGAACAGGTGCAGCGTGCATCAGCCTTGTCTCGCCTCATCCTCATCCGTTCAGCCTGGCCGGGCCAGCCTGTTTTGTGCGGGTGTGTTTGAGGTTATAGGCGTGTTTTAGGGGAGATGTCCAGCCAAACTAGCCAAGTTTGATCTGCTGGTAAAACCGCTCACGCAGGTCAGTATCTGTCTGAAATACACCTGTGAAGCGGGTTGTGATCATTGATACACCCTGCTTTTTCACACCTCTGGTGGTCATGCACTGGTGTTGGGCATCAACCAAAATGGCCACCCCTTTTGGTTTCAGGGCGTTCTGAATCGCACTCGCGACCTGGGCTGTCATGGTTTCCTGGGTCTGCAGACGCCGGCCGAAACTGTCCAGCACGCGGGCCAGTTTGGAAATACCGACCACCCGCCTGTCCGGCAGATAGGCAATATGGGCCTGACCCAAAATAGGGACCATGTGATGCTCGCAATGTGACTGCAGATCAATCCCGCGCAACATCACCATATCATCATAGCCTTCAACCTCCTCAAAGGTCCGGGCCAGCATCTCTTCAGGATCATCTGCATAACCAGAGAAAAATTCCTCATAGGCCCGCACCACACGTGCCGGCGTGTCGACCAGCCCTTCACGGGACGGATCATCACCTGCCCAGCGCAGCAGAACATCTACTGCCTGCTCAGCTTCAGCACGGCTGGGCTTGTTATCGTCACGTAAAGAGGTCGTTTCGGTATCTGGGTTGGTGCTGTCATATGGTGTCATGACTATAGTCCGATCTTAAATAAATCTGATATGGCAACATCGACGAGCCGGTCATAATGTCACTCTCTTCAGCCCTTATTCGGGCTGTTCCCTTTTTCCTATACGCTGATTCCTGTTCTGAAGATCAGGCAGAATCGTCACCGCGCGCCAGAGCTTAGGCGAAAAGCCGCTACAGGTAAACCTGAAAGCAAGGGGGCTCTTCTCTTCAGCATAGGGTCTGGCTATTGACAAAAGGGGGCGAAGACAGATACCCATAACAGGTCTGGTGCGGGTGTAGCTCAGTTGGTAGAGCGCAAGCTTCCCAAGCTTGAGGTCGCGGGTTCGAGACCCGTCGCCCGCTCCATCTGAACTTGGCGGCTGCGGTGTGATAAAACAGCCGGCGTCACAACTAAATTACACAAAACGGTTGAAATTTTATGTCGGTGTCTGTATGAAGGGCATCAAAATGGTCAGTACGATAGTACTTGTGCTGTTCTGGCCATTCTCCCGATTTCTTTACCAACCGCGGCGTTTGCTTTGTTGAAGAGGCGCTGTTCCTATCCGAATCGCGAGATACCCAAAGGCTCTGTCACAGGCACGGGCACAGCCAGCACAAAAGCCCTTCACAATCAGGGCGGGCATAACCATATGCTGAATATAACCACAAACGGAGTGACATTAATGACGAAGACAACACTTTCAGGTCAGAAAATTGCAATCATGGTCGCCACAGGATTTGATGAACAGAATTTCATCGAAATCCAGAAAATGCTGATGGGCCAAAATGCACAACTGAAGGTGATTTCGCCAGTTGCAGGTCTGGTCCATGGGCGGACCGGCACACAGCTGGGCATGTCTTATCCGGTTGACGCGCTTCTGTCGGAAACGCTGGCGGTTGATTATGACGGGCTTATCATCCCGTTTGGTGAAGATCATTTATCTGTTCTGGCTGAAGAATTACATGCATCGCGCATCATCAGGGCTTTCCTGAGAGAAGATATGCCTGTCCTGGTCCAGGCAGACGCGCTGAAGCTTATCAGTGAGATTGACAGCTCAATCCAGTCAGATGCGCTGCAGTCACAAGGCGAGACCGGGCGGCATAACCGTCTGTTGTGGGCGGCGGCTGGTACAGCCATGTCAACCATCACCAGAGAATTTGTATCCACCTGTCTTTCAGATAACAGTGACGACAGCGCAGCCGCTTAAAACAGCGCAGGCATTCTGGCCTGACCGCAGGCCAGCGCAGAAGACGCTCAGGACGCTATGACCATGAAACTGCCTTCGCCTTGTATCAGCATCTGCCAGATTGATCCGGTCAGCCAGAATTGCATGGGCTGTTACCGGACCCGGCAGGAAATTGCCAGATGGCCGGCGATGACAGCTGATGAACAACAGCTTCTGCTGCAACAGCTGAAACAACGCCGGGCCGAGAAGACAGGCATTCAGGCCCGATCAAGCAAACGCCGCCGCCAACAGGGGTGAGATATGAAAAGTTCATTCGCTGACTTATGCGCTTCACGCGACTGGCTACTGGCGGATGGGGCCACCGGTACAAACCTGTTCCGGGCCGGACTTGAAACGGGGTATCCGCCGGAATTATGGAATCAGGAATATCCTGAACGGGTGACCAGTTTGCACACAGAATTTGTGCAGGCGGGTGCAGACATTATCCTGACCAATTCTTTTGGCGGGACCGCGCACCGGCTCAAGCTGCATCAGGCCGAAACGCGTGTGGCAGAGCTGAATGAGGCGGCTGCCCGTCTTGCCCGTTCGGTTGCTGATTCAGCAGACAGGCCGGTTCTGGTGGCTGGCTCAATGGGCCCGACAGGAGAGCTGTTTGAACCGCTTGGCGCGCTGCGGCCTGACGAGGCTGAACAGGCCTTTGCTGAACAGGCGATCGCGCTGGCGGATGGCGGGGCTGATTTGCTGTGGATAGAAACCATGTCGTCTGTGGAAGAAATTGAAGCGGCGGTGCGGGGCGCGCGTCATACAGATTTGCCTGTTGCCGCAACCATGACATTTGATACCGCAGGCCGGACCATGATGGGCATCACCCCGGCGGCCTATGCTGATGTTGCGGCGGGCCTCAATATTGATGCATTTGGCGCGAATTGCGGGATCGGCCCGGCTGAGCTGTTGGATTCTGTTCATGGATTTGTTGAACATGATGCCCGGTTGCCGATGATCGCAAAGGGTAATTGCGGCATTCCGGCCTATGTTGACGGCGAAATTCATTATCACGGCACACCAGAACTGATGGCAGATTACGCGGTTCTGGCCCGGGATTCCGGTGTGAAAATCATCGGCGGCTGCTGTGGGACCAGCCCAGAGCATGTCAGGGCGATGGCCCAGGCGCTTCAGACCACACCACCTGGTCCGGCCACACGTAATGATGTGGCTGCAAAACTGGGTGAGGCGTGGCGTAATGTGCCGGAAAAACCTTCGTCTGAGCAAGCCGGGCGGCGCCGTCGTCGTCGGCGGGGCTGATCACAGCACGTCATTCACGCAAATCATAGACTAAGACTTGCAGTTTACCTGTTTTGATGCATACTGCGGCAGGTTTTTTTACCGGTGATTCTTTAGTGACGGAGACTGACATGTTGCATGCGTATCGCTCACATCATTGCGGGGCATTAAGGCCCTCTGATATTGGCCAGACTGTCAGGATATCCGGCTGGGTGCACCGCAAACGCGATCATGGCGGGGTTGTGTTTATTGATCTGCGCGACCATTACGGGCTGACCCAATGTGTTGTTGACAGCACCGATGCGGCCTTTTCCGGGGCAGAAGCGGTCCGCAATGAATCTGTTGTCACCATCACCGGCACAGTCCGGGCCCGTTCAGAAGATACCGTGAATACCAGCCTGCCTACAGGCGCGATTGAAGTTCATATTGATGAATTTACCGTTCAGTCTGCAGCAGACACATTGCCGCTTCAGGTTAATTCTGATGAAGATTCAGGTGAAGATGTGCGCCTGCGCTATCGTTATCTGGATCTGCGGCGCAGCCGACCTCATGCCAATATCATGCTGCGGGCACAGGTGATCCAATCTATCCGCCAGCGCATGGTGGAACAGGGATTTACTGAATTCCAAACGCCTATTCTGACTGCCTCATCGCCTGAAGGCGCGCGCGATTTTCTGGTGCCTGCCCGCCTGCATCCGGGCAAATTCTATGCTCTGCCGCAGGCCCCTCAGCAATTTAAACAGCTGATCATGGTTTCCGGTTTTGACCGTTATTTCCAGATTGCGCCTTGTTTCCGTGATGAAGACAGCCGTGCGGATCGCAGCCCGGGTGAGTTTTACCAGCTTGATCTTGAGATGAGCTTTGTTGAACAGGCAGATGTGTTTGGTGCTGTTGAACCGGTCATCCGCGGTGTGTTTGAAGAGTTTTCAGACAAAACAATAGATCCTGATTTTGTGCATATCCCGTTTGATGAGGCGATACTGAAATATGGCTCAGACAAGCCGGATTTACGAATTCCGATTGAAATCGCGGATGTGACCGATATTTTTGCGGGCTCTGGGTTTTCCATTTTTGCCAAAAATATCGAAAAAGGGGCTGTGGTACGGGCCGTGCCTGGGCCAGGATGTGGCAGCCGGGCGATTGCGGACAGAATGAACAGCTGGGCCCAGGGCGAAGGCGCACCGGGGATGGGGTATATCATCTTTGGTGAGGGCGAGGCCCGCGGGCCGGTGGCCAAGGCCCTTGGTCCGGAAAAGTCTGAGGAAATCCGCAGCCGTTTGAACCTGAAGGATGGCGATGCTGCCTTTTTTGCTTGTGCCCCTGCAGGTGAGGCGGCCAGCCTGGCCGGCCGGGCGCGCCTGCGCATCGGCTCAGAGCAGAATCTGATCGATGAGTCAGTGTTCAAATTCTGCTGGATTGTCGATTTCCCGATGTATGAGCTGGATGAGACCACTGGCAAAATTGAATTCTCACACAACCCGTTCTCGATGCCGCAAGGCGGGCTTGAGGTCCTGAACAGCCAGGACCCGCTGACTATCAAGGCTTGGCAGTATGATCTGGTCTGTAACGGGGTGGAATTATCAAGCGGGGCGATCCGGAACCATCTGCCTGAGGTGATGTATAAAGCTTTTGAAATTGCCGGATATGGGCCAGAAGTGGTTGATGATCAATTTGCCGGTATGATCAATGCGTTCAAATTTGGCGCGCCGCCGCATGGCGGCATTGCGCCGGGTATTGACCGGATGGTGATGCTGATCGCTGACGAGCCGAATATCCGTGAGGTGATTTTGTTCCCGATGAACGGCAAGGCCGAAGATCTGATGATGAATGCCCCGTCAGAGGTGGATGATACCGCCCTTCGCGAGCTGCATATCAGACGCCAGCTGCCGCGCAAATCATCATAGATTGTCTGGCTGCCGTCAGCCAGATATTGAGCTAGTGGCGCGCGCTTAAATGATGTGTGACCACCAGAACCGCACAAAGCAGCACAACCGCGCCGGCCTGATGCAGGGCCCCTGCCCAGACAGGCACGCCCAGCAGTAAGGTGGTCAGGCCCAGAGCGAACTGGCAGAACACCACCACACCCATAATATGCGCCGCCAGGCCCATTCCCCGCCGCAGCGCGACAACCCACAGACCAATGACAGCCAGCAGCGCCAGCACCGCAATCCAGCGGTGATGGAACTGGGCAGATGCCGGATTTTCAAACGGGTCAGCCAGCCCGGCCTCACCATATTCAACCGGCACCAGGCCCGTGCCCATCAGCGGATATTCATTATACAAAAGCCCTGCATCCATCCCCGCCACAAAGGCGCCGGCAATAATGGTCAGCCCAACCAGCACAATCGTTGCCGCCGCATGACCGGACGGCATTTTTGCCCGCCCATAGCGCAGATTGAGCGCGGTCCATAACAACAGGCTTAAGATAATCAGCGCCATGCTGAGATGCGTGGCAAGACGATATTGTGAGACGGCCGGATTATCCACCAGACCTGAAGTGACCATCCACCAGCCGATCACGCCCTGCAGACCGCCCAGCACCAGCAGACCTAGCAAGGGCAGCCCATAGCCGCTTGGAATTCGCCCAGACAGCCAGAAAAACAACAGCGGCAGACCAAAAGCCAACCCCAGCAGGCGGCCCCAGACCCGATGCACATATTCCCAGAAAAAAATCACCTTAAATCCGGCCAGGTCCATATCAGTGTTAATGTCTTGAAATTCCGGTGAGGCCTGATAAAGGGTGAAGACCCGCATCCATTCAGCGTCTGACAGAGGTGGCAGAATACCCATCAAGGGCCGCCATTCAACCATCGACAAGCCGCTGCCGGTCAGGCGTGTCACCCCGCCAATAACAACCATGATACCGACCAGCACAGCCATGCCGAACAGCCACCAGACAAGGGCGCGGTCAAAATGATGCGAAGGTGAGGGTGTGGTCAGTCCTGTCATATGCCTGTACTGAATATCTGTTCGGTGGTGGGGTCAGGTGATGAGAAAGTCCTACCGCAAACCAGATGCTGACAAAAGCAAGAACTCGCTGTGAGCGATATTATGCCGCAACTGTTCTGTCTGGTTTATCCGCTGAGAAAGCACAGAACAGGCCGCTATTTTCAAAAAAATTCATTTTTTAGCGGCCCTTGTCTTGACTCTTTTCCCAATATTCCCCACCTAGGGCTCAAGCAAAGTCTGGCACTCTGACTTGCAGAGTGCTAGCCACAGCGAAACACAACAAATCGTTTTGGGAAAAGTTTGGAGGCACAGGCATGAAATTTCGGCCGCTTCACGACCGTGTTCTTGTTGAGCGCGAAGAATCAGATGAAAAATCAGCTGGCGGGATCATCATTCCGGATACAGCAAAAGAAAAGCCGATGCAGGGCAAGATTGTTGCTGTTGGGTCAGGCAGCAAAGATGAGCAGGGCAAAGTCACCCCGCTGGACGTCAAAGAAGGCGATACCGTTCTGTTCGGCAAATGGTCAGGCACAGAAATCAAGCTGGATGGCACTGATTACCTGATCATGAAGGAATCAGATATTATGGGCATCGTTGGCTGAACGGCCTGATCCCGCCCTGTTATAAGATTTAGTCCAAACCTAAAAAGGAAGAGAGAGAAATGGCTGCAAAAGACGTAAAATTCGGTTCTGATGCACGTGCACGCATGATGGAAGGGGTGGATACCCTGGCGAATGCTGTGAAGGTAACGCTTGGCCCGAAAGGCCGTAATGTGGTTCTGGAAAAAGCCTTTGGCGCCCCACGTATCACCAAAGATGGTGTGACCGTTGCCAAAGATATCGAACTGTCAGACAAGTTCCAGAACATGGGTGCACAGATGGTGCGCGAAGTGGCCTCTAAGGCGAATGACGCTGCTGGTGACGGCACCACAACTGCGACTGTTCTGGCTCAGGCAATTGCTCAGGAAGGCGCCAAGTCAGTCGCCGCTGGCATGAACCCGATGGACCTGAAGCGCGGTATCGATATGGCTGTTGAAGCTGTCGTTGCCTCACTTGAAACACAGTCCAAGAAAATCACCACATCTGATGAGGTTGCCCAGGTCGGCACCATTTCAGCCAATGGTGAAAGCGATATCGGTCAGATGATTGCTGAAGCCATGGAACGTGTGGGCAATGAAGGTGTGATCACTGTTGAAGAAGCCAAGAGCCTGGACACAGAGCTGGATGTTGTTGAAGGCATGCAGTTCGACCGTGGCTATCTGTCTCCTTACTTTGTGACAGACGCTGAAAAGATGCGCGCCACTCTGGAAGACCCGTACATCCTGCTGCATGAAAAGAAGCTGTCAAATCTTCAGGACATGCTGCCCATCCTGGAAAAGGTTGTGCAGTCTGGTCGTCCGCTGCTGATCATTGCAGAAGATATCGAAGGTGAGGCGCTGGCCACACTGGTTGTTAACCGTCTGCGTGGCGGCCTGAAGGTCGCTGCTGTCAAGGCCCCTGGCTTTGGTGACCGCCGCAAGGCCATGATGGAAGATATTGCCATCCTGACCAACGGTTCAGTTATTTCCGAAGAAATCGGCATCAAGCTGGACAGCGTGACACTGGATATGCTGGGCACAGCCAAGCGTGTTGAAATCACCAAAGAAGAAACCACCATCGTTGATGGGGCAGGCGCCAAGGATGATATCGAAGCCCGTTGTAACCAGATCCGTGCACAGGCTGAAGAAACCACTTCAGACTATGACCGTGAAAAGCTGCAGGAACGTCTGGCCAAGCTGGCTGGCGGTGTAGCTGTTATCCGTGTTGGCGGTGCAACAGAGGTTGAAGTGAAAGAACGCAAAGACCGTGTTGACGATGCGATGCACGCCACCCGGGCAGCGGTTCAGGAAGGTATCGTTCCTGGTGGCGGTTCAGCTCTGGTCAAGGCGATTCCAAGCCTTGATGGTCTGAAGCCAGCCAATAGTGATCAGGAAGTTGGTATCAACATCATCCGTCAGGCCATTCAGGCCCCGGCCCGCCAGATTTCAATGAATGCTGGCGATGAAGGTGCGGTTGTAGTTGGCAAGCTGATGGAAACCACAGACGCAAACCTTGGCTATAATGCCCAGACAGGTGAATTTGAAGACCTGATCAAGGCGGGTGTGATTGACCCGACTAAGGTTGTCCGCTCTGCTCTGCAGAACGCCGCTTCAGTCGCTGGCCTGCTGATCACCACCGAAGCAATGGTAGGTGAAAAGGACGAACCTAAAGCCGCCGCCCCAGCAGCCCCTGATATGGGCGGCATGGGCGGTATGGGCGGTTTCTAAGACGCCTGATTGTCTGAACGATAAAACAAAGCGGCCGGGCGGATATTTCTCCCCCGGCCGTTTTTTTTATGCCTCATTCCGTTCCTAAAAACACTTTGCTTCTGGCGATGGCGTCGGCCAGGCCGGTCCGCACAATTTCCACATCAGGCGGAAAGGCAGAGGTCAGCCGGGTCGGCAGACGGCTGTCCAGCATGATAAACACGCCTTTGTCATCAGCCCGCCTGATCAACCGCCCGAAGGCCTGGCGCAGTTTCATCCGCGTGATCCGGTCTGTCCAGGCATCACGGCCCTGCCAGGCGGCCCGGGCCCGGAACAGCATGTCAGGGCGCGGCCAGGGCACCCGGTCATAAATCATCATGCGCAACGCTTCTCCTGGCACATCCACCCCGTCACGCACCGCATCTGTGCCGATCAGAACAGACCGTCTGTCTTCTCTGAACAGCTGCAGCAGGGTCTGCAAATTCATCCGGTCCATATGCTGGGCATAAAGCGGGATATCAGCCTTGCTCAGCCGCCGCATCAGCTCTGGCCAGGTGCTGCGCAGACGCATGATAGAAGTGAACAGGCCCAACGCCCCGCCTTCAGCAGCAATCATCAGCGCGGCCATAGCCGCGGCCACGCCGTCTGCTCTGTCTCTGGCGACATCATTGACGATGAAAATCCGGGATTGCCGCGCATAATCAAAAGGTGAGGCATGTTCGCTCAGCAAGGCCGGATGGGCCAGATGCGCCGCCCCGGAGAGCAGCTTGGCAGAGGCCCAGCCTTCATGGCCTGCCTGCGCATCACCCGCCTCAGCCCTTATTTCATCTTTCAAGGTCGCTGAGGTCACCGCCACACCATGTGCGCTGCCCAGAACTTGCTCAGCAAACGGCACAGTCGGGTCCAGCCAATGCCGCAACAGGCCCAGATCAATATCTGTACCCTCACGTCTGTCAATCTGCATCCAGTCAACAAACCCGTCCCGTCCGTCGCCGGTCAGATCAGCCAGCATCATCATCCAGGCCGCTACCGGTCCTGAGGCGCGCCGGACAAGGCCGCGTGCCGCCCCCTCAATCCGTGTCCGGGTCTGGCTGTCCAGGCTGTCAGCCTCTTCATCCAGCAGCCCCTGCAGGTAGCTGGCCAGTTTCATCAGCGGGTCTGACAGCTTGGCCAGACTGTCTCTGAAACTTAGGCCTGTATCAATGATCGCCTGCGGTACAGGATACAGGTCAGCCTGCAGATCATATTGGCTGTCAGGGCTGGCCGCCCGGTCATAAACCGCCTGTCTGACCGCCGCAAAAAAAGCTTCAGCAGGGCCGGCCGGGCTGGCCTCATTCAATCTCTTGCGCCAGCCTGTCCCGGGCAGAATCCGCGCAGCCTCACTGGCCGCTTCCAGGGCCGCCAAAGCCCCCTCATCATCAGCAACCAGTTCTGATAAGCGTTTTTCAAGGCCGCGTGCCCGTCCCCGGCGGCCATCTTCAGCCCCTCTTACCCAGCGCCTCAGCTCGGCTGCCTCACCTGCGGTCAGGGCGGCGGCAAAGGCGCTGTCTGCCGCATCAAACACATGATGGCCCTCATCAAAAATATAGCGGGTCGGCCGGAATTTATCATCTGGCCCGCTCAAGGCGGCCTGGATCATCACCAGCGCGTGATTGGCAATGACGATATCGGCCTGCCGGGCGGTACGCACAGACCGTTCAACAAAACATTTATGATAATGGCTGCAGGCAGAATGAATACATTCACCGCGCCGGTCAGCCAGGCCTAAGCTGGCCCGTGTACCGATCAGATCGATCAGCCAGGCCGGAAAGCTGGCCCCGGTCAGATCACCATCCGGGCTGGCGGACGCCCATCTGGCCATCAGCCCCAGCGCAACGGCATCTGCGGGCTGGCCAGGCAGGCGTGACAGGGCTTCTTCCAGATTCAGCAGACATAAATAATTCTCGCGGCCTTTGCGGATCACAACTCTTTTCTCAGCTGTTTTGCTCCGGTCATACAGCCGGGATAGCTCATCAGCGATCTGATGCTGCAATGTGCGGGTATAGGTCGACACCCAGACAGATGCCTTGTTGGCGTCTGCCCACAGGCTGGCCGGAGCCAGATAGCCCAGCGTTTTGCCCGTTCCGGTTCCGGCTTCAGCCAGCAGGAAAGCGGGTCCGGGTACGGCGTCCGGGCTAGCGAAGACAGGGCTCAGCGCGGCGGCATAATCAGACTGGCTTTGCCGGACTTCTGCGGCCTCACCCAGCATGTCTGCCAGCCGGGCCCGCGCCTCATCTGGCATCACCGGGCGGGTGCCGGGCTCACCACGGGGCGGGGCCTCGTCAATTTCATCCAGATCTGCCCAGATTGCGCCTGCTCGGCCATCTGGCGGGCCAGGCGGGCCAGATACCGCGCCCAGACAGCTTAAAACCGGGCCTGCCCACTGCCAGCCGCCCCGGCCCATCATATCCGCCAGACGGGCCAGTTTTTGCTTGTCTGCTTCTGGCAACACAACCAGCTCATCAAGCAAACACCGGGCCGCCCGGATAATCGTCAGGGCTTTGTCTTCTGCTGAAAGCGGGGCGGCAAGGCCAAGCCGGCTGGCCAGACCGGAAGGGGTGGGCAGACAAAATTGTGCAGGCCGGACAAAGGCAAACAGCTCCAGCACATCTACCGGTTTCACCAGCTCTGCATTCAGCCGGGCCTCAGTCCATTTGCGGTGACAAATCAGAATCTGTTTCTGGCGGGTTATCTCGTCCGCGTGCCTCATATCGGGATGTGTAATCTCCCCCTCAGGAGAGATCATCACAACACCATTAAAGTCGGGAAACAGAACGGGAAATTCGCTCACATCTAACGGGGTGTTCATGTCTGGCACTATAGACCAGAGCCGCCTGTCTTGCCCAGCTTTTATGCTGCGAAGACTTGACCGCATCTGGCTGACCACTTATCACCTAATCCGAACAACGCTGTAGGCTGGCTGTGCTGGCCATGACGGCCTGTCAGGGCCAAAGCGATGATAATAACAGGAACACCCCGCCCCGTGTCTGTAGATGAACTAAAATCACTTGCTGAACAGGCCAAGGCCTGGCCCTTTGCTGAAGCCCGCGCGCTGCAGGCCCGCTTATCTAAACTGAAAGCCGATACCCCTGACCGGCCGGTTTTGTTTGAAACCGGCTATGGCCCGTCCGGTCTGCCGCATATTGGTACCTTTGGCGAGGTGGTCAGAACCTCTATGGTGCGCCATGCTTTTGAATGTCTGACCGGCCGCCAGACACGGCTGGTCTGTTTCTCGGATGATATGGATGGTCTGCGCAAAGTCCCTGATAATGTGCCAAAGCCGGACATGATTGCTGACTATCTGCAGATGCCGCTGACAAAGGTACCTGATCCGTTTGGCACGCACCCTTCATTCGGGGCGCATAATAATGCACGCCTGCAGGCCTTTCTGGACAGTTTTGGTTTTGATTACGAATTCATCAGCGCCACAGATATGTATAGATCAGGCCGGTTTGACAAAGCGTTGCTGGATATTCTGGCGAATTATGACGCTGTCACGAATGTGATCCTGCCGACCCTGGGCCCGGAGCGGCGCGAAACCTACAGCCCGTTTCTGCCGGTCTGCCCGCGTACCGGCCGGGTTCTGCAGGCCAAAGTGATTGGGCAAAACAGCGCGGCAGGTGAAATCACCTATCATGATCCTGAAACAGACGAGGCGGTCACTGTGCCGGTCACCGGGGGCAGCTGCAAGCTGCAGTGGAAAGCAGACTGGGCAATGCGCTGGTATGCGCTGGGTGTGGATTATGAGATGAGCGGCAAGGATCTGATTGACTCTGTCACCCTGTCCTCAAAGATCGTCAGGGCGCTGGGCGCCACCCCGCCAGCCGGATTTTCTTATGAGCTGTTCTTGGATCAGAATGGTGAGAAAATCTCCAAATCAAAAGGAAACGGCCTGTCTGTTGAAGACTGGCTGCGCTATGGCAATCCTGAATCACTAGCATTGTTTATGTATGGCCAGCCGAAACGGGCGAAACGGTTGTATTTTGATCTGATCCCAAAAACAGTGGATGAGTTCTATACCCATAAAGATAAGCTGGCTGAGGCTGAGGCCGCGGCTGCGCTAGAAAATCCGGCCTGGCATATCCGCCTGGATAAGGGGGCTGCGGCCGGGGCAATGCCGGTCAGTTTTTCATTGTTGCTGAATCTGGCGGCGGTCTGTTCGGCTGAAACCTCAGCAACCCTATGGGGCTATATCCGCGCCTATGCCCCGCAGACCAGCCCTGAATCCCATCCCGAACTTGACCGGCTGGCAGGCTATGCTGTGCAGTTCTATCAGGATCGGGTGCGGCCGACCAAACAATACCGCCTGGCCACCGCGACGGAAAAACAATATATCACCGCCCTGCGTGAGGCCCTTGCCGCCCTGCCTGATGATGCACCGGCTCAGGATGTACAGTCAGCTGTCTATGCGGCAGGCAAAGAGCATTATGAAAATCTGCGCGACTGGTTCACCTGTCTGTATGAAACCATGCTGGGCCAGACACAGGGCCCGCGTATGGGCAGCTTCTTCCGGCTTTATGGTCTTTCTGAATCTGTCGCGTTATGTGATAAGGTTCTGGCAGATGAGCTGGTTGACCCGTCCTGATACCCGCATCTGACGCCCGCTGATAACAAACAGGAATACCGAAGATAACAGATGTGGCAACTGGCAGCAAAATTCACCCGGTCTTTGCCGGCGGAACTGGCGCATAACCTGACGGTTCACGCCTTGCGGCTGGGCCTGTCACCCGTATCAGACCAGATATTATTGCCGGTAAGCTGTGCTGGTCTTAGGTTTGACAACCCGCTGGGGCTGGCGGCCGGGTTCGATAAAAATGCTGAGGCGTATTTAGGCGCGTTCAGGCTGGGGTTCGGCAGTGTTGAAGTGGGCACCATCACACCACAGCCACAACCCGGAAACCCGCGCCCGCGCGTATTTCGACTGCCGGCTGATCAGGCGGTTATTAACCGCTATGGGTTTAATTCCAAAGGCATGCAGGTGGCCGCAGATAATCTGGCGCGCCGCCCGACCTCTCATGGGGTTCTGGGCGTCAATATCGGGGCCAATAAGCTGAGCGAAGACAAACCGGCTGATTACCATAAAACCGCCGCCCATCTCAGCCGCTATGCAGATTATCTGACGGTTAATCTGTCCTCACCCAACACGCCGGGTCTGCGTGATTTGCAGCATGAAGACGGGCTGAAAGCCTGCCTGAGGGCGGCGTTTGACGGCCGTGATGAGGCCGGCGGGCCAAAGAACAAACGCCCGCCTGTCTTTGTCAAACTGGCCCCGGATCTGAATATAGGGGACCTGCACCGGTCAATGGATATCGCGCTGCAGGCAGGTGTGGCCGGGTTTATTCTGACCAACACCACCATCGCCCGGCCAGAGACACTGCGCGCGCCGCATCGGGCTGAGGCTGGCGGTCTGTCCGGCCAGCCGCTTAACGATATGGCCCAACAGATGATGGCAGAGGCTACCGCCCATCTGCGCCGAACAGGAACATCAGCTGGTCTTATTGGTGTGGGCGGAATCGGGTCTGCTGAACAGGCTTATGCCCGGCTTTTGGCCGGGGCTGATCTGCTCCAGCTTTATACCGCTCTTGCCATGGGCGGGCCCCTGGTGGTCACCCGTATATTAACCGGATTACGCCGGATGATGGCGGCAGATGGCGTTTCTGTGGTGGCTGAGGTGAAAGAGGCGGGCTTGTCTGCTGAACAGGCGGTCAGGCACGCGGCGCACGTTGCGGGAGAATCTGCAACGTTTCAATCAGACAATTGAATTTGGCCGCAGGCGGGCTGCGCACCAGATCGGCCGGCTCCTCATATGGGCTCATGGCTTTTGACATTGTGCGGAAATAAATCAGCACAAACAGCCGTAACGCCTGTGCCAGACGCAGGCTGCCTGAGCGGATCTTCAGCTCTGTGCACAGCATGGACAGGCTCAAGTTTTCATGGTCCAGAATACTGTCCACACAATCCCAGACATAAGTTTCCAGCTGCAGAGATGTGCGTCTTCCCGCAATGTAAATATTGCGTTTAACCGGTGTGTTCAGAAACAATTTCGCTGTCTTCATCGGTTCAGACTACCAGCAAAATCTTAATTAATCGTAAATATGGGAAAGTTTTTTGGTCTTTTAGATTATCCGCTTTGGTTATCTGTCTGCCTGCTCGTTTGACTTGACCTTTTTCCTGTTTGTCTTTATAACTCCGCGACAATTCGAATTTTGGTGCTGGCGTGACCAGCGGGAAAGGACACAACAGATGTCAAAGCGTTGTCAAATTACCGGTAAAGGCGTGATGTCAGGCAACAATGTCAGCCATGCGAATAACCGGACCCGCCGCAAGTTTCTGCCCAATCTGCAGCGGACCAGCATGTCTTCAGAAATTTTAGGCCGTGATGTGACATTGCGGGTGTCTGTAAATGCTATCCGGACCATTGAAAAACATGGCGGTCTGGATGCTTTTCTGCTGCAGGCCCGTAACGCAGAACTGGCTGATGAAGCCCGCTCCCTGAAGCGTGAGATTTTGGCTGCCCAGTCTGCCTAAGCGGCGTTTCTCGCTTTTTTTGAGATTTAAAAAAACCCTGCTGAATCGGCAGGGTTTTTTCTGTTCTGTTGGCTGCTTTTAGAGACAGCTCAGCGTTTGAACCGGCGCAACGGCCCTGATGATTTATCCTCATCAAACAGATCCGCCAGCTCACCAATAACCGTACCGCCCAGCTGGTCAACATCGGTTATCGTTACCGCCCGCTTATAATAGCGGGTGACATCATGGCCAATCCCGATTGCCAGCAACTGTATCGGCGATTTTGTCTCGATCATTGAGATGGTCTGGCGCAGATGCTTTTCCAGATAATTGCCGCTGTTTGAAGACAGGGTTGAATCATCTACCGGCGCGCCATCAGAAATTACCATCATGATGCGCCTGTCTTCTGGCCGGCTGATCAGCCGGTCATGTGCCCAGATCAGGGCCTCGCCATCAATATTTTCTTTCAGGATGCCTTCTCTTAACATCAGGCCCAGCGATTTGCGCGCCCGGCGCATGGGCTGGTCAGCTGATTTATACACAATATGGCGCAAATCATTCAGCCGCCCGGGCATCGCCGGCTTGCCGGCCCCCTGCCAGGCTTCTCGTGACTGGCCGCCTTTCCAGGCCTTGGTGGTAAAGCCCAGAATTTCAACCTTTACCCCGCACCGCTCCAGGGTCCGGGCCATGATATCAGCGGTCACAGCGGCAATGGTAATCGGCCGGCCCCGCATTGATCCTGAATTATCCAGCAGCAAGGTGACGATGGTGTCTCTGAATTTGGTGTCTTGTTCTTGTTTATAGGACAGCGCGCTGAACGGTTGGGTGACCACCCGGTGCAGCTTGCCCGCATCCAGCAGGCCTTCTTCGAGATCAAATTCCCATGACCGGTTCTGAAAGGCCATCAGCTTGCGCTGCAGCCTGTTGGCCAGTTTGCCGATCATCTGATTCAGATTTTCTAGATGCCGGTCCAGCATCCCGCGCAACCGCTCCAGCTCTTCTGGATCACATAAATCGGCCGCATCAACAATTTCATCATACTGATCAGTGAAAATCCGGTAGGCATCGGGGTCAGGTTTCATCTGATAAGGGTTCTGGCCGGGCTCACCACCGGGAGACTCACCATCTGTCATCCCGTCCATATCCGAATCAGCATCTATTTCGGTACTGTCATCTGAGGCCATGCCGGCGGCTTCACCATCCTGCTCTACGCCCTGACTGTCATCGCCGTCACTGTCATCTTCACCGCTTGCCGACTGGGCTTCATCTGACTGGCCATCATCTTGTGAGGCGTTGTCATCATTATCCTCATCAGCCTCCTCGCCATCTTCATTCTGATCTGCAGCTTCGCCCAAATCAGACTGCAGCGCGCCAATAAGCCGTTTGGCCAGCTCTGCAAAATCCGCCTGATTGGTCTCACAGGACCGCATTTCTTCCAGCAGCTCACCTGCACGGGCGTTGATCCAGGGCCGCCATAGATCCATCACCATAGCGGTTGAGGCAGGCGGGGCCTCACCTGTCAGCGCTTCACGGACCATCAGGTGGACCGCTTCTGCCACAGCGCCATCATCCCCCGTTTCCGGGGCACCAATTGTGGCGGCGGCGTATTTTTTTTCCAGCCGGGCGGTCAGGTTTTGGGCCACACCGGCCATCTGGTTCGCGCCCACAGCCTCAACCCGGGCGGTCTCTGCAGCTTCAAAAATTGCTTTTGCGGCTGGGGCATGCGGGCACAGGGTTTTGTGCATTTTCTCGTTATGATGGGCCAGCCACAAACCTGCTGAATCAGCGGCCCCGCGGCTGTCAGATCGCATCTTCTTGCCGGTGTCCCGCGGCAGCGCAGGCAGCCTGATTTCGGTCTTGCCAATATGGGTGTCCTGGCCGGCATAGCGCACAGGCCTGTCCACCCCGCCGGCAAGGGCGCGCAGGGCAGCGGCATTCGCTTTCAGAAAATCAGATGGCTCGTTCTGGCTCAACGTGCGGCGATCCTTCTTGTTCTGGTGCTGCGGACCAGCGTGTTTTAAGACGCTTTTTGTGTCATCGCCGGGGCTTCTGGCAGATCAATACCAAAGATACGCTGGTAATATTCAGCCAGGGTCGGGCGTTCTATCTCATCACATTTGTTCAGGAAGCTCAGCCTGAACGCTAAGGTGATATCATTAAAGATAACCGCATTTTCGGCCCATGTCAGCACCGTACGCGGTGACATCAGGGTAGACAGATCGCCTGCCATAAACCCTTTACGGGTCATATCGGCCATCCGCACCATCTGATCAATCTGCTTGCGCCCGTCTTCTGTCTGATAGGCTTTCTGCTTGGCCAGAATGATATTGACCTCATCTTCATGCGGCAGATAATTCAAGGTGGTAACAATAGACCATCTGTCCATCTGGCCCTGATTTATCTGCTGGGTGCCATGATACAGGCCTGTGGTATCGCCCAGGCCCACTGTATTGGCCGTGGCAAACAAGCGGAAATTCGGGTTTGGTGTGATCACGCGGCTGGTATCCAGCAAGGTCAGCTTGCCGTCAACTTCCAGAACACGCTGGATCACAAACATCACATCAGCGCGGCCAGCGTCATATTCATCAAACACCAGCGCCACACAATTCTGTAACGCCCACGGCAGAATGCCTTCACGGAATTCGGTGACCTGCTTGCCGTCTTTCAGCACAATCGCATCTTTGCCAACCAGATCAATACGGCTGACATGGCTGTCCAGATTGATCCGCATACATGGCCAGTTCAAGCGTGCCGCCACCTGTTCGATATGGGTGGATTTGCCGGTGCCGTGATAGCCTTGAACCATTACCCGCCGGTTATGGGAAAACCCGGCCAAAATTGCCAGCGTGGTGTCATGGTCAAACTGATAGTCAGGATCCACAGCGGGCACATAGGCAGACCCTACCGAAAATGCCGGTACTTTCAGGTCAATATCAAGCCCGAACACCTCTTTTACATCGACCTGTGTATCAGGGGCGGAAAGGGAATGTGCCACCTGGCCATGGGTTGTTTCTGCGGACATGTATGTGTCTCCGAATCTTAACTTTACTCTAAAGGTTAGCAGTTATCAGGCATATAAGGAAAATGCAACGGCAAAAGACGAAACGAAAGCTGCTGAACAGGCTGTCTGTTTTGTCATCTGCCTGTGCGGAGAATTCCGGCCTGATCAGACTTGTGCAGTACTTTTACGCAGCACAGCATAAGCAAGATTTATTTCCTTCAACCTGTCTTCGGCTTTCGGGTCTGACCGGTTATGATCAGGATGCAGCTTTTTGGCTAATTCTTTATATCTTTTCTTTATTGTTTCCTGATCTGAATCTGGCGTCAACTCAAACAGGGCAAAGGCTTTTTTCTGTTCGGTGGTCAGGTTCTGGGCCGCGGCATGTGCCGGGGTGTCAGCCTCGTCAAAGAAAGAAAATTTATCCTCAAACGGATCAGAACTGGCCAGTTTTGCAGACGGGCCTGTGCCAAATTTCCAGCTTGGCCGTTCCCAGGTTGTGGCCCTTCTGATTTCGCGCTCCAGCGCGTCCCCTTCCAGCCCGTCATAATAATTCCACTGGCTGTTGAACATACGGATATGATCAAGACAGAACCAGATATAGCTGCGCAGCTCTTGTCTGTTTTTCGGGGCGGGATGGGAGCCGATATCAAAACACCCTTCAGCCATACAGATATGCTGGCCTGTGTCTGATATCATCTGTTCACCGGCTTTGACCGCAAATTCAGGATCGATTTTCTGTTTCCGTCTCATGATTTTACAGTATAAATCAAGAACAAGGCTTTACAAGTTACAGACGTCACAAAAACAAGATAGTTGTCCTGTCTGTCTGCCAGCACAAAAAGAAAGGCTCAGGCCATGGCCGGTGAAGATAATACCATTGCTGATCAGATGACCGCACGGCTGGCGTCTGCCTTATCGCCGTCTGTTTTAAAGATCGAAGATGTCAGCTGGCAGCATGCTGGTCATGCCGGTGCCCGCCCTGGCGGGCAAAGCCATTTCAATCTGGAAATTGCTGCCCCGGCTCTGGACGGGCTCAGCCGGGTGGCCGCCCACAGAAAGATTAACACTGTTCTGGCTGATTTTCTGGCAGGGCCGGTTCACGCGCTTCAGATTACGATCCGCCGGCACAGCTGATATCCTCAGCTCTTATCCTGTTCCGCATAAGCAATACAGCTGTTGGTCAGGCTGGGCAGCGGTGTTTTCAGCTGCTGAGTCTGATCAGCACCGGTCGTATCACGTTTTTGCCGCGCTTTTTCCCCATATAAGGTCTGAAAGGCGGTGGTGGCCATCGGTCCCATTAATTCAGTGATATGGGTACATCCTTTCGGCCCGCCGATTGCGGTCTGGACTTTCCGCTTCCAGCCCGGGCCAATCTGCAGACCGATAAGGCCGGTGATGTTGTCTGCCCCTTTCGGGCAGATGGCATAAGGCCCGTGAACCGTCACCGCTTCTGCATGCTGGATCACCATATCAAAATCAATCGTGATCCTGACCTGCATATGATGCACAGGTGTGCCTGATGCGATCACCCCATGGGTAGAGGACGGAAAATCATAAGCCTTGGTGTCGATCAACTCGCCTTCAATATCCAGCAAGCCGTCTTTACGGGCGAACCCGCGGCAGGTCACCTGACGGTTATGCCTGTCTTCACGGGCGGCAGGTTCAGATAAATACAAGGTCTTCATTCTTTATCCTTATCGTAATCACTATGGTTTTTTCTGGGGGGCCACAG
The DNA here is from genome assembly GCA_002722385.1 of SAR116 cluster bacterium. Next base: position 11,232 of record PBLR01000027.1, on the reverse strand, counting down.
CCTTACAGAGGTGATCTGATTGCCCTGACGCGAGGTGATCTTGAACCGCATATCATGGAATTTGAATTCCTGACCGACAGACGGGATATGCCGGCTTTCATAAATAATCAGCCCGGCCAGCGTAGAGGCTTCATCATCAGGAAGCTGCAGGCCCAACAGCCGGTTCAGATCGCGCAAGGTCACCGTACCTTCAGCCATATAAGACCCGTCCGGCTGTTGTTTCAGATCGGGAAGATCAATATCTGTCTCATCATCAATATCCCCGACGATTTCTTCTAAAATATCCTCCAGCGTGACAATGCCGCGCAGATCGCCATATTCATCAATAACCACGGCAAAATGCTCCCGCCGGGCCCGGAACGCCTGCAGCTGGGCAAATAGCGGGGTGGTTTCCGGCACAAAGAACGGCTCTGTGGCGATATCAGCAACAGACAGGCCGCGCAAATCACGATCAGCATTTTCCTCAATCGCCCGCAGCAAGGCTTTTACATGCAGAACCCCGATAATATTCTCTGGCTTGCCAGAATAAACAGGATGGCGCGTATGAGGCGAGCGCAGCACAAACCGCAATATATCTTCAGGATCATCATCAGCATTCACTGAACTGACAGAGGCGCGGTGTGTCATAATCTCTTCAACACTCAGCTCACCTAAGTCCAGAACAGACGACAACATGGCCCCGGTTTCCCGGCCATCTTCATCTGTATCCTCACTATGCAGGTCAATCAGCCCGCGCAATTCCTCTTCTCGTGAAGTGTCATCTTCATCCTTGGTGCCCAGGAACCTGACCACAATCATACGCAGGCTCCAGGTCACCGGCTTGAGCAGCCAGACGATGGTCTGCACAATCAGGGCGATTTTCAAAGACAGCCTGTCCGCGTTGCTGAAGGCATAGCTTTTCGGCAGCACTTCAGCAAACAGAACAATAATCACGGTCATCACCACGGTGGCCAACGCCACCCCGCCATCACCGGTCAGCGAAATTGCAGCAGATGTGGCCAGCGCAGAAGCCAGAATATTCACCAGATTATTGCCGACCAGAATTGTGCTGATCAGCTCATCTTTGTTTTTGCGCAGTTTTTCAACACGCTCAGCCTGACGGTTTGCCTTGGTTTTGGCCAGCTGGCGTATACGCGCTTCTGAAGCGGCGGTCAGGGCGGTTTCCGCGCTGGAAAAGAACGCCGATATCATAATCAGCAAAATGATGATGAGGACGAGTACGGCTGTTGAAAGCAGAATACTCATAAGCTCTCCAGAAATCTGTTCAGCTCAGCCTCGTCAATATTCCGGTCCACAAAGGCTTCACCGATTTGCCGGGCCAGAATAAAGGTCAGCTTGCCCTGGCGCGCTTTTTTATCTTTTCGCATGTGGTCGATCAGCACCTGTGGGGAAGCCTGTCCGGCGGGCAGCTCATCTGCGCTGGCGGGCATACCCATAGCTGTCAGATGCGCCTTTACCCGTTCTACATCCTGTCCTGAGCATAACCCAAGCTGGCGGGAAAAGGCAAAAGCACAGACAAGCCCGGCACTCACCGCCTCACCATGCAACAGCCGCCCGTCATATCCGGCAACCGCCTCAAAAGCGTGGGCAAAGGTATGGCCCAGATTCAATAACGCCCGCTGGCCTGCCTCTCGTTCATCTGCAGCGACAATCTCTGCTTTTGCCTGACAGGACCGCCTGACCGCTTCTGCTTGTGCCTCTGGATTGCCGCTCAGAACATCACGGCCATGCTTCTCCAGCCAGTCAAAAAAATCAGCATCACCCAACAGCCCGTATTTCACAACCTCAGCATAACCCGCCTTTATCTCACGTTCAGGCAGGCTGGCCAGAAGCCCGATATCCGCCAGCACCAGACGCGGCTGGTGAAACGCGCCAACCAGGTTTTTACCAGCCGGGGTATTGATCCCTGTTTTGCCCCCGACTGAGCTGTCAACCTGGGCCAGAAGGCTGGTCGGAATCTGGATGAAATCAAGGCCGCGCAACAGGCTGGCTGCGGCAAACCCGACCAGATCGCCGATAACGCCGCCGCCAAGGGCCACCAGAACGGTCTGCCGGTCAATCGGCAGCGCCAGAATATCATTGACCAGCTTTTCATAAACAGAAAATGACTTGCTGGCCTCTCCGGCCGGCAGGATAAAACAGCTGGTCGATGCCGCATGAGCCGCAAGAGCGCGTTTTGTTGGCTCAAGATGCAGCGGCGCAACATGCCTGTCTGTGACAATGACCAGCTGACGGCCGGCCAGAAGCGCAGCCAGCTCATCTGCGGCGCTTTGTAACAGATTGGTGCCGATATGAATATCATAGGCATTGTCGCTCACATCAACATGAATACGCGAAGAAGAACAGGTCATAATCTTCAGGCCTTATCTGCCGGTTCGTGGTCAGTCAGCTTGTCTGACAGACGGTTAATATAGCCGGTTTGCTCCAGAATATTGAGCATTTTTTTCATTGATACCCGCCGGGAATGCCGTCCGGTTCTGATGTGCAGCTCAGCTTGTTTATAATCTGCCAGCCTCGTCTCACGCAGGTTGGTCAGGATCTGCAGCGGGTCTCCTGTGGTCAGCAAGGGGCGTGATGAGATATTTCCGATCCGGCGCAGCAGGTTTTTGGGGGTTGAATCAATCCAGATACTGACCGCATGTTGGGTGATTTCGGCTCTGGTCTTGGGATCACAGAACGCGCCGCCCCCGGTCGACAAAATCACAGGCTGGCCGGTGACATGTTTTAAGATTGTGTTCCGTTCAATTTCCCTGAATTTCGCCTCACCGCTGAGCTCAAAAATATCACGTATACTCAGGCCGGCCTGGTCTTCGATCAGATGATCGCTGTCAATAAACGGCCGCTCCAGCGCGACCGCCAGCCTCTTGCCAAGCGCGGTTTTGCCAGACCCCATCAGCCCGACCAGAACAATTGTTTTTTTTGTGTTCGCGGCGTAACGACCGTCAATATCGGCCGCAAATTCGCGGCGTTGGTCAGGCGTGAATGAATGCATCTGTTTTTGTTAACCGGCTGAAGTGGTGATGGTGTGGTCTTTTATATAATCTACTCTTGGCCTCAAGGTAAGTCACCATGTTGTCGCCGCAGAGGCCTTTGCAGGCTTTTCACACTGCCTCATCACTGCCATAATGTGTCCGTATGACTGTAACCCTTGTGAATGGCGACGTGATTGAGCATCATGACGCTGCACCAAAACGGGACCATCCTTTTTTAAGGGGGTGCGCAGCAGAAACAGATTTTGGGCAGGACGATAGACAGTCAAAGGAAAGAAGTCTGAGATGAGTGGTATGAGAATTTTCCTTGTTCTAGTTCTGGTGTTTGGCTTTGGCGGGTTGGCGTTTCTGTCGACTTGGACTATTCCTGCACCGGAAAAGACAATATCTAGGGTTATCCCGAATGAGCGTTTTGAAAACTAGCAACGCCTGGCGTCATCTGCGCTGGCCGGTTTTTTGTCTGTCTTGTGTCTGGTTGATGACAGGCTTCATGCCCGGCCTTGCTGAGGCCCAAACCGGGCGGGAACAGGACGCCACAGGCCAGGCCCCGGTCAGCCTGACAGATCTGGGCCGGTTTAATGAGGATGTCCCTGCAACACCACAGACAGAACTGGTCACACCTGACGTCGAAGATACAGCGTCTGCCGATAATCAGACAGAAGCTGGCAATGTATCTGCAGCTGTTGAGGCCACCTCACCGGCGCCTGCCGCCAGCCTTTCGGCAGAAGCGTCAACTGACCAGCAGCCAGCTGTATCCGGCCGGGTTGGCCGGCGGTCAATCTCCAAAATTGGCCTGGCCTCTATCGGTCTTAATCAGGGGCATTCTGCAGATAGTGTGATCAATTCTCTTATCTGGTCTGATTCAGATGCTGAACAGGCTTTGGCTCTTGTAACAGCAACACCGGCCAGAGGCAGTTCTGCCGCGTTATCCGCCCTGACCACGGTGATTACCGTACAGACCGCGGTGCCGCCGAAAAATGCCGGTCCTCTGGCTGAACAGCTTGTCAAGGCCCGTCTTGACTGGCTGGCCCGGTCTGGTCAGTCGGATAAATTATCCCAGATTGTGCGTCTGCTGCCGCTGGATGAAGAATGGTCTGACTGGAAACGGTGGCAGATTGAATATGATCTGGTTCGCCGGGCGGATCAGGCTGCCTGTGTTGATGCTGAACGGTTTGCCCAGCAGACGCTGGAGCCGTTCTGGCATAAGGCCCGGGTGATTTGTGCGCTGCTTGATGGTCAGCAGAGCGCGGCCAGCTTTGCGGCTGATATTCTGCGCGCCAGCGGGGAACAGGATGAAAATTTCTTCCAGCTTGTTGACAAGCTGCTGGGCCGTTCTTCCAGCCTGTCTTTAGATGTGGATAATCTGTCACTGCTGCATCTGATCCTGATGGACGCTGCTCATGAGCAAATTTCAATGGCGGCTTTTGAAAACCTTCCCGCCTCTATGATTCAGGCGGCCTCCAGCTTTCGCTATCTGGCCCCGGATGCGGCCTTGAACACCAGTTATCAGATGCTGGACAGAGGCCTGCAGGGTTCAGGTGAAACAGAACAGGTCTGGCGGGCTTTGTTATCTGCCCCTGTGGCGGCTGAAGCGGCGCTGGCCAGTCTGGAAAGCGCACAGGCTGATGGCCGGTCTGCCCTGCGCCAGAACGGGCTTGAATCTGCCTTTTTATGGGTCGGGCTGGTGAACCGTCAGGGTGAGGATACTGATATGCTGATCAGGCGGGCCCTGCAGCAGGAAACTGCCACTGGCCGGATCGATCTGCTGCTTGATTTATATGCCAGTCTGATCAGACAGCGGTTAGAGATCACTGAAGCCGCAACCCTGTCTGAAGAGCTGGCCAGTGATTATGCTGTGATCCTGGCTCTTGCCGCCCCGTCACAGCCGCTGCCGTCTGTGCTTGAGCCTTCCTCAGCCAAGGCTGATGATATCCGGGCTTTGTTGTCTGCCCGCCCTGCTGCGCAGTGGGATGCAGATCTGTTTGCCAGGTTGGATTGCTGGGCCCTGCTGCCGGTATTTGAAGCCAGAGGCCTGACCCCGCCTTCACGCGATTGGGTCGCCCAGCTGGCGGTTCAGGCGAACCAGCCACAAACAGGGCCGGTTGCTTCAGCCTATCGTCTGTCAGCACCAGCTCTGCTGGCCCTTGAACAGGCAGCTGCAGCTGGCCGGGTTGGTGAAGCTGCTTTCATCGCTGCCAGACTGATGCAGCCTGTCACCCTGGGCTGGGTTGCCCCGCAGGACAGCGCCCGGGTGCTCGTCGCTCTGCAACACGTTGGTCTTGACGAGGCGGCCACCGCGCTGGCGGATGAGCTTATTCGCTCTTATCTGCTGCGGCATCATTTCGCCCTTGATGAAAGCTGAGACCAGCATGGCTGAGCAGACGCAACGTCCGGCAGCTGAACAAAATGATAACAGGCTCATTGCCCGGTTTCTGCAGACCATTTCTGCAGAAAAAGCTGCCGCCGCCCATACGCTGACGGCCTATAAAAATGATCTCAACATTGTTGTAGCAGATCTGGCCCGGCTGTCTTCAGCATCTGCCAAAGGCGGGGTTGTCACAGCCTGTACAGATGATCTGAGGCAGATTCTGCAAAGCTGGCATCACCAGGGTCTGAGCGCTCGCACAAATGCCCGCCGCCTGTCTGCCTTGCGGCATTTTATGAGCTGGATGGTGGCTGACGGGTACCGCAAGGATAATCCGGCCCAGTTTCTGGACAGCCCGAAATTGCCGCAAAATCTGCCGAAAAGCCTGAGCGAGGACGAGATCATTGCGCTGATTGACGCCAGCCAGCATTTGCCCAAAACACAAGCGTTGCGGATGCGGGCGGGGCTGGAGTTGCTGTATGCCGCGGGCCTCAGGATTTCAGAATTACTGAATTTGCGTGTTCAGGATATCGCCAGAGACAGACATACCCTTATCATCACCGGAAAAGGCGGGCGTGAACGGCTGGCCCCGTTGACAGATGTGTCGGTTCAGGTGGCCCAGCTGTGGCTGGCACAGCGTGATGCGGACGGGCCGGTCACCCATTCAGATCAGCTTCTGGCCGACAGCCAGTCAGAAATGACACGCCAGAAATTCAGCACGCTGCTGAAACAGATGGCCCGTCATGCCGGTCTGCGGGCAGACCGGGTCAGCCCGCATGTGCTGCGGCATTCCTTCGCCACACATATGCTGAACAGAGGGGCGGATTTGCGCAGCCTGCAGACCCTGCTGGGACATGCCGATATCGCCACCACACAGATCTACACCCATACCCGCTCAGACCGGCTGCAAAAACTGGTTACAGATTCGCATCCGCTTGCGGGAATCTTTAAAAACAAGTAGAACGGGATAAGGGAGTTATCACGATACCCGTTTAGGGTTTTCTGCATATCATGGACAGGTTTCATGCGTCATTTTCTTGATTTTGAAAAACCGATCGCTGCTCTGGAAGGCAAGATAGAGGAACTGCGCCATCTGGGCGGTGATTCCGGGCTGAATATCGCTGATGAGATTGGCAAGCTGCAGGCCCGCATTGATAAAGAGTTGGCGCAGACTTATCAAAAACTGGGGCCGTGGGAAAAGGTTCAGGTGGCCCGCCATCCTGAACGCCCGAAGCTGGTCCAGATCATCTCTCATATGTTCACAGACTTCACGCCTTTGTCCGGGGACCGGAATTATGCCGAAGATTACGCCATCATTGGCGGGCTTGCCCGCTTTCATGGCCGTCCGGTTGTGGTGATGGGTACAGAAAAAGGCAGCACAACCGAACAGCGGATCAAGCGTAATTTCGGTATGGTCCGTCCGGAAGGGTATCGCAAAGCCATCCGGCTGATGGATTTGGCGAATAAGTTTAAATTGCCTGTGCTCAGCTTTGTTGACACTGCCGGGGCCTATCCCGGACGCGGGGCAGAAGAACGCGGCCAGGCAGAAGCCATTGCCCGCTCAATTCAGGCCTGCCTTCGCCTGAAGACTCCTTTTGTTTCAGCAATTGTGGGTGAGGGCGGTTCAGGCGGGGCGATTGCGCTGGCTACAGGCAACCGTGTGGTGATGTATGAACATGCGGTCTATTCTGTGATTTCGCCTGAAGGCTGTGCGTCTATTCTCTGGCGTAGTGCGGAAAAAGCCCAGACCGCTGCTGAAGCGCTCCGGCTGACGGCTCAGGATATGAAACAGCTTGGCGTAATTGACGCGATTGTTGACGAGCCTGTTGGTGGCGCGCACCGGCAGATTGAACAGGCTCTTGACAGCCTGTCTGCTGAGCTGAACCAACAGCTTGCCGCGCTTGACGGCCTCAGCCCTGATGCACTTCAGGCTGACCGGCGGGATAAATATATCGCGATGGGTGAAGCCTCTTTATCTTAAGTCTTATCCGGCTTTCTGATTAGCTCATTTATATTCAGGCTGATGCTGCAGATGGCGCAGGGCGGCCCGTGCCGCGCTGACCTCATTCAGGTTAAGTTCGGCCTGAACAAAGCCGTCTTCTGTGTCACCTGCATCTGCCAGAACCTCACCCCAGGGACCGACAATCAGGCTGTGGCCATAGGTGCGGCGGCCATCTGCATGTGTGCCACACTGTGCAGATGACAGCACAAAGCTGCCAGTCTCAATCGCACGTGCCCGCTGCAGAACATGCCAATGGGCCTGTCCGGTTGTCTGGGTAAAGGCTGCCGGAATGGTGATCAGCTCAACCCCGGCCTGCCCCAGCTGGCGATACAGCCCCGGAAAGCGGATATCATAACAGATGGTCAGCCCGATATGGCCGATATCTGTCTGGCAATGAGCTATCTCTGCCCCGGGTCTGAAATTATCTGACTCGCGATAGCGTTTGCCGTCCCCGACATCAGCATCGAACATGTGAATTTTATCATAGCGGGCCAGAATAGCCCCGTCCGGGCCGATCAGATAGCTGCGGTTTGCCTGCCTGTCCTCACCATCTGCCTGCATCATCAGCGATCCTGCGCTGATAAAGACCTGATGCGCGTTAGCCAGTTCAGTCAGACAGGCCAGGCTCTGGCTGCTGGCCTCATCTTCAGCCAGCCTGCGCAGCTCAGCTTTATCGGCGGCCAGAAAATTGGCACATTCTGGAAGGCAGATAAAGCGGGCCCCGTTTGCCGCCGCCGCGGTCACCAGCCGCCTGACAACAGGCAGGGTTACGCTCTGGTCCGCCCCTGCACAATATTGCAGAACCGCGGCCTGAACCAGCTGCGTCATCAGCTGGCCACTCTCAGCATCTGATCGAGCTGTCCCGCCCGGTCCAGAGCCAGCAGCTCATCACAGCCGCCGATATGCTGACCATCAATGAAAATCTGCGGCACAGAGGTGCGCCCGCCAGCCCGCTCAGACATGGCCCGTCTCAGGCTGAGCTTGGCGGTCACGTCAGTCTCATCATAGCTCACCTGTTTGGCCTCCAGCAGCTGTTTTGCTCTGATACAAAACGGGCAGAACATGGTTGTGTAAATCTCAATCTTTGCAGGCAGCGTTGTCATAACAGCCGGTTACCTCATATCGTTTCAAAGGGGAAACTTTATCTCATGTTTCATATGGGGTCTGTGATATGAGGACGCAAGTCAAAACCGGCTGATTATGAGACACGGGCCAGAACCAGTGCGCCTATCTGCCTGCAGTCAGTTTCCGCGCGCAGACATTTTGCACAGCTTTCTAATGTTGCCCCTGTTGTCATCACATCATCTATCAGCAGGATATCTCGGCCTGCCGCCAGCTGGCGGGTCTGTGCAAGGGTGGAAAACGCGCCTCTGACATTGGCGGCCCGGTCACCCCGGCTCAGCTGGCCGATACTGACAGTGTGTTTCCGCCGGACCAACAGATCAGGCTGATATAAGTGTGTGGTATTCTGGGTCTGGCACAATCTGCGCGCCAGCTCTGCTGCCTGATTATAGCGGCGGAGGAAAAACCGCCATCTGTGCAGCGGTACCGGCACAATCAGCGGGCTGTTCGCGGTCAGCTCTGAAAAACGCTGCGCCATCATACGCTGCAGCATCGGTAGCATATCCAGACGATCGCTGTGTTTGAACGGTACCACCAGGCGGCGGGTCATCTCATTATAACGGTACAAGGCGCGTAATGGTCTCACCTCAGGCAGGCGGATATGACAAGCCCCGCATAAATCTGTACGCATCGCATAAGGCAGAGGCCGCCCGCAGGCAGAACAGAGCGGATCTGTGATAGGCTGTAAGTCTGCCCAACAGGCCCCGCACAAGCCATGTGCAGACAGCCGCGCCCGGCAGACCACACAGCTGGGCGGTAAAATCAAATCAAGACCAAAATTTAAGATCTGTTTTGTGCGCATATGCTGACTCGTCTTTGGCCTGTCCTGACCAGAAGCCGGACAGAGGTCATCAAGCAGGCTGTTTGCCTTCTCTTCCTGTTCTGCTTATAACGCAGTCAGATTAATTATCGGTAAACAGCAAGAAAGAGCGCGGGGCCTCCGTGCTGCTCCTCATATGGCCCAGACACCGCCGCAGATATTCAACAGCACTATCTGGCAACAGAATCGGGACAGGGCGGCCAGGACAGGGTTTGCACAAGCCGCGTTTTTAAAAGAGCTGGCCTGCACACGTCTGGCCGAACGGCTGGAGCTGGTCAAGCGGGACTTCACAGATATTCTGGATCTGGGCTGTCACAGCGGCCAGATGGGTGCGGCTCTTCCCTCCCGGTTTCATCAACAACCTTTGCATCTGACCCAGACTGATACCTCTGCTCTTTTTGTTCAGCAGGCGGCGAGCGCAAATCCGTTTGCACAGGCCAGCCTTGTGATGACAGATGAGCTGCTGCCGGTTGAACAGGCCTCTTGTGATGCGGTCCTGTCCAGTTTGTATCTGCACTGGATGAATGATCTGCCCGGGATGCTGACACAAATCCGGCTGGCCTTGCGGCCTGATGGTCTGTTTCTGGCTGTCTTGTTAGGGGGGCGCAGCCTGACTGAGCTGCGCGGCTGTCTGGCGGAGGCTGAAACCGAGCTTTACGGCGGGCTCAGCCCGCGGGTCACACCTATGGCAGATATCCGCGATCTGGGCAGCCTGCTACAACGGGCGGGGTTTGCGCTGCCGGTTGCTGATGCAGAAATGCTGACCATCACCTATCCGGACATGTTCCGCATGATGGCTGACCTTCGCGCGATGGGCGGACAGAATTGTCTGATAGGGCGGGTCGGTCATTTCACGCCCCGGGCGGTCTTTTTGCGCGCAGCAGAGCTATATCAGCAGAAATATTCAGATGCGTCCGGCCAGATTACCGCCAGTGTTGAGCTTATAACGCTCACCGGCTGGGCCCCGGATGCCAGCCAGCCGAAACCCCTGCGGCCAGGCAGCGCGGCCCAGCGTCTGGCTGAAGCTCTGGAGACCACAGAGGTTGGTTTGAAAGACAGTTGAACAACAAGATGCTTAGGACAATAACAAATCCTGCAGCACAGCAACAAATTCTGTATTGGCGGGCGGCATATCATAATTGCGCAATTGTGAGGGCCTGACCCAGGCCAGCTCACCGCCTTCACGCGGCTCTGGCCGCCCCTGCCAGCGGCGGCAGATATATAAAAGCAGCACCAGATGAAAGGCCTCATAGTCGTGAGAGGCAAAACTGACCGGGGCCAGACAGGATTGTTTGGTATTTATGCCCAGCTCTTCGTCAATCTCGCGGATCAGGGCTGCTTCTGGTGTTTCTCCTGGCTCAATTTTTCCGCCCGGAAATTCCCACAGATCGGCCATAGCCTTACCCGGTGGCCGCTGTGCCAGCAATACCCGCCCGTCAGCGTCAACCAGCGCCAGCGCAGGCACCATCAAAATCGGCTTTGCATCACCGGTCATCAGCTCAGCTTCTGTAATCAGCGTTGATCTGGATATAGCCATGGGTCAGATCACAGGTCCACACCTCTGCACCGGCCTGGCCCAGACCCATATCAACGGCTATCTCTATCTCATCTCCGGCCATATGCGCGGCAACCGGGGTTTCATCATATCCGGGCAGGCGCTGGCCATCTTGTGTTATCACCACCCCGCCAATACTGATCTGAAGCCGGTCACGATCGGCCTGTGCCCCTGACTTGCCCACCGCCATGACGACCCGGCCCCAATTCGCATCTCCGCCAGCGATAGCGGTTTTGACCAGGGGGGAATTGGCAATGGAAAAGGCAATTTTGCGGGCATCTGCCTCATTTGCTGCAGTCGTCACCCGCACAGTGATAAATTTACTGGCCCCTTCACCATCTCTTACAATCTGCTGGGCCAGCTCCACCATCAGCGCGT
>PBLR01000026.1 GCA_002722385.1 SAR116 cluster bacterium | reverse complement strand
TGACGGCCGGTCAACCAGCCGCATCAAAAATTCAGGGAGGATACCTTGGCCGCAGCTGAGACCAGCGCAGCCGGACGCGATACTGTGCCGCGTCTGCTGGCGTATAATGCAAAACATTACGCTGACAAGCCTGCCTACCGGGAAAAGGAATTTGGCATCTGGCAAAGCTGGAGCTGGGCTAAAGCAGCTTCTGAGGTCAACAAGCTGGCCTTGGGTCTGCTGGATCTAGGCCTGGCCCCTGGTGATCATGTGGCACTATTGGGGCGTAACCGGCCTTATTTTTATTGGGCGATGATGGCCGCACAGACAAATGGTGCGGTGCCTGTACCTGTCTATCAGGATTCGGTTGCTGATGAGATCGCTTATGTTCTGGCCCATTGTTCAGCCCGGTTTATTTTTGCAGAAGATCAGGAACAGGTTGATAAAATCCTCGACATTCAGGACCGCCTGCCAGAACTGAAGGCGATCATCTATCTGGATGATGGCGGCATGCGCAAATATGACCGCACCCGTCTGCATGATTATCGCGGGGTGCAGAAAACAGGCAGCGAAGCCAGTGATAAGCAGAAAAAAGAACTGGCCAAACGTGAGGCAAGTCAGACCGGAGACGACACCTGTGCAATGCTGTACACCTCTGGCACAACCGGCCAGCCAAAAGGTGTGGTTCTGTCAAACGACAATATTATCAAGACAGCAGAAGCGTCTTCAGATTTTGACCAGCTGAGCGTGAATGATTCTGTGCTGGCCTATCTGCCGATGGCCTGGGTTGGCGATTTTATCTTCTCTATGGGTCAGGCGATGTGGACCGGTTTTTGTGTGTGCTGTCCGGAAAGCACAGAGACAATGCAGCATGATTTGCGCGAAATCGGGCCAAGTTATTTCTTTGCCCCGCCGCGTTATTTTGAAGGCGTGCTGACCAATGTCATGATCCGGATGGAAGATGCCGGTAAACTGAAACAGGCCTTGTTCCGCCATTTCATGGATCATGCCCAGAAGGTCGGTGGTGCTTTGCTGGATGGCCAGCCTGTCAGCAGCTTTGACAGGCTGAAATACGGACTTGGCCGGTTTTTGGTTTACGGGCCGTTATTGAACACCCTTGGCCTCAGCAAAGTGCGGGTCGGCTATACCGCCGGTGAGGCGATCGGGCCTGAAATTTTCAGCTTCTATCGCGCATTGGGAATCAATTTAAAACAGCTTTACGGCCAGACAGAAGCCAGCGTGTTTATCACCCAGCAACCAGATGGCCAGGTACGTGCAGATACTGTTGGCGTGCCCTCGCCCGGTGTTGAAATCAGAATTTCGGATGATGGTGAGGTGTTCTACCGGTCTCCGGGAACCTTTGTTGAATATTACAAAAATCCCAAAAGCACAAAAGACACCAAAGATAAAGAAGGCTGGGTGGCCACAGGTGATGCAGGGTTCATCGAAAAAGACACCGGCCATCTGCGCATCATCGACAGGGCCAAGGATGTCGGCAAGATGAAAGATGGCCGCCTGTTTGCCCCGAAATATGTGGAAAACAAGCTGAAATTCTACCCCAGCATTTTAGAAGCTGTGGTGTTCGGGGCTGACCGCGACATGTGCACAGCCTTTATCAATATTGACCTGCAGGCGGTTGGCAACTGGGCAGAGCGGAACAACATTGCCTATTCTTCTTATCAGGAACTGGCGGGCAATCCGGATGTTTATGAGATGATCCAGGCGCACATCAATGAGGTGAACCGGGATGTTGCCGCAGATGAGATGCTGTCTGGCTGCCAGATCCACAGATTCCTTGTTCTGCATAAAGAGCTGGATGCAGATGATGGCGAGCTGACCCGGACCCGCAAAGTCCGCCGCCGCGTCATTCAGGATAAATTTAAAGAGCTGATAGACGCGCTGTATGGCGGCAAGTCAGAGATATTCACAAAAACAGAAGTGACCTATGAAGATGGCAGCACAGGATCAATTTCAGCCACGCTGAGAATAGACGATGCTGTTGTTGTCTCAGATCAGGAGAGTGCCGCATGAGCCAGACATCCGCGACAGACAGCTATGTGACCGCAGATGGCCGCACCATTGGCAGCGCGGTCATGGAAATGCAGAATATCACCCTTCGCTTTGGCGGCGTGACCGCCATTGAAGATATTTCCTTTGATATCCGGGAAGGGGAAATACGGGCGATTATCGGGCCAAACGGTGCAGGCAAATCATCTATGCTGAATGTCATCAACGGGTTTTACCACCCGCAGGAAGGCAAGGTGCTCTATAAAGGGGCAGAACGCAAACCGCTGAAGCCTTATGAGATCGCCCATCAGGGAATTGCCCGGACATTCCAGAACATTGCGCTGTTCAAGGGGATGTCCACTCTGGACAATATCATGACAGGCCGCCTCACCCATATGAAAACAGGTATGCTCTCGCAAGCCTTATGGTGGGGGCGTGCGCAAAAAGAAGAAGTTGAGAATCGCGCCTTTGTTGAGCGGATCATCGATTTCCTGGAAATCCAGAGCATCCGCAAAGTGCCTGTTGGCCGCCTGCCTTACGGCCTGCAAAAGCGGGTTGAGCTGGGCCGTGCCTTGGCTGCAGAGCCCTCTTTGCTGCTGCTGGATGAACCGATGGCCGGCATGAATGTTGAAGAAAAAGAGGATATGTCCCGCTTCATTCTGGATGTGAATGAGGAATTCGGCACCACTATCGCGCTGATCGAACATGATATGAGCGTGGTGATGGATCTGGCCGACCGTGTTGTGGTGATGGATTACGGCAAGAAGATCGGTGATGGCACACCTGATGAGGTGCGCAGCAATCAGGCGGTCATTGATGCCTATCTGGGGGTGTCACATGATTAATATCACAGTGCAGACAAAACGGTCTTAGCAGAGAGGAAGATCATGCCAGCAGATTTTTATTATGGCGTTGAAGTGTTTCTGAACGGGCTGATGGCCGGGGTGATGTATTCTCTGGTTGCGCTGGGTTTCGTTCTGATCTTCAAGGCCTCAGGTATTTTCAATTACGCACAAGGCATCATGGCTTTGTTTGCGGCGATGACCCTGGTCGGGTTTCAGGAAGGTCAGATCCCCTTTGCTCATCTGATTAACGCCGTATTCGGTACCGAAGTGCATCATTTCGGCTGGACCCTGCCGGCGTTCTTCGCGATTTTGTTTGCTTTGGGGGTGATGTTGCTGTTCGCCTTCCTGGTCGAAAAGCTGATCTTAAAACATCTGGTGAATCAGGAACCGATTATTCTGTTTATGGCGACCATCGGCCTTGCCTATTTCATGGAAGGGTTTGGTGATTTGATGTGGGGGTCAAACGTCAAAAAGCTGGATATCGGCATTCCGCAAGGCGGCAATTTCTGGATTGAAGAAAATACAGCCTTTCTGGGCGGTGAGGAGTTCTACGGATTTTATCTCGACACGCTGGATATTTATGCCACTGTGATCGCAGCTGTTTTGGTGATATCGCTGGTGGTGTTTTCCCAATACACCAAAACAGGCCGCGCCCTGCGCGCGGTGGCTGATGACCATCAGGCGGCCCTGTCTGTCGGCATTTCATTGCGCGGCATCTGGGTGATTGTCTGGGGCATTGCCGGTTTCGTGGCCCTTGTTGCCGGGATTATGTGGGGGTCAAAATCAGGGGTTCAGTTCTCCTTATCCCTGATCGCGCTGAAAGCTCTGCCGGTGCTGATGCTGGGCGGGTTCACCTCTATTCCCGGGGCGATTATCGGCGGGCTGATTATCGGCGTTGGCGAGAAAATGTTTGAATTTCTGATTGGCGCGCCTTTGCTGGGCGGAGCCACCGAAAACTGGTTCGCTTATATGCTGGCTCTGGTGTTTCTGGTGTTCAGACCACAAGGCCTGTTTGGCGAAAAGATTATCGAAAGGGTGTAGACAGTCATGCTTTATCGTGAAGTTGGTGAATTCAAAACATCCTACGCTGCGGATCAGCAGACCTTTCCTATCGGGTTTGACAAGATCGCCTATTTTGTGGCTCTGGGGTTTGCCTTTCTGGTGGTGCCGTTCCTGATCAATGATTACTGGGCGAACGCGATTCTGCTGCCGTTTTTGATTTTCGGCATTGCCGCGATCGGGCTCAACATCCTGACCGGCTATTGCGGACAGGTTTCGCTGGGGTCTGGCGGGTTCATGGCGGTCGGGGCCTATGCCTGTTATAAGCTGATGACCGGTTTTCCTGAGATGAATCTGATCATCTGCATCCTTCTGTCAGGCGGTGTCACAGCTATGGTCGGGATCTTGTTCGGCCTGCCCAGCTTAAGGATCAAAGGCTTTTATCTGGCGGTGGCGACACTGGCGGCCCAGTTCTTCCTGGTCTGGCTGTTTAACAAGGTCGGCTGGTTCTATAACTATTCTGCATCTGGGCAGATTAACGCACCAGAACGAGACATTCTGGGGCTTATCATCTCCGGACCAAATTCATCACCTGAGGCTGTGTATCTGGTCTGCCTGTCCTTCCTGACTGTGCTGGCCCTTGTTGCGCGTAATCTGACCAGGGGATCATTCGGGCGTAAATGGATGGCGATCCGTGATATGGACATCGCTGCTGAAATTATCGGGGTGAACCCTCTGATGGCCAAGCTGACGGCGTTCGGGGTGTCTTCTTTTTATGTCGGTATCGCCGGGGCGTTGCTGTTCTCAGTTTATCTGGGCGCGGTTGAAGTCGGCGAGGTGTTCGGCATCCAGAAATCCTTCCTGGTCTTGTTCATGATTATCATTGGCGGGCTTGGCTCTATTTTCGGATCTCTGGCGGGTGCAGCCTTTCTGGTTCTGATGCCGGTGGTGCTGAAAAATGTGATGGTTGGCTCTCTGGGCTGGCCTGTGGATATTGCGGCTCACTTTGAATTTCTGATTGTGGGCTCGCTGATTGTCTTTTTCCTTATTGTGGAACCGCATGGCTTTGCCATGTTGTGGCGCATTATCAAGGAAAAGCTGAGGCTGTGGCCATTTCCGCATTAATGGCCTGTGGCAGTTGGCGGGCTGTTCCTACTTGACGGCTGGCCAGCGATATACTGGAATTAAAAAAAGAACTTGAGTTCAAACGGAGGAAAACATGAAGCTCAAATCACTCGTTGTCGGTGCGGCAGCGGCCCTGACCATGGTCAGCCCGGCCCTTGCTGATCTGACATTTCCAAACCTGACCTACCGGACAGGTCCTTACGCTGTAAACGGTATTCCTTACGCTGATGGGTACGCTGATTACATGACCCTGCTGAATGAACGCGATGGCGGCATTGGTGGTGAAAAGATTAACTATATTGAATGTGAAACACAGTACAACACTGAAAAAGGTGTTGAGTGTTACGAGAATACCAAAGGTGAAGGCTCTCTGGTGTATCAGCCGATGTCTACAGGCATCACTTACCAGCTGATTCCGAAAGCCACCGCAGACGGCATTCCGATTCTGTCTATGGGCTATGGGCGGACATCTGCTGCAAACGGTAAGGTCTTCAGCCATGTGTTTAACTATCCAGCCAATTACTGGGTCGGGGCATCAGCTGTGATTAACCACATCCTGTCTCTGAATAACGGCAACATCAAAGGCAAGAAAATTGCGCTTGTCTATCACAACTCTGCCTATGGTAAAGAGCCTATCCGGACATTGCAGGAGCTGGAAAAGAAGCATGGCTTCAAGCTGTCTCTGCTGCCTGTTGACCACCCTGGTCAGGAACAAAAGTCACAGTGGCTGCAAATCCGCCGCGAAAAGCCTGACTATGTGACCATGTGGGGCTGGGGCGTGATGAACCCAACCGCGATTCAGGAAGCCGCGAACATCCGCTATCCAATGGAAAACTTCATTGGTGTGTGGTGGTCAGGATCTGAAGGTGATGTTCTGCCTGCTGGTGATGCTGCTCACGGCTATAAGTCGCTGGCCATGCATAACACAGGTGCAAACTTCCCGATTTATGCAGACCTGAAAAAGCATGTTTATGACAAGGGCATGGCTGCTGGTGACGGTTCATCTTCAGGACAGGTTCTGTATAACCGCGGCCTGTATGCGGCGATGCTTGCAACCGAAGCTGCCCGTCTGGCTCAGAAAATGTCTGGCAAGTCAGATATCTCACCAGCTGATATGCGTGATGCGATGGAAGCGTTTTCAATTGATGAAGCCCGCATGTCTTCACTTGGCCTGCCAAACTTCGCACCAAGCTTCAGCGTGTCTTGTGAAAACCATGGCGGCCCAGGTCTGGCAGCTATCCAGCAGTGGGATGCTAAGGCCAAGAAATGGTCAATGATCTCTGACTTCATCGAAACAGATGGTGAAGTGATCAACGCCCTGATTGCTGAAGATTCAGCTGCTTATGCTGCTGAAAACAAAATTTCTGAGCGGTGCAGCTAAGCACTGATCATCCCCCCAGCCCCCTGCAGTAAATGCCGGGGGCTGGGGTCTTTTTCTTATTTACTCACTTAATTTCAGTCGCAGATAATAGAGGCGCAGATGCTGGATACCGTGCAAACAGAAGAAAAACTGCTGGATGTAAATAACATTGAGGTGATTTACAACCACGTGATTCTGGTCCTGAAAGGGGTGTCCTTGGCTGTGCCGAAAGGCGGCATTACAGCTCTTCTCGGCGGCAACGGCGCCGGCAAGACAACAACTCTGAAAGCCATTTCCAACCTGCTCCATTCTGAGCGCGGGGAAGTCACCAAAGGGTCTATTTTATATCGGGGCAAGCCGGTTGCTGATCTGAATCCGGCTGCGCTGGTGAAATCAGGCGTCATTCAGGTGATGGAAGGCCGGCATTGTTTTGAGCATTTAACTGTCGAAGAAAACCTGTTGACCGGCAGCTATACCCGTTCTGTCAGCCGCGGGGATATCGCCCGCGATCTGGATATGGTTTACACCTATTTTCCGCGCCTGAAAGAACGGCGTAAATCGCAGGCAGGCTATACCTCAGGTGGTGAGCAGCAAATGTGTGCGATTGGCCGGGCTTTGATGTCGCGCCCGGAAACTGTGCTGCTGGATGAGCCGTCAATGGGTCTTGCCCCACAGCTGGTTGAAGAAATTTTCGGCATTGTCAAAGCCCTGAATGAAAAAGAAGGGGTGTCGTTCCTGCTGGCAGAACAGAACACAAATGTGGCGCTGCGGTTTGCGCATTATGGCTATATTCTGGAATCTGGCCGTGTGGTGATGGACGGGCCTGCGGCTGAGCTGCGGGAAAACCCGGATGTGAAGGAATTTTATCTGGGCATGTCTGATGAAGGGCGGAAATCCTTCCGTGATGTGCGCTCCTACCGCCGCCGCAAAAGATGGCTGAGCTGATGACAGCTTTCCATGATGCTCTTGAACGGCGTTCTGAAGAGGAAAGAGACGCCGCGCTGGCCCGTGATTTACCGCACCTGATCACCCTGGCCAAGACGAAGGCAGCTCATTATCAAACGAGCCTGGCCGATATTGATGCTGAGAAGATCACCAGCCGTGAGGCTCTGGCGGCCCTGCCTGTATTGCGTAAATCCAGCCTGTTGCAACAACCCGGCCAGCCTTTGGCCGTGAAAACAGTTGTGCCGCATAATTTTGCGGATACCCACCAGATATTCCAGTCACCCGGACCGATTTATGAGATTGGGATGAGAGGAACAGACTGGTGGCGCTTTGGCCGGGCCCTGGCCCCGATAGGCATTGGCAAAGGCGATATTGTACAGAACTGTTTTTCCTATCATTTCACCCCTGCAGGGATGATGTTTGAAAGCGCGGCCGCATCTGTGGGCGCAACGGTTGTGCCTGCCGGTACAGGCCAAACCGAATTACAGGCGCAAGCCGTGGCTGCCCTTGGTGTGACCGCTTATGCCGGTACACCAGATTATCTGAAAGCGATTTTGGAAAAAGGCGAAGAGCTGGGTCTGGATATGTCCTCTGTGACCAAGGCTTGCGTCAGTGGCGGGCCATTGTTCCCGGCTTTACGCGAAGAATATGACCGGCGCGGTATTTTGTGCCGGCAATGTTATGGCACGGCCGATGTCGGGCATGTGGCTTATGAATCGGTTGAAACAGATGGCCTGATTCTGGATGAGGGTGTGGTGGTTGAGATTGTCCGCCCGGGCACAGGTGATCCTGTTCGCGATGGCGAGATCGGAGAAGTAGTTGTCACCACGCTGAACCCGGATTTCCCGATGATCCGTTTTGCCACGGGCGATTTATCTGCAATCCTGCCGGGGCTGAGCTCTTGCGGGCGGACCAACCGGCGGATTGTTGGCTGGCGCGGCCGGGCAGATCAGGCGACCAAGGTTAAGGGTATGTTTGTTCGCCCTGAACAGGTCGCCCAGCTGGCGGCCCGTTTTGATGAGATTGCCCGCGTGCGCGTCACCGTCACCCATGATGGATCACAAGATCAGATGGCGGTGCAAATCGAGGGCACAGCAGAAGCAGAACAAGCCTATGCAGAGGCGGTGCGTGATATTCTGAAACTGCGCGGTACAATAGAGGTTGTTGCCAAAAACAGCCTGCCAAATGATGGTAAGGTTATTGACGACCAGCGCACACCTGGCTGATCTTGCTGATCATGATCTGGTGTTCTGTGGTGCAGATGCTAGACTGACCCGGATATAAACCAACCGTTCAGGAGTAAAACAGCGATGGACTTTGTTCTGTCTGAAGAACAACAGGCTATATTTGATATGGCGCATGATTTCGCAGATCAGATGATCGCCCCGCATGCGGTTGACTGGGACCAGAGCGAACAGATGCCAAAAGACGTCCTGCGCGAGGCAGCTGAACTGGGTCTGGCCGCCATTTATGTTCCGGAAGAGCATGGCGGCTCGGGCCTCAGCCGTCTGGACGCCACCTTGATTTTCGAAGCCCTGGCGATGGCCTGCCCCAGTGTCTCCAGCTTTTTATCTATTCATAACATGGTGGCCTGGATGGTCTCCTCATTTGGTGATGAGAAGCTGCGGCAACGCTATCTGGCTGATCTGTGTTCCATGCAGAAAATCGGCTCTTACTGTCTGACCGAACCTGGCTCTGGCTCAGATGCGGCAGCCTTAAAAACAAAAGCAGAGCGGACCAATGAAGGCTGGCAGGTGACCGGCACAAAATCCTTTATTTCAGGCGGCAATTATTCTGATCTGTATATTGTGATGTGCCGGACTGGTGAGGACAGCCCGAAAGGCATCTCTGCGCTGATTGTTGACAGTGAGGCACAGGGTCTGTCTTTTGGTGCACCAGAGAAAAAAATGGGCTGGCGCGGCCAGCCAACAGCGCAGGTTATCATGGATAAATGTGAAGTGCCCTCAACCAACCTTCTGGGTGGTGAAGGTCAGGGCTTTACCTATGCTATGAAGGGGCTGGATGGCGGGCGTCTGAACATTGCCGCAGCCGCGCTTGGCGGGGCCCAATCTGCCTATAACAAGGCCCTTGCCTATTCCAAGGACCGCACCGCCTTTGGGAAATCCATTGATCAGTTCCAGTCCCTTCAGTTCAAACTGGCGGATATGCATACTCACCTTGAAGCTGCACGGGTGTTCCTGCGTCAGGCGGCCTGGAAGCTGGATAACGGGACCCCTGATGCCAGCCGGGCCTGTGCGATGGCAAAACAGTTTGTCACAGACACTTGTTTTGATGTGGCCAATCAGGCGCTGCAGATTCATGGTGGTTACGGCTATCTGGCTGATTATGGTCTGGAAAAAATTGTCCGTGATTTGCGGGTGCATCAGATCCTGGAAGGAACCAACGAGATTATGCGCGTGATTATCAGCCGGTCAGTTCTGGCGGAGCGGGACAGATGAGCCAGATAGACTGCAGAATTGAGAACACAACAGGCCGAGTCACCCTGCGGCGGCCTGAGGCATTGAATGCCCTGACACATGATATGTGTGAACAGCTTGAAGCCGCGCTGCTGGCCTGGAAAGACGATGACAGCGTCACACAAGTGGTGATTGATGCAGAGGGCGAAAAGGCGTTCTGTGCTGGCGGCGATATCGCCAAACTCTATCACAAAGGTGTGGCCGGAGAGTTTGATGCCGTTCAGGCCTTCTGGCGGGAAGAATATAGGCTGAACAGTCTGATTAATCATTACCCCAAACCTTATATCGCGTTCCTGCAAGGTTATGTGATGGGCGGCGGGGTTGGGATTTCCTGTCATGGCAGTCACCGGATCGTCTGCGAGACAACCAAAATGGCGATGCCGGAATGTGCTATCGGCCTGGTCCCTGATGTTGGCGGCAGCTATCTTCTGGCCAGAGCGCCAGGGCTGACCGGCCAGTTTCTGGGCATCACAGGCTATAGGATGACAGCTGCTGACGCTCTTTGGGCTGGCTTTGCTGACCTTTATATCCCGCAAGACAGCTGGGCTGAGGCTATGACCGCGCTTATCGACACAGGCCCGCCTGAGGCGCTGGAAGCGTTCACCCAACAGGCAGGCGAAAGCCAGCTGGCCTGCTGGCAGGCAGATATTGATACATTGTTTACAGCATTCAACCCTGACCGGCTGACGGCCAAGATGAACGGCCGGACAGATGAATTAGATGTGCAGATCGGAAAGGCCCTTGGCCAGAATGCCCCTTTATCAATGATGGCTGTTGACGCCATGCTGGTCAGGCTGGGTCAGGACTGCAGCTTTGCCCAGGCTTTGGAAATGGAATATCGCTTCACCAGCCGGGCGATGCAGAAAGCAGAATTTCTGGAAGGTACAAGGGCGATGCTGATCGATAAAGACAGACAACCTGATTGGCGCTACAAACAGGCCAGTGATATTCCGGCCGGGCTGGTTGATGAACTGCTGGCCCCGACCCCCTATACTGACGCCTTTTTAGAAACAGGAGAGTGAGCATGAAAATCGGCTTTATCGGGCTTGGCAATATGGGCGCGCCGATGGCCGCCAATCTGGTCAAAGCCGGGCATGAGGTAAATGGCTTTGATGTCGCGCCCGCCGCTGTTGACGGGGTAAATGTATGTACCGATGCGCCTTCTTGTGCCGCCGGATGTGATGTGGTGATCACCATGCTGCCAAACGGGGCCATCCTGCAGGCTGTTGCAGATGAGATCAGACCAGCGATGACGCCGGGGTCTGTATTGCTGGATTGTTCGACGGTAGATGTGGACACCGCAAAATCAGTTGCCGCGCAGATGGCAGATGCCGGTATTGATATGCTGGATGCACCTGTTTCCGGCGGCATCACCGGTGCCGCAGCAGGCACGCTGACCTTCATGGTCGGGGGCACAGATGCAGCCTTTCAGACCGCCCTGCCCTTATTTGATGTGATGGGCAACAAGGCGGTTCATGTCGGTGCGGCCGGGGCCGGACAGGCGGTCAAAATCTGTAACAACATGATCCTTGGCGTAACCATGATCGCGACGTGTGAATCCATCGCCCTTGGGGACAAGCTGGGGCTGGACAGACAAAAACTGTTTGACGTGTTAAGCACATCTTCCGGGGCCAGCTGGACAGTGAACAGCTATTTCCCTGCCCCTGGTGTGGGGCCTGTCAGCCCGGCAGATAATGGATACAAACCTGGATTTGCCGCAGAGCTGATGGTCAAAGACCTGGGCCTATCACAACAGGCCGCAGAAGCGGTAGATGCTGACACGCCTATGGGGGCTTATGCGCTGGCCTTATATAAACAATTTGTTGGTGAAGAAGATGGTGAAGGGCGCGATTTTTCAGCCATGCTGCCCCGGTTTGAAGCGCGCAAAAGGTCCTGACACGACAAACAGAAAGACGACAAGCCATGACAGAACAGACTTTTGAGACCATCTGCGTCACCCGGCACGGCCGTGTGGTTCTGGTTGAGTTGAACCGGCCGGAAGCACTGAACGCGCTGAACAGCCAGATGACTGATGAGGTGACCAGCTATCTGGCCAGCCTTGATGATGACCCGGATACCGGCTGTTTTGTGCTGACCGGTTCAGGCAAGGCCTTTGCCGCCGGTGCAGATATCAAGGAAATGGCGGCCAAATCCTATATGGATACGTTTTATGAGAATATGTTTGCCAAATGGGAAATCGTTGCCCAGCTGCGCACGCCAAAAATCGCAGCCGTGAACGGGTTTGCCCTTGGCGGCGGGTGCGAACTGGCGATGATGTGCGATATCCTGTTTGCCGGGGCATCAGCCAAATTTGGCCAGCCTGAGATCAAGCTGGGGGTGATGCCGGGTATGGGCGGATCACAACGCCTGAGCCGTGCCGTCGGCAAAGCCAAAGCGATGGATATGATCCTGACCGGCCGGATGATGAATGCTGAAGAGGCTGAACGTGCTGGTCTTGTTGCCCGCATTTTCCGTGATGACAGCCTGATAGAGGACACATTGAACGTGGCGGAAACCATAGCTGAGTTCGGGCCGGCAAGTGCCATGCTTGCCCGCGAGGCTGTGGCCCGGGCAGAAGAGATCAGCCTGTCTGAAGGGTTGCTGTTTGAACGGCGTGTGTTTCATTCCCTGTTCGCGACCAAAGACCAGAAAGAAGGCATGGCTGCCTTTACAGAAAAACGCCCCGCCAGCTTTACAGGTGAGTAAACTGGTTTAGCCTTAGCCGGCACAAAACCCCTTCAGGAGGGTAAGAGAACATGGCAGAAGATGTGTTTATAACCGCCGCCGCCCGCACCGCGATGGGCGGCTTTCAAGGGGCGTTAAGCCCGTTGAGCGCGCCTGAGATTGGCGGGGCGGCAATTGCCGCGGCCCTTGCCCAGCAACGGGCTGATAAAGAGCTGATAGATGATGTGATCATGGGCTGTGTCCTGCCAGCGGGTCTGGGTCAGGCCCCTGCCCGTCAGGCCAGCTTTGCAGGCGGGCTGTCAGAATCTGTCCCATGTACAACAGTGAATAAAATGTGTGGCTCTGGTCTGAAGGCCGTCATGTTGGGTTATGATCAGATTAAATCAGGCGGGGCAGATATGATTATCGCCGGGGGCATGGAAAGCATGTCAAATGCGCCCTATCTGGCGGCCAAGGTGAGAGGCGGCGCACGTCTTGGTCATCAGGGCTTAAGTGATCACATGTTTCTGGACGGGTTAGAAGATGCCTATGACAAGGGCAAGCTGATGGGCAGCTTTGCTGAGGACTGCGCCGAATATTACCAGTTCTCGCGCGAGGCACAGGATGATTACGCGCTGCGGTCACTTCGCCGTGCACAAAATGCCCAGCAGGACGGCAAATTAACGGCTGAAATCTGTCCGGTAACCGTGACCACCCGCAAAGGCAGTCATCTGGTTGACAGCGATGAACAACCACAACTGGCCTCACCAGAAAAAATTCCGCATCTGAAACCGGCCTTCCGGGAGGGGGGCACGGTAACGGCGGCAAATTCATCGTCTATCTCTGATGGTGCGGCCGCCCTTGGGCTGGCCAGCGGGCAAGCGGTGAAGACACATGGCCTGGCTGTACGGGCACGGATCTGTGCTCATGCCGGATTTGCACATGCCCCGGGCTGGTTTACCACCGCCCCTGTGCATGCGGCCCGCAAGCTGGTCAACAAGCTGGGCTGGCAAACAACAGATGTTGATATCTGGGAAGTGAATGAAGCCTTTGCGGTGGTGGCCATGGCCTTTATCCGCGAGCTTGAGCTTGACCCTGAGCACGTCAACATCCATGGCGGGGCATGTGCCCTTGGTCATCCGATTGGGGCGTCAGGAGCACGCATTCTGGTCAGCTTGCTGAACGCGCTTGACCAGACAGGCGGAACAAAGGGGATTGCGGCCATCTGTCTTGGCGGCGGTGAGGGCATTGCTGTTGCGGTGGAGATGTCATGAAGCTGACTGATCAGATATCTGCGGTGGTCACAGGTGGCGCATCCGGGCTGGGTGAAGCCGTTGTGCGGTATCTGCGCAGCAAGCAGGTGAAAACAGCCCTGTTTGATAGGGATGACGCCCTGGGCCAACAGGTTGCTGATGAGACCGGCAGCCTGTTCGTCAAGGTGGATGTCAGTGATGCGGCATCTGTGCGCCAGGGCTTTGAAGAAGCGCGCCAAATCCAGGGTCAGGAGCGGCTTGTGGTTAATTGTGCGGGCATTGCCCCGGCGATGAAAACCGTATCACGCGGGACCGCGCATGACCCGGATGTGTTTGCCAAAGTGATCAGCATCAATCTTGTCGGCAGCTTTCAGGTGGCCAGTATCGGCGCAGAAGGCATGGTCAGCACAGACCCGGTTACAACAGATGGCGAACGCGGGGTCATCATCAACACAGCCTCTGTTGCCGTCTTTGATGGCCAGATTGGCCAGAGCGCATATGCCGCATCAAAAGCCGCAGTAGCGGGCATGACCCTTCCCATGGCCAGAGACCTGGCCGATAAGGGGATCAGGGTTGTGTCTGTTGCGCCGGGTATTTTCGCCACGCCGATGCTAACCTCCTTCCCGCAGGAGGTCCAGGACGCGCTGGCCGCACAAATCCCGTTTCCCGCCCGGCTGGGCAAGCCAGAAGAATTTGCAGAGCTGGTCGGCCATATCGCCGAAAATGAAATGCTGAATGGGGAAACTATTCGTCTGGATGGCGCCATCCGTATGCCGCCGCGCTGACAGGCCTGTTAAGACCTGTCCTCGGGACGCCAGCCTTTAGGCATCTCGACCATTGCTATTGAAGATGACATTTTCGCCAGCAGGGTCTGTCCGTCTTGTGATAGGCTGAAGGCTTCTGCTTCACAGAAACTGACCCGTCTGCCCGCTTTCAGGACCCGGCCAACAAACCGGACCTTGTCTGTGCTGGCTGGCCGGAAGAAAGAGGTTTTAAATTCTATCGACAAAACCTCAACCGTCGGGGCAGACAACGTCAGAGCAGCAAAGCCACAAGCGCTGTCAAGGCCCGCGGTCAGCACCCCGCCATGCACAAAGCCTTGCTGCTGCAACAGGGTTTCAGATTTTTCCAGCTGCATGATGATCTCGCCCGGCTCTACGCTCACCAGCTCTATCTGCAATGTCTTCATCGCTGACTGCCCGGCAAAGCTTGCCCTGACACGGGCCTCAAAATCCGGGTCTCTCGGCTCAACCATCTTTTGTGCTCTTCGCCTGTTTCATTTGCGCTTCAACAGCTGGCCACTATAGTGCTAGCATCACGATAAAACAATAAAAAGGAAACGCTGTCATGACCAGCCCTGACATCAGCCGCTTTCCGGTCCCTGATATCAATGATTTGCCAAATGATTTAAAGCAGATCATCACAGAGGTTCAGGAAAAGGCCGGTTTTATCCCCAATGTGTTTTTAACCCTGGCGCACCGGCCTGATGAGCTGCGCGCCTTCTGGGCCTATCATGAAGCGCTGATGCGAAAAGAGTCAGGCCTGAGCAAGGCTGAGCGCGAGATGATTGTGGTCGCGACATCCGCGGTCAATAACTGTTTATATTGTGTGGTTGCCCATGGCGCGATCCTGCGCATCTATGAAAAATCGACCCAAATCTCAGAACAGATCGCCACCAATTTCAGAAAAGCCGATATCACAGACAGACAGAAAGCCATGCTGGAGTTTGCCGAAAAAGTCGCCCTGCAGTCAGACCAGATTGCAGGCCCTGATTTTCAGGCCCTTCATGCGCATGGGTTTTCAGATGAGGATATCTGGGATATCGGCGCGATCACAGCCCTGTTTGCCTTGTCCAACCGTATGGCCAGCCTGACCTCTATGCGGCCGAATGATGAATTTTATGCAATGGGACGCAGCTTTGCGGATAAATCATGAGCGCGCAAGGACCTGGTACCACACCTCTTGATCTGACCCCGTCAGATGATGCACGGATTGATGAGCTGAACAAAATTGGCTTCAATCACCTGATAGGTCTGAGCCTGGTGAGATGGTCAGAAGATGACTGTCTGATCCGGCTTCAGATCAGCCCGCAACATCTTAACCCCGCAGGCCTTGTTCATGGCGGTGTGTTTTCAACCATGCTGGATGTTGTGCTGGCCATGACCGGCAGCTACAGCCCGCCGCCGCTTGTGCTGATGCCGGGGCTGACCTTGAATCTGAACATGCAGTTTATCAGCGCCGCAACAACAGAAGATAAAGAGGTCTTCGCCACCGCCCGCAAAACAGGCGGCGGCCGAACTGTCTTCTTTGCCTCAGGAGAGGTGGTAACAGAACAAGGGCGTTTGATCGCCAGCGCAACAGGCACATTCAAGCCTGGCCGGCAACCAACATCATGAGCTCAGCTTTTTATGGGTCCGCGACTGACAGTCTTCCAGCAAGGCCAGTTCGCGCTTGAGGTATGAACGCAGGCCCAACGGTCCGGCATCATGCCAGACCTGGCGAACGGTTTCATGAAACATACCTTCTGAAATCTCGTCTGTGGCAAGGATAAACTGGAACAGGCTGGATGAAAAACGGGCCTGAAGCTGACCGTCAAAATCATACAGAATTTTGGCAACCAGAGCTTCGTTCATATCCAGGACCTGATTTGTCATGTTCCTATTTCCTTGTCATGTAAAAGGGTTTCAGTGATTTGATGCCTCAAACTTACAAGAACCATACCAGTTTCGATGCAGCTAAAAGATTTTTGAAAAATAATTCATATAAATTTTAGTTCAACCAAGAATAAAAGATAAATTATCTCTAAATTACAATAAATAAGGTACGAGCTAAGTTATTTTTTCTGCGCCATTATCCGACTTATACCTTCAAACACAATTTCTTGATGTTTGTAATCTTCTGTATCAGTATACGCTCCATCCTCTACCATCTGGCGAACCAGTTCGGTAAAGGGACAGCTGCGTATTTTCTTGCCATTGACAATCTGCATCCATTTTCCGGCGATATCTATTCTGCAACTACCGAACCGGTAAGTTTTGATTTCAGATAAAGATACAATAGAAGTGCGAACTCCCATCCTACTTAGTACTTTGCCAGCCACATCATGGTCAAACCCCTGAATACCGTATAGACGCGCATCAGACGTCAGAATCACAGTTTCCTGGCTACTATCGATTCCTTTCATGGATTTTGGGACAAACACATAAATCTGCCTGACATCACTGTCGATAGCTCCGCCCATTGAGGAAAAAGCTAGTAATGCCATTTCAGACATTGAGTTCAGAGATATGCTTTCATCGTCGGCTAAAAATTGGCTTCGCAAAGTTTGTGGCAGCATGTTGTCGACCACATCAACATTCAACGCAAGATCGTTCGATAAAATGTCGACAATTTGATCAAAGTCTAATGTAGTTGGCGTCAACTGGGATGTAGCGAATTGAGTAATTGCATCACTATTAGTTCTAATCCCTAACTCGATCAGTCCCATAATCTGATTAAACGGTGCCACAAATGAGCCCACTAGCCGGCTTCGGTACATGTTCACCTTGCTGCAATCTGGGCCAAGAACGGTAATCTTACTCTCAAAATTCTCTAGTGCAGTCGGATTATTCTCTGTGACTGAGGCGAGGCGCTCCATAGAAATGGTGACCTCTGGAAAATCATTTAATTCAGCAAAATAATGACGTGACTTCTGAATAAAAACGTCATTTTCTGACAAAATGGTGTTGCCGTTCCGGTCAAGCGGCGGGATGTAAGATTGCACTGGCGCGTTAATCAGAGAAAAAAACTCGTTCGGGTCTGTTTCCCGGCAGTCTTCAAAATCTTTTGCCTGAGTCTTACCAACAACCATCAGACCAAATAGGCTAAAAGTACATACTATTTTCAAAATTGACTTGAACATACCAGTTAACCTGTCAGACCGCTTTTTCTTCTATGGCACTTATACGACAGGGTAGCTAGAATTTATAGCCCAGACAAACGGACTTAACAGAGCGCTGTTCAGCGTCGTTATTACCTTTGTTATGATGCAAGACTTATTTAAAATTCAGTCTACCCTCGGCGGCTCTTCCGGCCAGGGCGGGGCGTTTCTGCCGCCGCGTGAGCACAGCGCGCCTGAAATGGCAGAAGAAGATACTGATTTTGGACTAGCCGGGCCAGACCCAGACTGCAGGATATTTTTAACCCATGGCGTGACAACCATGTTCTGGCTAAGATCACATCATTTACTATTTGCTTCTTAGTCTATTTGAAAAGAACCTGGGTCATCTTCAGATGTTTGCTCTTCTCCGAATTAGATTTACTCTTTCAGTTCTGCTAAGCCTCTTGCTATTTTCAGGTTGTGGTATGAGAGGGTCTGTTCGAATGGACCCAGCAGAGCGAGAAGCTCCTATCTATGGAAGTTCTGTGGTGGTCAGCGAAGATATTGACCCGCCAGCGGCCTTGTCTCCGCCACCTGCTGCAGAGCCGCCTTTACAGGAAGAACCCGCACAAACAGAGCTTCAGGCAGAGCTTCCGGAAGAGGATGCTGAGCCTGTGCCGCTGACCCGCGAAGAGCTGATAGGCCAGCTGACACAGCCTGTCTATTTCGCCCTTGATGATGCCAGCCTGTCCGCAGCTCAGGCAGAACAGCTTGACCAGCTGGCTGAATTCCTGATAGCAGCCGAAAACAGCCAGTTGAATTTACGCATTGAAGGGCATTGTGATGACAGAGGGACCAGAGAATATAACTTTGCCCTCGGTGCCCGCCGCGCGGCGGTCATTGCCAAACAGCTGACAGAAGCTGGTTTGCCAAAAGACCGTCTGAAGACAATATCCTATGGCAAAGAACGGCTGGCCTATAGCGGTGTGTCTGAATTTGCCCGGGCCCGTAACCGGCGTGGTGAGCTGATGCTGAAACCTGTCTTCAAAGCCCCGGAAACACCAAAAAACTGAATATGCGGTAACAGCTCACCCTTTAGCGTGAACGCAGCATCAGAAGATTACCGGCCAGCACAAGACCAATACCTGCAGCAGACAGAACCGTCCAGCTATAGCCTTCAAATACTGTAGAAATCAGCAGCGCAAAAACTGGAAAAATGACTGTGGCATAGCCTGCGCGGCCGGCTCCGATACGCCCCACAAGTGTCAGGTAACAGGCAAACGCCACCACAGACGAAAATACCGCCAGCCAGACCAGCCCTGTTAAATAGGCCGAACCGCCATCAATAATGAACGGGTTCCCCAGCACAAGAGCATAAAGGCTGAGCACGCCACAGCCATAAACCATGCCCCAGCTGTTTGCGCTCATAACCGGCACATGCTGTTTCTGCAGCGAGGCGGAAACCAGATTGCCCGCACAGAAAAATAAGGTACCCGCCACACATAATGACAAGGCAGGCAACGCGGCTGCCGACAGCCGCAATTCAGGAAGAAAAATCAGCACAATGCCGCCTAGCCCGATCACAGAGGCCAGCAGCTGGCGCGGCGGCGGTGCTGACCGGCTCAGACAGGCCAGCATCAGAATATTCAGCAAAGACGCCGTTGAAAACACAACGGCCAGCAACCCCGAGGCCAGATGCGGACTGGCATAATAGAACAAGGTGAAATTGGTGCTGAACAGCATGAGCCCCAACGCCGCAAAACGCAGATGGAGGCGTGCCGGAAACGCCAGCTTCAGACCTTGCAGACGGGCGATCAGAAAGCATAAAGCCGCGGCAATAATAAACCGCCACAACACAGAAACCTCAGGGGCAACAAAACCGACCTGCCCTTTCAGAGGCAGCCAGCTTGTCGACCAGCCAAAAATCACACAAGCATAAAGAAGATAGTCGCGCGGGCTCATCGAGCCGGTCTAGCACAGCCCGCAACAGATGAATACCAAAATCAGGCGGCGGATCAGCAATAGCGTTCCGGGCCAACCCATTGGGCTTGTGAATATCTGTCCCCATGGGCCCAGCCTACGGGGAGAATCTGTTCAATCTCTGCTAGCATCTGTTCGGTGAGGGTGATATCGCGGGCGGCGGCCAGCTCATTTAAATGCGCAACAGAACGGGTACCCGGAATAGGCAGAATATGACCGCCTTGTGCCAACAGCCACGCGATCGCCAGGCTGGCGGCGGCCCATCCGTGATCAGCTGCATATGCCCGGAACGGTGCTGTCAGCGCAATATTTGCCTCATAATTCGGCTGCAGAAACCGCGGGTTACCTTTCAGAAAATCAAGACCTTGAGCAGCCTCAAAGCTGAGCGGACGGTCTGTCAGAAGCGTGCGCCCCACCGGGCTGAACGCAACCAATGTTGTGCCCAGTTCTGCACAGGTCTGGGAAAGGCCAAGTTCAGGCGCGCGTGTTGATAATGAATATTCAGATTGTACCGCCGCCACATGATGGACTTTATCTGCCCGGCGCAAAGAAGACGGCGCGATTTCAGAAAACCCGATTGTTTTTATTTTGCCCTTTTCCACCAGACGCCCCAGCGTGCCGGCCACCTCTTCTATCGGCAGTTCAGGCTGGCGGCGGTGAACATAAAATAAATCCACATGATCAACCCCCATACGGGCCAGGCTTTTATCCAGTTCTGATTCAAGATGTTCAGCTGAATTATTGAATGATCGCGCGCCTGTATCTGGATCACGACAGATGGCGGCTTTGGTCGCGATATGAAAGAAATCTGTGGCCCGGCGGCCCTGTTTGGCAAGGAAGCTGCCAATGCGCTGTTCAGACACGCCCATCCCATAAACATTTGAGGTATCGATATGATCCAGTCCCAAATCCAGGGCGGCATTCAGAATGGCTTCTGCCTGACCATCATCACATGGCCCGTAGAAATTTGAAAAAGACATCGCCCCGATGCCCACAGAGGCCAGATCTCTGGACTGTTTGCCAATCTGCCGCGTTTTCATATTCATAATTCATACCCTTTTGATATACTCTGTTCACCCAGTACGCTCAGCGCGGAACTCCTATGGTTGTCTGTCAAGGCTGTGCTGACAAGGCTGTTTTTTCATAAATCTTGCAGACAGGGTGTTGTTTGATGTCAAAACATGTTGCGCTTATCGTTGCTCTTGACCAGGAACTGCCGACAGAAGGGCTGGCAGACTGGACTGTGATTTATACCGGGGTGGGCAAGGTGAATGCAGCGATTTCCTTAATGGCGGCGCTTGCCGACAGCAAACCGGATCTGTTGATCAATTTTGGTACCGCCGGGGCCGTTACACCTAGTTTGTCAGGCATTGTTGAAGTTGGCAAATCTGTTCAATATGACATGGATGTCCGCCCGCTCGGCCTCAAGCTGGGGGTAACGCCGTTTGAAGATCACACCTCTTGTTTCACTCTGTCTGACAGTCCGCTGATCTGTGGTACAGCTGATCGCTTTGCAACCAGCCCGCCTGATATTCCTTGTGATCTTGTGGATATGGAGCTGTACGCGCTGGCAAAAATCGCCGCACGGGAACAGATTCCCCTGCGGTCTTTTAAATTCATCTCAGATGAGGCAGATGCCAGCGCAAATGAAGACTGGAAAAACAGCCTGCCAGATTCTGCCACTGCGTTCCTGAGCCTTCAGAAAACCCTGCTGGCCCTCTGAAGACAGACAAAATTTCGGCAAGGCATCTCATATAGTGGAAAGTTCAGAGAAATTTGCGGGAAAGCAGATCTCAACAAGTCCACATGTTGGCAACCTGCGTATAGTAGGTGTGTCCCTTGGTTGAGTAATCCTAGCCGGTCCCAACTCATCGGGGGACACCCCTTCTTTAAAACCTGCTTCCCCGCCCTCAGCGTAACACAGATTTCGCCGTTCGTGCAGTTTTTTGACCGTTAAGTATTTTTTCTGAAAAAAGACCGGGCCTTCAGGCCAGACCAAACATGGTAACGCAATAGCTCAGCGCAGAGGCAAAAAACCCGGGATGCCTGACCAGAAACGGCAGCATCACCACAACGGCCAGCACAAGCCCGGCCCAGATCAGCCACAGACGTTTATCCTGTTCAGCCATACCGGTCTGTTTCAAGGGCATGCGCTCTGAGATCAGCAAGGCTGACAACCGACAGGCAGGCTTCATTGGTGGCGGCCAGAAGAACTTTCGGCGCGGCACCGGCACGTCTGGCCTGTTCCCATCTTGCAGCACATAAACACCAGCTGTCCCCGGGTTTCAGGCCAGGGAAGTTATATTCAGGCCGCGCGGTCATCAGATCATTGCCGGCGGCCTTACTGAAATGCAGAAAATCATCTGTCATCACCGCACAAACTGTATGGCTGCCCATATCTTCAGGCCCGGTGTGACAACAGCCATCACGGAAAAACCCTGTCATCGGGCTGACCGAACAGGGGATCAGCGCACCGCCAAGCACATTTTTCTGGCGGCCACCGCCAAAACTTTCGCCGTCCATAAAGTCTTCTGCCTCTTGTGTTTTTTTAGTGCAGGCCCTCAGCCGTCCAGCCGGGTCATTTCTGTCTCTATCGCTTCTTCTAACTTGGTCATGAATTCCCCGCGCGACAAGCCCCCGGCAAGGCTAGGCAGAAAACAAACTGAAATCAGGCCCGGCTTTTTGATAAACCCGTTGCGGGCCCAGAACCGGCCTGAATTTAACGCCACAGGAACAACATCCAATCCGGTGGCCTGATACAGCGCAAATACACCGATCTGATAAGGCGCAGACTGGCCAGAAGCGACCCGCGTGCCTTGCGGAAAAATCAGCACCGAACGGCCGGTGGCCGCGGCCGCAACTGCCTGCTGACGCATCATCTTCAGCGCGGCCATGCCAGCCTTGCGGTCAACCGCGATACAGCCTGACCGCCGGAAAAACCAGCCCAGAATCGGCAGCCGCAGCAATTCGCGTTTCAATACAATAACCGGCGCATCCAGCTCGTAATATAAAATCAGCGTTTCCCAGGCTGATTGATGTTTGACCGCATAAATCACCTGCCGACCTTTATGCCGGTCACCTGTCAGCTGATGACGCAGACCCGTCACAAGAAGAAGCCGGGCCGTATATCCGCCCCAGAACTTGCCAGCCGCCCGGGCCCAGCCCGCCCGCAGCAGACAGGGGAACAGCACAACCGCCAGCACGGCCGTACTGGCATAGAACAGAATATTGAACACGAACGATCTGATGAGTATCATAGCCTCATTACTATAGCGGTTGCCCGCCCCGCTCAAGCAAAAGCAGCCTGGCCAGGAAGAAGATGAAAATAACCCCTGAAAACCCCGACGGCTGGCAAGCCACAGCAGACCAGCTGTTGATGACGATGATCAAGGATAAGCGCCAGATTACCTATAATCAGCTGGCCACAGCAGCCGGGCTGACAGGCCCGCACCGCATTCACCGGCTGACCAGCTGGTTAGAGCAGACTATGGCAGAAGACCAAAAGTGCGGACGCCCTCTCAGAGCGGCGGTTGTGATTTCCAAAGCCAGAGACGGCCTGCCTGCCCCGGGGTTTTTTGCTTTTGCTGAACAGCTCGGTATTCAGCTGGACAAGCCGGACCGCGCTGCCGCCTATCAAGCATATCTTAACCAGCTCTATCAGATCTTGGCGTGAGCAGATATAAAAGGGAGTATCTGCCAGATCACGGCCCCGCTCAGGCCTTATCCCCTTTGATAATATGATAGACAAAATAGCCATCCACCTCATCTGAGCTGGCCAGATGATGACCCTCTGCCTCACAGAAATGGGACATATCCAACGGAGAGGCGGGATCATCGGCAAGAAATTCAGCCTCTTGCCCGGCTGTCAGCTGTGATAAGGCGCGCCGGGCCTTCAGCACAGGTAACGGGCATTTCAATCCTCGGTAATCAAATGACGGGATTTGTGTCATTTCGCTAAACTCGCTATAACCAGCTCAAAAAGACTTTGCATCGTGGCGCAGTATAGTGAAAATTTTGGCTGTCCGGCAATCTGCTTTTCCACGTTAAGGAGACTTCACCGTCATGACAATTTGGGGACTGATCATAGGCGGGGTAACCGGATTTGCCTTTGGCGGCCCAATTGGCGCATTGCTGGGCGCGGCGGCCGGGTCACTGGCTGGCCAGCAGCTGCGCCGGCATCTTGACCCGGATGAAGCCAGGAAAGTGGCGTTCACCGTGGCGGTCATCGCCCTGTCAGCAAAAATGGCCAGAGCAGATGGCGTGGTCACCTCAGCTGAGATCAACAGTTTTCGATCACGTGTGCAAATCCCTGAAAAAGACCTGCACCGGGTCGGCCAGTTCTGGGATCTGGCCCGGCAGACACAAGACGGGTTTGAAGCCTACGCCCGGCAGACCGCCAGCCTGTTCGGGCCTAAATCAGCAATACTTGAACAGCTTCTTGATCTGTTATTTACCATCGCCCGTTCTGATGGCCGGATCACCGCCCCGGAATGGGCCTATCTGCAGCAGGTGGCCACAATCTTCGGATATGAGGAGGAGGAGTTCGCCCGCCTGTCTGATATTTATTCAGGCGAGAACCCGCCGCCGCATCTGGTCCTGGGCGTGCCGGAGGATGCCAGCCTGCAGGATATCCGCATGGCCTGGCGCACTTTGGCCGCCGCACATCACCCCGACAAGCTGATCGCCGCGGGCATGCCAGAAGAATTTGTACAGGCCGCGACTGACCGACTGGCGCGTATCAACCATGCCTATGACACCCTGTCTAGACAAATGGCCAGCAGACCCGCATAACAAACCGGGCCCCAGACCAGAAGATTTAGTTTAAGGACCAGCTTATGGCCCCGCCATTATTATCCGTTTCTGATTTAGGCCTGAATCTGGGCGACAGATGGCTGTTGCGGCATGTTGATCTGGCCATCAGTGCCGGAGACAGGCTGGCCTTTGTCGGGCGCAACGGGGCCGGTAAATCCTCGCTGATGAAGCTGATTGCCGGGCAAACCGAACCAGATGAAGGCAGCCGCTGGTGCGCGCCCTACAGTTCAGTTGCCTATCTGCCGCAGAACCCGTCCTTTCGCGGCAGCATGACCCTCTCATCTTATGTTCTGGACGGGCTGGATGACGGCCCGGACTTAAGCGTTGAGGACAGACGCAGACAAGCTCATAAGGCTGAGGCCATTTTGGGGCGGCTGGGGCTGGATGGTGCGCAGCTGACAGATAATTTGTCAGGCGGAGAGCGCAGACGTGTGTCTCTGGCCAAGGCATTGATTACAGATCCTGACGTGCTGCTTCTGGATGAGCCGACAAACCATCTTGATCTGCCGACCATTGAATGGCTAGAGGCGATGCTGAAAGCCCGTAAAGGCGCGCTTATTCTGATCAGCCATGACCGCGCCTTTCTGCGCGCCCTTGGTAATGGGATTTTATGGCTGAATCAGGGAACCCTGCGCCGCCGGCAGGGTGTGTTTGACGAGTTTGAAGACTGGTCAGAGGCGATACTGGCTGATGAGGCGGTGCGGCTGCATAAGCTGGATAAGAAAATTGCTGAAGAAACCCGCTGGTCGCATCAGGGCATCAGCGCGCGGCGCAAACGCAATCAGGGCCGCCTGCGTGAACTGCAGGTGCTGCGCTCAGAGCGTGCCCGCCAGGCCCCGGCCCAGATGCGCGAGATGAGCATGGGCAAGGTAAAGGCCGAAACCGGTGGCCAGGTTGTTCTGGAAGCCCGCGACATCAGCCTGTCTGTCGGCGCCCCTGAACAGCACAGCCGCCAGCTCGTCAGCCATTTCAATCTGAAAATCCTGCGCGGCGACAGGCTGGGTCTGGTCGGCCCCAACGGTGCAGGCAAATCAACATTGGTCAAAACCCTGCTGGGAGAACAACCCCCGGACAAGGGCCATGTCAAATCAGGTTACGGTTTGATCCCGGGCTATTTTGACCAGAACCGGGCCCTGCTGAACCAACAGGCCAGCCCCTGGACCATCTTATGCCCGGACGGGGGAGATGCGGTGAATATTGCGGGCAAGCCGCGCCATGTCACCAGCTATCTGCGCGATTTTTTATTTGATGATTTCAAAATGACGCAGAAAGTCTCCACCTTGTCCGGCGGCGAACAGAACCGGCTGATGCTGGCTTTCATTTTTGCCCAGCCCCATAATTTTCTGGTTCTGGATGAGCCGACCAATGATCTGGATATGGAGACCATTGATCTGCTGCAGGAAGTGGTCAGTGATTATGACGGCACGGTTCTGATCGTCAGCCATGACCGTGATTTTCTTGACCGGACAGTCACCGGCCTGCTGGCATTTGAAGAGGACGGGCGCGTGGTTGCCCATGCCGGCGGTTATTCCGACTATCTGGAGCGCCGCCGCAAACAGCAGGACAAGCAGGCAAAGGCCGCAACAGGCCAGCAAAAACCCCGCAAACACAATACATCACGAAACAAACGGTCAGACAGGCCGCCCACGCGCGAGCAAACCAAACTGAGCTATAAACAAGCCTATCTCTTAGAAAAGCTGCCGCAGCAGATTGCCGATATGCAAGCCAAAATTGCCGCTGCGGATGCGCGCCTGTCTGACATGACCTTTTATGCGGATAACCCGGACGCCTATCAGGGCCTGGCGGAACAGACCAAACAAGACAAGGACCAGCTCGCCCAAATGGAAGAGGATTGGCTGTCTTTAGAGCTGTTGAGAGAAGAGCTCAGCAGCGGATGAATTGACTTCCCCCCCACAAACAGGCAAAACTTCGAATCGGAACAGATGACCGGATGGCTGCTGTTGGCCTTATGCTGACAGAGGAAAGTCCGGGCTTTACAGGATCAGGATGCTGGATAACGTCCAGCGGGGGCGACCCCAGGGAAAGTGCCACAGAAAACAAACCGCCAGACACAGCGTCTGGTAAGGGTGAAAAGGGGCGGTAAGAGCGCACCGCAGGGCTGGTGACAGGCCTGGCAGGGTAAACCCCATCCGAAGCAAGACCATGTAGGGGCATAGCTGTTTAGTCAGCACTGGTGATCCTGCCAGAGATGTCCGGGTAGGTTGCAAGAGGTGTCTGGTAACAGGCATCCCAGATGAATAGTCATCATCTGTGCGGCCCGTTTCGGGCGGCACAGAGACAGAACCCGGCTTACAGGTTGTCTGTTCCCCTCTTCTTTCAGGCTGAAACTGGTTTGATTTGCCCACAAACTCACCTCTGCCATATTTCTGCCTCAATGACTTGTTTAGATTACATAATCGCCGAAGAACGTTAAGCGACATGACAAGTTCATGAATCTATGCCAGCAGGGACTTTGTCTCCAACAAACAGACCGTTTCCCCCAAAAACTAAAGTTTCTGCTGGCATCTTTCCCTACAGAACAGGCCC